>DASZDE010000017.1:0-30917 GCA_035942355.1 Allosphingosinicella sp. | reverse complement strand
GCCCGAAGCCGATCGTCGCGACGATCAAGGCGGCGAGCGCCGCGCCCATGCTGGCGAGCCGCCTCCCGACCGAGGCGGCGGTGCGCGACAGCTGCCGCCGCCGCGCCGCGGTCGCCGCCGGCACATGGCCGTCGAGCCGCGCCGAATATTCGTCGAAGCGGGCGATCGCCTGGTCGACGCTGCGCGGCGGCTTGGCCATCCTAGCCCTCGATCGCCGTCAGCGGCGAGGCGGTGGAGCCGGTCAGCCGGTTCTGCTCGACCCCTTCGGCGCGGGCGATGTAGCCGCGGGATTTCTCGACCTCGCCGGTGAGCACGTCGACCGTCTGCTTCATGTTGCCGAGCGCCTCCAGCTTGAACTGGTCGATCGAATCCATGGTGTCGTAGATGTTCTGGAACGCGCGCTGCAGCGTCTCCAGCGGGATCGTCGCCGATGCCGCTTGCTTGTGGATCTCGCCGGTCTGGTTCCTGAGCATCTCGCCGGTGCCGTCGATGACATTCGCGGTGGTGGTGTTGAGCGCGGTGATCTGGTCGAGCACCAGTTTCTGGCTGGTCAGCGCCTGGGCCACCGTGACCGCGGTGCGCAGCGCCGCAACGGTGGTGGTCGAGGCGCGGTCGACCCCCTTCACAAGCTCGACATTGTTCTTCTTGACGAGGTCGAGCGCGAGATAGCCCTGCACGCTCACCGCCATCTGGGTGAGCAGGTCAGTGGTGCGCTGGCGGGTGTAGAACAGAGCCGTTTCGCGGATCGCCTTGGCCTTGGCGGGGTCCGTCGCGTCGAGCTCGTTGGCCTTGTCCTCGAGCCTCTGGTCCATCGTCTTGGAGATATGGATCATCTGCTCGAGCTGCCCCATCGCCTTCCACAGATTGGCGCGCTCGGTGGCGATCGCGGCATTGTCCATCAGCAACTCGTCCTTGCCCGAGGCGAGCCGGGCCAGGATCGTCGCGATGTGCGACTGGGCGGATTTGTAGCCGTCGAAATAGTTTCTCAGCTTCGAGCCGAACGGGATGATCCCGAACAGCCGGCGCGGTCCGGTCAGCTTGCCGCGGCGCGACGGATCCAGATCTTCGACGGTGCGGCGGAGCTCGGTGAGGTCGGCGCCGATGCCGCTATCCTTGTCGATCGCCTTGACAGGGCGGTCGAGGAAGCGGTTCGACTGTCCGGCCGCGGCGGCGATCTCCTTGCGGCCCATATTGGTGAGCTCGTCGATCTTCTTGCCGAATTCGGGGCTGTTGGCGTCGACCGCGACCAATTCGTCGATGAACTTGTCGACCACCACCTCGAGCTTCGACTTGACCTCCTCCCGGACCGGAACGAGGCCGACCGCCTGTTCGGGCTGGACCGGCGCGAGCACCTCGGGCGCCTCGAGCTTCAGCTTGGTGTCGGTGGCCATCTCATCCCTTTCTCTATGTTCGCCGGAAGATGGGGCACGGAGGCCATGCTGCGCAAGCCCCAAGGTGTATCATATTGCTAACTCACACCCGCTTCCGCCTGGCGCGCCGTCAAAACGTTCCGGCCCTGTTGTCAACTTTAGCAGTTGAGTTACTACTCTGCTCCGGTCAGGCGAGTCGCGGCACAAGAGACTCGCCGAACCGGGCGCCGCCGGCCAGCCGGAGGCGCTTCCAATTGCGCAGGGGGCGTTCATGGATTTCAGCGGCGTCGGTTTCTACGACCTGCTTCCTTTCATCGCGGTTGGGTTCGTCGCGCAGATGATCGACGGCGCGCTCGGCATGGCGTTCGGCGTCATATCGAGCACCCTGCTGATCAGCATCGGCGTCCCGCCGGCGGCCGCCTCGGCGGGCGTGCATACCGTGGAAAGCTTCACGACGGCGGTGTCGGGGTTCAGTCATACGCTCCACAAGAACGTGAACTGGAAGCTGTTTCTGCGGCTGGTGGTGCCGGGCATCATCGGCGGCGTCGTCGGCGCCTATCTGTTGTCCAACGTCAATGCGGAAGCCGCCCGCCCGATCGTGCGTACCTATCTGGCGCTGATCGGCATCTACCTGCTGGTTCGGGGGATCAAATATCCGCCGGCCGAGCGCGAGGCGAGAGTGGTCGAGCCGCTCGGCCTGGTCGGCGGTTTTCTCGATGCCGCCGGCGGCGGCGGCTGGGGCCCGATCGTCGCCAGCAACCTGCTTATCCAGGGCGTCAGCCCTCGCAATGTGATCGGCACCGTCAACACCGCCGAATTCTTCGTTACCGTCACGATCTCGGCGACCTTCATCGCGTCCCTGGGCTGGGAGGCGTTCACGGTCGCCACCGTCGGCCTCCTGATCGGCGGCATCGCGGCCGCGCCGCTGGGGGGGTTCGTCGCCAGCCGGGTCAACCCGAAGCCGATGCTGATCATGGTCGGGGTCATCCTGACCATCACCAGCGTCTACGGCGTCTATCGGGCGCTCAGCTGATCAGCCGATCCTGAGCCGCCCGCGCGCCGCGGCGGTGACCTTGCCGGTCAGCCCCGGCACCTCGTCGAGCTGGTCGATGCTGGTGAAGCCGCCGCGTTCCTGGCGGTAGCGGACGATCTCGTGACCATGGCCCGCCAAGTCTTCGATCGCGTCGAGCGCGGCCTGATCGGCGGCATTGAGGTCGAGCGGCTGCGCCATGCTATAAGTCCGGCAGCGTTTGCGCGGCCTCGCCCCAGCCCTGTAGCGAGCGCGACGACGCCCGCTCGACGAGCAGGGCCGCGTCGAGGATCGTGTAGCGGGCGCCGGATTCATAGTCGTCCAGCTCTTCCCAGATGATCGGCGCGGCCACCGGAGCGCGTTCGCGGGAGCGGGCGCTGTACGGCATGATCGCGGTCGCGCCGCGCTGGTTGCGCAGATAGTCGAGGAACATCCGACCCTTGCGCCGCGCCTTGGCGAGGTGGGCGGTGAAGCGCTCCGGCTCAGCGGTGGCAAGCGCGACGCAGAAACGCTGCGCGAAATCCTTGACCACCGGCCACTCGGCGTGGGGAGTGAGCGGCACGATCACGTGGATGCCCTTGCCGCCGGTCAGCATCGGGAAGGTCTGCAGGCCCATGTCGGCCAGATGGCGCTTGAGGTCGCGCGCCGCCTTCCTGACATGGTCGAAGCCAAGGCCTTCGTCGGGGTCGATGTCGAATACCAGCCGGTCGGGCTTCTCGACCCCGCTCACGGACGAGCCCCAGCCGTGGAACTCGATCGACCCCATCTGCACGCAGGTCATCAGCCCCGCCTGGTCGGCGATATAGATATAATCCTCGATCTCGCCTCTCTTCTCCTCGATCGGGATGTGGCGGACGTGCGGCCCGAACGTCCCGGCGTCGTGCTTCTGGAAAAAGCATTTCTTCGCCCGGCCCTGCGGGCAACGCACCAGGCTCAAAGGGCGGTTCGCGGCCCAAGGCAGCATGACCGAAGCGACTTCACGATAATAACCGGCGAGCTGGCCCTTGGTCAGGCCGGCGTCGGGGAAGATCACCCGCTCCGGATTGCTGATCTTGATGGCGTCTTCGGCGGCGGCCGGCGCGGCTTTGGCGAGCGGCTGCTCCCGCTCCGCCACGACTTCCGAAGCCTCCTTGTCCGCGCGCAGGCCGAGGAAGCTGGCGTGGCGCACCACTCCTTCGGACGTGAATTCGGCGAAGGCGACCTCGGCCACCAGCTGCGGCTTCACCCAATGCGCGCCGCGGGCGTCGGCACGCGGCACCGCGACCGGCGGCTTGGACGCCTCGATCCGCCGAAACCTGGCCAGCAGATCCTGCAAGGTCTGCATGTCGAAGCCGGTGCCCACCTTGCCGGCATAGCGCAGCCTGCCGTCCTCGTTCAGCGCCAGCAGCAGCGAGCGGAAGCCGCGCGCCTTGGCCTCGCTCGGCGTCCAGCCGACGATCACGAATTCCTGCCGCCGCACGCATTTGATCTTGAGCCAGCTCTTGGTGCGGGCGCCGCGATAGGGCGCGTCGGCCTTCTTGGAGATGATCCCCTCCTGTCCGGCCTCGCACATCGCATCGAACAATTTCTCGCCGTGGCCGACGATATGGTCGGCGTAGAGCAGGAATGGCGGCTTGCCGTCGCCGAGCAGGGAGGCGAGCCGCGCCTTGCGCTCGATATTGGGGAGCGGCGTCAAATCCTCGCCGTCGATCTCGAGCGCGTCGAACAGGAACAGGGCGAGGCCGCGGCCGCCTTCGCTGATCGCCTGCTGGAGCGCCGAGAAATTGCTCTTGCCTTGCTCGTCAAGCTTGACGATCTCGCCGTCGAGTAGGGCCGAGCCGATCTCCAGGCCGGCTGCGGCCGCGGCGATCTCCGGGAACTTGTCCGACCAGTCGAGGCCGGAGCGGGTATAGACCCGCGCCCGGCCCCCACCAATGCCGAGCAGGCAGCGATAGCCGTCGAACTTCATCTCGTGCATCCAGCCGGCGCCGGACGGGACATTGTCGACCAGGGTGGCCTTCTGGGGTTCGCGGAAGGCGGGGAGCTTCAATCCTCCTCGAGCTTTGCTCGAGGAGGGGGACCGCGCGACTTTCGCGCGTGGTGGAGGGGGCCCTTTGCCCGGTGCCGGGCCCCCTCCACCGCGCTCCGAGCGGTCCCCCTCCCCGTGCCGGGGAGGAGCTTTCCGCAGCGCCTTCTGGAAGCTCAACAGCTCCTTCGCCGGCTTGCCGGCGGCGATCTCCTGCATCGTGCGTCCGGTCTTGATCGAGGTGAGGTATTTCTCGGTGAGGCCGGCGGAGCTGCCGGCATGCCCGTCCTCGACCTTGCGGAGGATCCAATTTTCGGTGCGATCGCCGGGGCGGGGCTTCAGCCGGAACATCACCCATTCGCCGTTCATCCGCTCGCCATCGAGGGTGAAGTGGAGATGACCCTCCTCGATCGTCTTGCGCGGGTCCTTGCGGGGGTCCGGCGTCCAGGTGCCGCGGTCCCACAGCATCACCGTGCCGCCGCCATATTCGCCTTTGGGGATGGTGCCCTCGAAGGTCGCGTAGCTCAGCGGGTGGTCCTCGGTGCGGACGGCGAGCCTCTTGTCCTCGGGGTTGGGGCTCGGTCCCCGCGTCACCGCCCAGCTCTTGAGCGTGCCGTCCATCTCAAGCCGGAAGTCGTAATGAAGCCGCGTCGCGTCGTGCTTCTGGACGATGAAGCCGTTGCCCCCGCTCCATTCGAGCTTGCCCGGCGGCTCGGCCGTCTTCGTGAAGTCCCGCTTCTTGTTATAGGTCGCGAGCGGGTCGGCCTTACGCGCCATTCGCTAGGCTCGCTTGCGGGCGGGAGCGGCCTTGGCGGCGGCCTTTTTTGCCGGCGCCTTCTTGGCGGCCGCTTTCTTGGCGGGCGCTTCCTTGCCGACCGCGGTGCCGGGCCGCTCGATCGACTTCTTCAGCGCCGCCATCAGGTCGATGACATTGGAGCCGCGGCTCGGCGCCGGCTCGTCATCGGCGGTGATCGTCTTGCCCTTGCGCTTGCGCTCGATCAGCTCGTGGAGCGCGTCGATATAGCGGTCGTGGAACTTGCCGGGGTCGAACTTCGAGCTCTTCTTCTCGATCAAGGTCTCGGCGAGGTCGAGCAGCTCGGGGTCCGGCCGGGCGTCGGCGATGTCGCGGAAATATCCCTGCGCCTTGTTGACCTCGTCGGCATAGCGCAACGTCTCCATCAGGATGCCGCGCCCGCACGGCTTCAGGCTGACGATATATTCGCGGCCGCGCATGGCAAGCTGGCCGAGCCCGACCTTCTTGGTGTCCCTCAGCGCCTCGCGGAGCACGATGAACGCCTCCTCGGCAAGGTCGTCCGCGGGCACGACGTAATAGGGCTTCTCGTAATAGAGCGGGTCGATTTCATGCTGGTCGACGAACTGGGTCAGCTCGAGCGTCTTCTTGCTCTCCAGCTTGACCGCCTCCAGCTCCTCGTCGTCGAGCAGCACGTAGCTGCCTTTCTCATATTGATAGCCCTTGACGATCTCGTCGGGATCGACCGGGCCGACGCCGGGCACGACCTTCTCATATTTGATCCTCTTGCCGGTCGGCTCGTGGATCTGGTTGAAGGCGATGGTGGCGCCGCTCTTGGTGGCCGAATAGATTTCGACCGGGATCGAGACCAACGCCAGCCTGATCTGACCCTTCCAATAGGGGCGCGCCGCCATGTCGTGTCTCCCGTTCGATTCGCAGGCGATTCAATCGACGGGAGGGAAGCGGGTTCCGTCTGGCCGTCGCCCCAGCGAAGGCTGGGGTCCCGGGGGGTGAAGAGGGCGGGTCCTCTCCCTCGCTGGGGCCCCAGCCTGCGCTGGGGCGACGAGGCGTCAGACTGGTATCTCCGTCGTATATTTGACCTGCCGCAGCGCGAAATTGGACGCGGCGTTCGCCACGCTCGGATGCGCCAGCACGCCGCGCATGATGAAGCGGTCATAGTCGGCGACATCGCGGACCGCGATGCGGAGCAGATAGTCCCACTCGCCCGACATCGCGTAGCATTCGACGATTTCGGCGCGCGACTGGATGAACTCCTCGAATTCGGCCCGCGCCTCGACCGTCTGGCGGGTCATCCGCACCTGGCAGAGCACGTTCACCGAACGGTCGAGGAACTTCGGGTCGGCGAGCCGCACTGTTTTGCCCAGCGCGCCCGCTTTCTCCAAATTGCGCACCCGCCGCCAAACCGAAGCCGCCGACGCGCCCACTTTCTCGGCCAAGGCGGCATGACTCAGCCCGGCGTCGCGCTGCAGCTCGCGGATGATTCGCCGGTCGATCGCGTCGATCCGATCATTTTCTTTCATGAACATCGCAATAGCTGAACAGGCGTTCCACTTCCAGTCCATTCAGGGGCCAGTCTGATACGTTTTTTGCGTGCGTTTGGACTAGATGTATCCGGCCCGGCCTGCCCGGGCGCGACAGGAGGCACGCTTGGCGAACGGTTTTATCGTGGCGGACCAGCCGAGGCTTTTCGACCGTCTCGAGCCGAAGCCCTCGGATTCGCTGCTGACCCTGATCGCCCTTGCCGAAGCCGACCCTCGGCCCGGCAAGGTGGATGTCGGCGTCGGCGTCTATCGCGACGCGGCCGGCAACACGCCCATCCTCCGCGCGGTGAAGGCCGCCGAGAAGATCCTGCTCGAGACGCAGCCGACCAAGGCCTATCTCGGTTCGCAGGGCGATGCCCGCTTCGTCGAGCTGATCGAGCCGATCCTGTTCGGCGGCGTCCACGACGAGCGCATCGTCGGCGTGCAGACGCCCGGCGGATGCGGCGCGCTGCGGCTCGGCGCCGAGCTGATCGAGGCCGCCAATCCCGATGCGCGCATCTTCGTCGGACAGCCCACCTGGCCCAATCACGCGCCTTTGATCGGCTGCGCGGGGGTCGAGATGGTCGATTATCCTTATTATGCCAAGGACAGCCGCACGGTCTGCTTCGACCGCATGATGGAGGCGCTCAAAGGCGCGGAGGCGGGCGACCTGGTCCTGCTCCACGGCTGCTGCCACAATCCAACCGGCGCCGACCTCGATCCGGGCCAATGGCGGGCGGTCGCCGAGCTCGTCGCCACGCGCGGCCTCGTCCCTTATGTGGACCTTGCCTATCAAGGCCTCGGCAACGGGCTGGAGGCGGACGCGGCGGGGACCAGGCTGGTGGTCGAGGCGGCCGACCAGGCGATCGTCGCCCACAGCTGCGATAAGAATTTCGGCCTCTACCGCGAGCGCACCGGGTCGCTGTTCGTCAAGGGATCGAGCCGCGCCAATGCCGAGGTGATCTTCGGCAATCTGCTCTCGCTCGCCCGCACCTTGTGGTCGATGCCGCCCGACCACGGCGCCGCCGTCGTCCGCACGATCCTCGACGATCCCCGGCTCCGCGCCGACTGGCATGCCGAGCTTCAGGAGATGTGCGCTCGGATCCGGTGCCTGCGCGAACGGCTCGCCGGCTATGACGAGCGTCTCGCTTATATCGCCGGGCAGAACGGCATGTTCTCGATGCTGCCGCTGACGCCCGAGGCGGTGCTCGAGCTGAGGGCCAGCCACGGCATCTACATGGCCGCCAGCGGCCGCTTCAACGTCGTCGGCCTGTCCGACGACAATGTCGACGCCTTCGCGGCCGCGGTCATCGACAAGATGGACAAGGTGAAGGCGGATGGCTGACGAGGCGGTGATGGCGCCGGCGGCGCAAACCGATGCGCCCGATGCCGATTTCGACTGGCGACGGATCGCCTATCTCGTTCAGGTCAGCCGTGCGCTCGACAAGCTCGAGGAGAGCCGGCTCGTTCCCGAGAAGAAGATACTCTACCAATTCTCCGCGCGCGGTCACGACATGGCGCAGGTCATGCTCGGCCAGCTGCTTGGGCACCCGAAGGATGCCGCCTGCGGCTATTATCGTTCACGGCCTCTACTGCTCGCGCTCGGCGTGCCGCTCGAGGATGCGCTCGGCTCCAACATGGGCCGTGCCGGCGGCTATTCGGACGGGCGCGACATCGGCGTCGTGTTCAACTTTCCCAATCCGGACGGAGCGCCGGCGCTGCCGATGAGCGGCGGCGTCGGCGCGCAATATACTCCGACCGCCGGCTGGGCGCAGGCGATCGAATATTACCGAACCGTGCTCGGCCGCCGCGACTATGACGGCGCGATCGCGGTGGTGCTGGGCGGCGATGCGTCGGTGGCGACCAACGGCTTCTGGTCGGCGCTGACCATCGCCACCACCCAGAAGCTGCCGATGCTGTTCTACATCGAGGACAATCAATATGGCATTTCGGTGCCGTCCACCCACCAGACGCCGGGGGGGGATATCGCCGCAAATTTGGCAAGTTTCGCCAATTTGAAGATTTGGTCCGGTGACGGCACCGAGCCCACCGAGGCAGCGCGCCTGCTCAAGCTCGCGGTCGTCCATGTCCGCGGCGGCAACGGTCCGGCGCTGCTCCGGCTGACCGTGCCGCGGCTCCAGGGCCACAGCTTCCAGGATACCCAGACGTACAAGTCGGAGGCGTTCGTGGCCTCCGAATGGGCGCGTGACCCGCTGCCCAAGCTCAAGTCCCGGCTCGTGGGATCGCTGCTCACGGCGGAGGAATGGGACGCGATCGCCGTCGAAGCGGAGGCGGCGGTGGAGGAGGCGCGGGCGATCGCCGAAGCCCGCGGCGTCGCCGATCCCGAGTCCTTGCTCGGCCATGTCTTCTATGAGGGCGAGATGCAGAAGATCGGCGGCCAGTGGACGCACGGCTACCAGGCGCCGCGCAGCCACGATGAGCCGCGGCCGGACGGGCAGCGGATCAACATGGTGACGGCGGTCCGACGCACGCTCGACCGTGAGCTCGAGATCAACCCGCGCGTGCTGCTGTTCGGCGAGGATATCGGCCCCAAGGGCGGCGTCCATGCGGTGACGCTCGGCCTGCAGGAGAAATATGGCGACGACCGCGTGTTCGACACCAGCCTCAGCGAGGAAGGAATTGTCGGCCGCGCGGTCGGCATGGCGATGGCGGGGCTGATGCCGGTGCCCGAGATCCAGTTCCGCAAATATGCCGAGCCCGCCACCGAGCAGATCAACGATTGCGGCACGATGCGCTGGCGCACCGCCAACCGGTTCGCCGCGCCGATGGTGCTGCGCATTCCCGGCGGCTTCTTCAAGTGCGGCGACCCGTGGCACAGCCAGACCAACGAGGTCCAGTTCGTCCACAATCCGGGCTGGCTGGTGGCGGTGCCGTCCAACGCCGAGGACGCGGTCGGGCTGCTCCGCTCGGGACTGCGCGGCAACGATCCGGTGATCTTCTTCGAGCACCGGGCGATGCTCGACGACGCCTGGGCGCGGCGGCCGTGGCCGGGCGACGATTATGTGCTCCCGTTCGGCCGCGCGAAGAAGGTGCGGCAGGGCGACGCCATCACCATCGTCACCTGGGGGGCGATGGTGCCGCGCTGCGAGGAAGCGGCCAAGCAGGTTTCCGCCGACCTGATCGACCTTCGCACCCTGATGCCGTGGGACCGGGAGATGGTGCTGGAGTCGGTGCGGCGAACGCGGCGCTGCCTGATCGTCCACGAGGATTTGAAGACCGGCGGCTTCGGCGCCGAGATCGCCGCCGTGGTCGCGGACGAGGCCTTCCTCGACCTCGATGCGCCGGTCGCGCGGGTGACGATGCCCGACATACCCAGCCCGCACAATCCTGTGCTGCTGGACTGGGCGGTGCCGAGCGTCGGGCGAATAAGGGCGAAGATCGAAGAGCTGGTGGGGTTCTGAGGATGGTTTGCCAGGGCGCCAGCGAAATCGTCGTCACCCCAGCGAAGGCTGGGGTCCCAGCCAGGAAGAGGCACGGCCAGATGAGCTGGGACCCCAGCTTGCGCTGGGGTGACGCGCTGTGGGGCGCGTCATGATCGACGTCGTCGCGCCGCTCGAGCAGGAGGGCACCCAGGCGGTGGTCCGCGCGTGGCTGAAGCAGGTCGGCGATCGGGTCGAGGAGAACGACCCCTTGGTCGAGCTCGAGACCGACAAGGTCGCCGTCGAGGTGCCCGCTCCGGCCGCGGGCGTGCTGCGCGAAATCCTGCTCCACAGCAATGACGAGGCCGCGCCAGGGGCGGTGCTCGGCCGGATCGCGCCGGTGGCGGAGGTGGCGGGGCACGAGCCGGAACCCTCGTCCCAGCGCAGGCTGGGACCCCAGGGCGGACAGGCTCCGAGCTTTTCAGCCCCCGGGGCATTAGCCTCCGCTGCGGCGGCGGAGCTCCGCCTCTCCCCCTCGGTGCGCCGCGCCTGCCTCCAGCACGGCCTCGACCCGGGTCGGATCGAAGGCACCGGCCGCGGCGGCCGCGTCACCCGCGCCGACGTCGACCGCGCGCTCGAGGAAGCAGCCGCGCTGCCCGGCCGCGCCGAGCCGCCGGCCGGGCCCCAGCCGAGTGGGCCCAGCGATGCCGCCATCGCTTCGCACAGCATCCCCCACGACCGCATGCGCCTGCGCATCGCCGAAAACATGCTCGCCTCCGTCACGAAGGCGCCGCACGTCACCGCCGTTTTCGAAGCCGACTTCAGCGCCATCATCGCGCACCGCGCCAAGCACAAGGATGCGTGGGCCAAGAAGGGCGTGAAGCTTACCTATACCGCCTATATCGTCGCCGCGGCGGCCGAGGCGATGAAGGTGGCGCCGGCGATCAACAGCCGCTGGCATGGCGACCGGCTCGAGCTTTTCGACGACGTCAATATCGGCGTCGGCACCGCGCTCGGCACCAGGGGGCTGATCGTCCCCGTACTCCGCCGCGTCCAGCGGCTGTCGCTGAAGGGCGTCGCCGCCGGCCTCGACGAGCTGATCGAGAAGGCGCGTGCGGAGAAGCTCACCGGCGAGGACGTGAAGGGCGGCACCTTCACCCTCTCCAACCACGGCGTGTCGGGCTCGCTGTTCGCGGCGCCGATCATCATCAACCAGCCGCAATCCGCCATTCTCGGCGTCGGAAAGCTCGAAAAGCGCGTGGTAGTACGCGAAGTGGACAAAGTGGACGCGATCCAGGTCCGCCCGATGGCCTATGTCTCGCTCACCATCGACCATCGCGTCGTCGACGGCCACCAGACCAACGCCTGGCTGACCCGCTTCGTGGAAGTGCTGGAGACGTGGCCGGCGGAGTGATTGGACGGCGGCCGGCCGCGAAGGTCCCACTTGCCCCGCGGTCGACAGCGGCCAATACTCCGCACATGCGGGTCTCAATCTTCTTGTTGGCGATTGCGGGACTGCTTCCGGCGCCGCCGGAGACATCCGCATCCTCTGTCCCCCGTCGCAAAGACGCGCCCGAGCTGGAATCGCTCAGCGCCCGTGTGAGAGAGATAGCGTTCAACCCGAACACGTTCTTCAAACAGGAAACCCTGCTAGAGCCCCTGATATCCATCACCTATACCGGAGACGATTGGGGATGGCCGGTTTATGCGATCGCGTTGCACGAGGGATGCGTGCGTCCGGAGCCGGTCGGGCCCCGCTGTTGGTACCGCCGCACAGCTCGGATGATGCGCGTCCATGGCCTGGCCAGCCACGAGCGTCCCAGAACCGCCGGGCGCTTGCTGATCGACCGCATCGACGCGAAAGCCCCGCGTACCGACGAAGAGATCAAGACCGTTCTGGATGGCTCGGAACTTGATTGGCTTCAGGCGGACTTGAACGCCTGTCCGAGAGCGGCGGCACTGATTTCGAAAACGAAGAACATGGACTGGGTCGGCTCTGAGATCCACAGCCCGGTCAGGGGTGGCCCCATCACGTACGCAGTTCATGCCGACGATACGATGATCCATCTCAGGTCCAGTATTCAACAGGTCAGCATGTTCAGCGGTCTTCCACGAGGAAATAATCCGGCAGCGTGGGCGAAGAAGTTCTACCAAGCGCTTCAGCCCTGCTTGAAGCCGGCGAGTGCGCCGTGGCCATGGCGTCAGAAATCGGACGAGGAGTAGGACGCAGCCGCTAGTGGCTGATCGCGGCGGCGAACGGTCGCGTCGATCGCGAAGCAGAGCAGGCCGAGGGCGATGAACAGCTCCTTATATTCGGAAGCGTCCCAGATCTGCGTCATCGCCGCGCCGCGCGCCAGGAAGGCGGCCTGGCCCAGCGTGATAGCCGCCGCCATCGCCGCGAAGAGCAGGCTCTCGCCGCGATCGCCCCGGGCCGCGGCGGCCTTCGCATAAGCCGCCATGACGAGCACGGTCAGCATCATCGCCACCTGCTGCGGGATCACGTTCCACATGCCGTAATTGAAGATCGAGAGCGGCGCGCTCGCCGCCGCTACCCAGCGGCCCGGCACGAAATCCGCAAGTCCGCGCCAGGCCGGCGGCAGCGTCAGCGCGTCGACGATCAGCGGCAGCAGGATCAGGAAGCCGGCGGCGCCGACATAATAGGCATTCTCCGACAGATCGGTGTGGACATTGTGGAAGTTGAACTCGCGCTGCATGTTGAGCGCGGCGATCTCGGCCGGCGTGCGGAAGTCGAGCAGCCGCTGCAGCCACGACACTTCCTCCATCGCGATGACGAACAGCAAGGCCGCGAACAGCAACTCAAGCGCCGCCTCGGCCCGCCCGACCCCCGATCGCAGCCGCACGGCGAAGTTCCAGCCGAACAGGCCGCTGCCCGCCAGCAAGGCGAAAGCGGAGGCCCATTCCACCGGCCGGTCCTCGGCGGAGAGCCTACCGAATTGGGCGGGATCGGCGAGGAACAGCAGGGTCGCGGCGAGCGCGGCCGCCAGGATCGCCGCCGCCGCGGCGCCTCCCGAGGCCGGCAGCCGCTCGCGGACCAGCCCGCAACCCGCCGCCCGGCCGCGCCAGATGATGGAGACCGCCAGCGCCGAAAGAAGCAAGGCGAGGCCGGACCGCGCCAGATGCTAGGGGGTGAAGGCGGGCGGCACTTCCCCGAACGGGAAGAGCCCCAGCACTCGCGATTCGTAGAGGGAAAGCAGGCCGACGAGCGCCGCCGCCGCTGCCCCCACGACCGCCAGCCGAGCCCGCATCGCCGCCGCCGCGCCTCGATCCGGAATGAACCAGCTTCCCGCCATTCCACCGATGTAGCGGGAAACTGGTTTAGGCTTGGTTCACCGTCGGCAGCGCCGATCGACGCTTCAGCCTTCGCGGCTCTGATTGTGCTCGCCGCCCGGGTCGGTGACGCCGCCAAGCGCGACCGAGGCCGCGTCGCCCTGTTCGGAGCGGCTGATGTCGGCGAGCGAGACGATGCCGACCAACTGGTCGCCGTCGCGGCTCTTGACCGCCAGTCGCCGGACTTGGCGGTCGCTCATCAGCATCGCGGCGTCCTCGACCTCCTGGTCCTCATAGACGAACAGAACGTCGTCGGTCATCGCATCGCGCACCGGCGTGTCGGGGCCGCGGCCTTCGGCAACTGCGCGCACCGCGATGTCGCGATCGGTGATCATGCCGGCGAGCTGGCCGCCCTCGCATACCGGCAGCACGCCGGTGTCGGCGCGGAGCATGAACTGGGCGGCTTCGCGGATCGGCTGCTCGGGGGTGACGGTCCTAACGTCGGAGGTCATGCATTCGGAAACTTTCATCGCGGCTCTCCTCTCGGGTTTCTCCGCCAACGGACGGCGATCACCGCCGTTCCAGTCGTTTCGCCGCCGCCGCGCCGATCGAGGCCGTAGCGGCGCTTCAGCGCCGGTCGGGCGCGTCCAGCCTGATCTCGTACAGCTTCGGCCAGTTCTTGCCGGTGACGAACAGGCGGTCGCCGGCGGCGTCGTAGGCGATACCGTTGAGCACGCTGTCGGGATCGCCGCCCGACGCTTCGGCGGCGAGATCGGTGAGGTCGATCCAGCCGGTCACCCGCCCAGTTGTTGGGTCGATGCGGGCGATGCGGCCGCTCATCCAGACATTGGCGAAAATCTCCCCTTTGACCCATTCGAGCTCGTTGAGCCGCTCGACCGGGACGCCCTCGGCGGTGACGGCGAGCCGCCGCCGCTCGCGCATGGTGGCCGGATCGAGGAAGCGCAACGTCGCCGTGCCGTCGCTCATGATGATGCTGCTGCCGTCCTGGGTCAGCCCCCAGCCTTCGCCCGGATAGCGGAACTCGCCGAGCCTGCGGAACGAGTCCCGGTCCCAGCGGAAGCCGATGCCGCTCTGCCAGGTGATGCTGACGATCTCCGGGCCGAAGTCGGTAATGCCCTCGCCGAACAGGCGCGGCGGGATCGACACCGACCTCAGCACCCGCCCGTCCTCGAGCCTCACCTTGCGGATCGTCGAGCGGCCGACCAGGCCGGTGCTCTCGTAAAGATGGCCGTCGCGGTAGAACAGGCCCTGGGTGAAGGCGCCGGGGTCGTGCGGATAGGTGTTGACGATCCGGTAGCCGGCGCCCGCCGTTTCCGCCGGCGCCGCCGCCTGCGAGGCGGGCTGGGCGCAGGCGGCGGCGAGCAGCAGCAGCGGCAGCGCGATCCGCGCGGGGAACCTCACGGCCTGTTCATCGTCAGCAGGTCGTAGGTCGCCACGACCTCGTCCTTCTGGTTGTAGACGTAGACCGCCCAGCGCACCTCGCCTCTTTCCTCGTCGCGAACGCTCTTCGATTTGACTGTCAGCGTGACCCGCATCGCATCGCCCGGATACAGCGGTGTCTGGAAGCGCAGATTCTCGAGCCCGGTATTGGCGAGCACCGGGCCCGGCGCCGGATCGACGAACAGGCCGGCGGCGAAGCTCAGGATCAGGTAGCCGTGAGCGACCCGGCCGCCGAAGATCGGGCTCGCTTTGGCGGCTTCCTCGTTCATGTGGGCGTAGAAGGTGTCGCCGGTGAAATGCGCGAAATGCTCGATATCCTCGAGCGTGACCGTGCGGCTGCCGGTGGCGAGCGTGTAACCCACTTCCAGCTCGGAGATGCGCTTGCGGAACGGGTGGACCTCGCCCTCCGGCTTGGGCGCGCCGGGCAGCCATTGGCGGACGATGCCCGACAGCAAAGCCGGTGAACCCTGGAGTGCGGTGCGCTGCATATAGTGAGTGACGCCGCGGATGCCGCCCATCTCCTCGCCGCCGCCGGCGCGGCCGGGGCCGCCATGGACGAGGACCGGGAGGGGAGAGCCGTGACCGGTCGATTCCCGGCCGCTGGTGCGATCTAGGATCAGCATGCGGCCGTGATAGGCGCCGGCGCCGAGCACGAACTCCTCCGCCACGGCGGGATCGAAGGTGAACAGCGATAAAGCGAGGCTGCCCATGCCGCGATTGGCAAGCGCGACCGCGTCGTCGAGGCCGCGATAGGGCATGATCGTCGAGACCGGGCCGAACGGCTCGACGTCATGGATCGCGGGCGAGCCCCACGGATCGTCCGAGCGGAGCAGGATCGGCGCCATGAACGCGCCTTTGCCCGCGACCGGCGACAGGTCGGGGTCGCCGGCGACGATCCGGGCAGATTTCCGGAGCTCCGTGACCGCTTCGCGCACCGACTCGAGCTGGTCGCGGCTGGCGAGCGCGCCCATCGTCACGCCTTCTTCGCGCGGGTCGCCGATCCTGACCTTGGCGAGCCGGGCCGACAGCGCCTCCTGGACCGCGTCGAGATGCTCGGCGGGCGCCATTGCGCGGCGGATGGCGGTGCATTTCTGCCCCGCCTTCACCGTCATCTCGCGCGCGACCTCCTTGATGAACAGGTCGAATTCGGGCGTGCTTGGGCTCGCGTCGGGGCCGAGGATCGAGGCGTTGAGCGAGTCGCGTTCGGCGATGAAGCGCACCGATTCCCGCGCGATCACCGGGTGCGACTGGAGCTTGATCGCGGTCGCCGCCGAACCGGTGAACGACACCACGTCCTGCAGGGTCAGATGATCGAACAGGTCGCCGACGCCGCCCATGATCAGCTGCAGCGCGCCGTTCGGCAGCACGCCGGCCTCGATCATGATCCGAACCGCATGCTCGGCGAGATAGCCGGTGGCCGAGGCCGGCTTGACGATCGCCGGCACGCCGGCGAGCAGGGTGGGCCCGAGCTTCTCGAGCATGCCCCAGACCGGGAAGTTGAACGCGTTGATGTGCACCGCCGCGCCCTGCAGCGACGTCCACACATGCTGGCCGACGAAAGTGCCGCCCTTCGACAGCGGCTCCATTGCTCCGTCGACCAGGATCCGCTGGTTGGGCAGCTCGCGGCGCCCTTTGGAGGAGAAGGAGAAGAGCGTGCCGGCGCCGCCCTCGATGTCGATCCAGCCGTCGGTACGGGTCGCGCCGGTCGAGAAGCTCAGCTCGTACAATTCCTGCTTGCGCGCCATCACCGCGTTGGCGAGGTCCTTCAGCATCCACGCCCGCTCGTGGAAGGTCATCCGCCTCAGCGCCGGCCCGCCCACCTCGCGGGCATGGTCGAGCATCGCTCCGAAATCGAGCCCGCCGCTGCCGGTCTCGGCGATCACCTCACCGGTGACCGCGCTCGCCACCGGCGCCAGCGCGCTCTCCGCTCCATACCAGCGGTCTTGAGCATAATTGAGCAATTTCAGCGTCTTCATAGTCTCTTCCCGTCATTGCGAACCCTTCGACGCCGCCTGCGGCGGCGCTCAGGATAAACTGCTGCTCCGCAGCAGCGAAGCAATCCAGTCGGGCGTGTCGCAGGCGCCGCGCTGGATTGCCGCGTCGCTTCGCTCCTCGCAATGACGGATTCACCGGCCGGTGAAGTTCGGCTTCCGTTTCTCCATGAACGCCGCGACGCCTTCCTGATAATCTTCCGAGTGTCCGAGCGTGCCTTGTGTCTTCCGTTCATGCTCGAGCTGATCTCCGAAGCCTCTCGCCCAACTTGTGGTGATCGCGTGTTTGATCGCTGCAAGTCCTCGGGTTGGTGCGGTTGCAAGCTTGCCGGCCAGTGCGTCGACCTCTGCGTCCAGCTGGTCATCGTCGACCGCTTTCCAGATCAGCCCCCATTCGGCTGCACGTTCGGCAGA
Organism: Allosphingosinicella sp.; assembly: GCA_035942355.1. Lineage (GTDB taxonomy): Bacteria > Pseudomonadota > Alphaproteobacteria > Sphingomonadales > Sphingomonadaceae > Allosphingosinicella. The sequence goes on along the minus strand of DASZDE010000017.1, from coordinate 13,686 downwards.
CAGCGGCTCGCCAGTGAGCGCCAGCCCAAGTGCCCGCGCCTGACCGACGAGCCGTGGAAGAATCCATGTTCCACCGCTGTCGGGGATTAGGCCAAGGTTGGAAAATGACTGGATGAACTTGGCTGACTTCGCGGCAATCACAATGTCGCACGCGAGTGCGATGTTCGCCCCGGCCCCAGCTGCCACTCCGTTGACTCGGGCAATAACAGGCATCGCCAAGCCGGTGATCGTCTTGATGAGGGGGTTGTATCGCTTCTCCAGCGACTCTCCCAAATCCACGTTTTCACCTGGCGCCACGGCGCGGTCGTTCAAATCCTGCCCGGCACAGAAGCCGCGGCCGGCGCCGGTCAGCACCAGCACCCGCGCGCCCTCCAGCTTCGCCAGCGCGTCCGCCACCTCATCGTGCATCTCCACGGTGAAGCTGTTGAGCCGGTCCGGGCGGTTGAGGGTGAGGCGGGCGATGCCGCCGTCGAGAGAGAAGAGGATGGTTTGGTATGAGGACATGCGAGCCCCCTAGCATTCCCTCTCCCCAGGGGGGAGAGGGTTAGGGTGAGGGGGTTCGGCCTTCGAGATTGGCTTCGGCCGCAGAACCCCCTCATCCAACTCCGCCTAAGCTCCGCCGGAGCAAGTCCGGGGTGGCCAAGGCTTCGTATCTTTCTCCCCCAAGTAGAGAAGGGCTGTTATGGCGCAGTGCGTGCCAGCCGACCCCAATTCCCTCGCCTCCCGCGTCGCCGCCGCGATGCTTGCCGCCGAAGGCACCGGCCCCGCCTGGGGGATCGAGATCGAGGAGGCGCGCGAGGGTTATGCGCGCATCCGCATGACGATGCGTGCGGATATGGTGAACGGCCACGGCACGGTGCATGGCGGCATGGTCTTCGCGCTCGCCGACACCGCCTTCGCCTACGCCTGCAACAGCCGGAACGTGAGGAGCGTCGCCGCCCAGGCCTCGATAGTTTTCCTCGACGCCGCGCGCGAAGGGGAGGTGCTGATCGCGGAGGCGCAGGAGCAGGCGCTTGCCGGCCGTGCGGGCGTCTACCATGTGGCGGTGACGGGCGCCGATGGCCGCCCGATCGCCGCCTTCCAGGGCTATAGCCGCACGATCGGCGGCGCGATTGTTGGAGACACCGCATGACCGAAGCCTATATCTGCGACGCCGTCCGCACCCCGATCGGCCGCTACGGCGGCAGCCTCGCCCATGTCCGCGCCGACGATCTCGCCGCCATCCCGATCCGGGCGCTGATCGAGCGCAATGCCGGCGTCGACTGGGACGAGGTGGACGACGTCATCCTCGGCTGCGCCAATCAGGCCGGCGAGGATAATCGCAACCTCGCGCGCATGGCCGGGCTGCTCGCCGGCCTGCCGCACAAGTCCGGCGGCGTCACCCTCAACCGCCTGTGCGGCTCGGGCATGGACGCGGTGACGATGGCGGCGCGGGTGATCCGCGGCAGCGAGGCCGAGCTGGTCATTGCCGGCGGCTCCGAAAGCATGAGCCGCGCGCCGTTCGTGATGGCCAAGGCGACCAGCGCGTTCGACCGCAACGCCGAGATGTACGACACCACCATCGGCTGGCGCTTCGGCAATCCGAAGATGAAGTGGGCTTATGTCGATGACACCATGCCGTCGACGGCTGAGAACGTCGCTCAGGAATGGCAGGTAAGCCGCGAGGATCAGGATGCTTTCGCCGTCCGCAGCCAGGAAAAAGCGAGCGCGGCCCAGGATAATGGCCGCTTCGCCGCCGAGATCGTGCCGGTCGCGATCCCGCAGCGCAAGGGCGACCCTGTCCTGGTCGACCGCGACGAGCATCCCCGCAAGACCAGCGTCGAGGCGCTCGCTAAGCTCAGGCCGATCGTCCGCCCGGACGGGACGGTGACGGCCGGCAATGCCAGCGGCGTCAATGACGGCGCCGCGGCGATGATCGTGGCCTCAGAAGAAGCGGCGAAGCGCAACGGCCTTACGCCGCGCGCGCGGATAGTCGGCGGCGCGGTTGCCGGGGTCGAGCCCCGCATCATGGGCATCGGCCCCGCGCCGGCCTCTCAGAAACTGTTGAAGCGTCTCGGCCTAAGCATCTCGGACATGGACGTTATCGAGATCAATGAAGCCTTTGCCGCGCAGGCGCTGCCGGTCCTTCGCGAGCTCGGCCTTGCCGACGACGCGCCCCACGTCAACCCGAACGGCGGCGCGATCGCCCTCGGCCACCCGCTCGGCATGTCCGGCGCCCGCCTCGCGCTGACGGCGGCGGAAGAACTTCATCGGCGGGGTGGGCGTTATGGCTTGTGCGCGATGTGCATCGGCGTCGGCCAGGGCATCGCGATGGTGATCGAAAGGGTGTGACGCCATTCGTTGACCGATTGGTCGGCGAATGGTAGGAGAAGGCGATGTATACGACCGAATTGCACAGGACGAAGGCCGTCGAGCATCTCGAGGATCCGGACCGGCTTGCCGCGTTCGAGGCGCGGGTGGCGGCCGACGAGTTCATCGAGCCCAAGGACTGGATGCCCGAAGCTTACAGGCGCACCCTGACCCGGCAGATCTCGCAGCACGCCCATAGCGAGATCGTCGGCATGCTGCCCGAGGGCAATTGGATCAGCCGGGCGCCGTCGCTCCGGCGCAAGGCGATCCTGCTTGCCAAGGTGCAGGACGAAGCGGGCCACGGCCTCTACCTTTATTCGGCCGCGGAAACGCTCGGCACTAGCCGCGAGGAGATGATCGAGGCGCTGCATTCGGGCAAGGCCAAGTACAGCACCATCTTCAACTACCCGACCCTGACCTGGGCCGATATCGGCGCGATCGGCTGGCTGGTCGACGGCGCCGCGATCATGAACCAGGTGCCGCTCCAGCGCACCTCCTACGGCCCCTATGCCCGGGCGATGGTGCGGGTGTGCAAGGAGGAGAGCTTCCACCAGCGCCAGGGGTATGAGATCATGATGCATCTCGCCGCCGGCACCGCGGAGCAGAAACGGATGGCGCAGGACGCGCTCAACCGCTGGTGGTGGCCGTCGCTGATGATGTTCGGCCCGCCCGACGCCGACAGCCCCAACACCGCCCAGTCGATGCGCTGGCGGATCAAGCGCGACACCAATGACGAATTGCGCCAGAAATTCGTCGACATCACCGCCCCCCAGGCCGACGCGCTCGGCCTGGCCGTGCCGGACCCGGACCTGCGCTGGAACGAGGCCAAGGGCGGCTATGATTTCGGGACGGTCGACTGGGACGAATTCTACGCGGTGGTGAAAGGCGAGGGGCCGGTCGCCAAGGAGCGGATGAAGGCCCGCCGCGACGCGTGGGAGCAGAACGCCTGGGTCCGCGAGGCGGCCGCCGCTTATGCCCAGAAGCATGCGAAGAGGGAGGCGGCATGAGCGCTTCCCGTCATCCCGGCGAAAGCCGGGACCTCAGGACGAGAAGTTACGGTGGGCCTCCCCGAGGTCCCGGCTTGCGCCGGGATGATGTGCGATGAACGACTGGCCGCTGTGGGAGGTGTTCGTCCGCTCCAAGGGCGGCATGGCGCACCGCCATGTCGGCTCGGTCCACGCGCCCGACGCGGAGATCGCGCTGCGCCACGCCCGCGACACCTATACGCGCCGGATGGAGGGGGTGAGCCTGTGGGTCGTCCCGTCGGCGCAGATCGTCGCCTCCGATCCCGCCGAGGACGGCCCGATGTTCGAGCCGGCCGAGGACAAGATCTACCGCCACCCGACCTTCTATTCGATCCCGGACGACGTGAAGCACATATGAGGGGGATCGGGGTCATTAGCGTCAGGGAAGGGCTGCAAGACCCGTTCGGGCTGAGCCTGTCGAAGCCCTCTCCTTCTCATGTCCTGGGTCCGAGGAAGGGAAGGAATGCCCTTCGACAGGCTCAGGGCGAACGGAGTTTCTAGTGGCTTCCCTTCCTCCCATCGACCTGCCAAGCGACGCCACCGGCGCCGGCGCTTTCGACGCGCCGGCGCTGGACGAAGGCGGGGCGCTGTTCGACTATCTCCTCCGCCTCGGCGACGACTCGCTGATCCTCGGCCAGCGGCTCGGCGAATGGTGCGGCCACGCGCCCTCGGTCGAAGTCGACCTCAGCCTCGCCAACATCGCCCTCGACCTGATCGGCCAAGCCACCCATTTCCTCGGCGCGGCCGGGCGGGTGGAAGCCAAGGGGAGGGACGGCGACCGGCTCGCCTTCCACCGCGACGTGCTCGATTTCCGCAACTGCCTGCTGGTCGAGCAGCCGAACGGCGATTTCGCGCAGACCATGGCCCGCCAGTTCCTGTTCTCGACCTGGCAGAAGATGCTGTTCGACCGCCTCGCCGCGTCCGCCGACGAGCTGATCGCCGGCGTTGCCGCCAAGGCGGCGAAGGAAGTCGCCTATCATGAGGAGCTTGCGGCCGAATGGGTGATCCGCCTCGGCGACGGCACCGAGGAGAGCCGCGGGCGGATGAAGAACGGGCTCGACTGGATGTGGCGCTTCGTGCCCGAGCTGTTCGAGGCCGACGACGTGGCTGCGGACATGGCGACACGCGGCATCGGCCCGGACCCCGCCGCCTTGCGCGGCGACTATGACCGCAAGGTCCGGGCGGTGCTCGAACAGGCGACGCTCGACGTGCCGCCCGACCAGCGCCCGATCCTCGGCGGCCGCCGCGGCCATCATAGCGAGCATCTCGGCCATATATTGTGCACGCTGCAATTCCTCCCCCGCACCTATCCGGACGCGACATGGTAGCCGCCGGCAACCCGTCATCCCGGCGAAAGCCGGGACCCAGGAACACGGACGTCCGTGGTCATTCTGGGAAATTCGAGTTCATGGGTCCCGGCTTTCGCCCGGATGATGTGGAAGCGATCTGGTCGGTGCTCGCGTCCGTGCCCGATCCCGAGATTCCAGTGGTTTCGGTGGTGGATCTTGGCATCGTGCGTGAAGTGAGCCCGAGCCGGGTCCTGATCACTCCCACCTATACCGGCTGCCCCGCCACCCAGGTGATCGAACGCGACATACGCGACGCGCTCGACTCGGCCGGCTATCGCGGGGTGCGGATCGAAACCATCCTGGCGCCGCCCTGGACCACCGACTGGATCAGCGAGCAGGGCAAAGCCAGGCTCAAGGCCTATGGCATCGCCCCGCCGCAGCCGGCCGGCCGCCGCGCCGTCGAGTGTCCGCAATGCGGCTCGTCCGAGACCGAGGAGATCAGCCGGTTCGGATCGACGCCGTGCAAGGCGCAGTGGCGCTGCCGCGCATGCCTCGAGCCGTTCGACCTGTTCAAATGCCATTGAGGCGTGCCCGTATCCCGGCGAAGGCCGGGACCCAGCTCGTCCCGCCATACGGCTGGACCCTGGCCTTCGCCGGGGAACGGAGGCGCGGATGAGCGTCGGCTTCCACAGCCTCGAGGTCGCCGAGGTCGTCCCGGAGACGGCGGAGGCCAAGTCGATCCGCTTCGATCTGCCGGAGGAGCTGCGCGCCACCTTCGCGTTCAAGCCCGGCCAGCATTTGACGCTCAGGGCCGAGATCGGGGGCGAGGAGGTGCGCCGGAATTATTCGCTTTGCGTCGCCCCCGCCGACGAGGAGCTCAAGGTCACCGTCAAGCGCATCGCCGGCGGCGTCTTTTCCAACTGGGCGAACGACCATCTGCGGCCGGGCGACGCGGTTGACGTCATGCCGCCGCACGGCAGCTTCACCTGGGATTTCGCTCCGGCCGCGAGCCGCCATTATGTCGCCTTCGCCGGCGGCTCCGGGATCACGCCGGTCTTCTCGCTCCTCAAGACGGCGCTGACGACCGAGCCGGACAGCCGCTTCACCTTGTTCTACGGCAATCGCGACAGTTCGTCGGTGATCTTCCTGGAAGAACTGGCCAAGCTCAAGAACCGTTTCATGGGACGGCTGCAAGTCTATCATTTCCTTGCCGAAGAGGCTGAGGACATCGACCTGTTCAACGGCATGCTCGACCGCGCCAAATGCGACGCGATCCTGGGCGCGCTGGTGATGCCCGAGGAGGTCGAAGCCTTCTTCATCTGCGGTCCCGGCCCGATGATGGACGCGGCCGAAGAGGCGCTGCTCGCCGGCGGCGTCGCCCCGGGCAGGATCCACATCGAGCGCTTCACCGCCGGCCGCCCCTCGGCCGCGCTCGCCGCCCAGATGCAGGCGCTGCAGCAGGAGGCGCAGGGCCTCACCATGCTGGTCACGCTCGACGGCCGCAAGCGGCGGGTGGCGTTCGACGCCGCCGCCGGCAACATCCTCGACAGCGCCCGCGCCGCCGGCCTGCCGGCGCCTTATGCATGTAAGGCCGGCGTCTGCGCCACCTGCCGCGCCCGGGTGGTCTCCGGCGAGGTCGAGATGGCCGCCCGCTACGGCCTCAGCGACGAGGAGATCGCCGCCGGCTACGTGCTCACCTGCCAGTCGGTGCCGACAGGGGAGGGCGTCGAGCTCGACTACGACGCCTGATCCCCGTCGCGCGAGCCGGGCAACCCCTCCAGTCCCTTCAGCATCAGCGCCACCGCCATCTCCGCAAGCCCCTCCGGAGACACCGCGCCGCCCGGCCGGAACCAGGTGTGGGTCCAGTTGATCATGCCGAAGAACAGCATCGCCAGCGGCAGCGCGACCGGGGCGGCGTCAGGGCGGATCCCGCGGACCAGCGTTTCGACCGCCGCGATGATGCGCCGCTGCTTGCCGACCACCTCGGCGCGCCGCCCGCGGGGAAGGTTGTCGAGCTCGTTGAGCAGCACCTTGTGGCTGTCGCGGGCGCCGACATAGAGCCGCATGAAGGCGTGGGTGAGCGCACCGAGCCGCTCCTCGGCGCTGCCCTCCCGCATGACCGCGTCGGCGGCGCCGACCAGATCGTCGAGATGCGCCGCCATGACTTCGTAGAGGATGTCATCTTTCGAAGGGAAGTAGTGGTAGATCAACGATTTCGATGTGCTGCACGCCTCCGCCAGATCGGCCACCGACGCGCCGTTGAAGCCGTGCCGCGCATAAAGGCGGGCGGCGGCGGCGACGATCGCGTCGCGGCGCTTGTCGTAATCGGGGGACTGCGGCCGGGCCATGGCCGCCGCACCTTAAGGCGGCGGCGGCGGCGCGGCCAGATTATTTGCTGCTCGAATCGGACGCGGCGCGGTGGCCGCCGGCGCTGCGCGCCCAATCCAGGCCTTCCATGTTGCGGTCATAGTCGATCACCGCGCGGGTGACGCTTTGCATCATCTGCATACGCTGCGGAATCGGGGCGGCGGTGCGGCGGATCATCACCGCGACCGCATAGGAGCGGCCGTTCGGCCCGGTGATGATGCCGATGTCGTTATAGCCGCTCTGGGTCGCGCCCAGGACCTGGCCAGTGCCGGTCTTGTGGGCGAGCCGGTAGCCGGGGGCGAGGCCGCCCTTGAGGCGCTGCGGCCCGGTCTTGGTGTTGGACATGATGCCGAGCAGCCGCTGGGTCGATCCGGGCGACAGCAATTCGCCCCGCTTCAGCCGCGCCAGCGCATCGACGATACCGAGCGGGGTGGCGCCGTCGATCGGATCGGCGGCGTAGCGGTTGAACGCGGCCTGGCGCACCGACGAGGGAACGCCGGCCCGGGCGGCGTAGAACGCCCGGCCCATCGAATATTCCGGGCGCCAGCTGAGGCCGGCGATGCCGGCCTGGAGCAGCTTCTCGCCGGGGCCGAAGCGGATCCCGTCGATGCTGCTGCGGGCGAGGAAGTCGCGCACCGCGTCGGGGCCGCCGGCGCGCCGCATCAGGAAGTCGTTGGCGGTATTGTCGCTCTGCTGGAGCGCGCGGTGGAGCAGATCGTTGAGCGTCGTGTTGTAGCCGCCGCCCCGGATCATGGCGCGGATCGGCTGGTGGAACACGGTGAGGTCGTGGTTGCGCACCGTCACCGGCTCGTAAAAATCGAGCTCGCCGCGATCCGCCTTGTCCAGCGCGGTCAGCGCGACCCAGAATTTGCTGACGCTCTGCTGCGGATAATGGCGGGCGCCGTCATAATGGCTGACCCAGCCGGTCTCGACGTCCTTGACCGCAATGCCGACGTCGCCGTTGAAGCCGCGGCCGATGCTGGCGATGCGGCTGTCGAGGATGCGCTGCGCGGCGAGCACCGCGGGCGGCGTCGCCGGCAGATATTGCGGCGTGTAAGGCTGGACGTAGGGCTGGGCGGCGCGGGTGACGGCGGGGTTGGCCGCGGGCGCGCTTTGCGCCTCATTGCCGCCCGAGAGGGTGGCGGCGAGGGCGGTGGAAAGGGCCAGGATACTGAAAAGAGCCGTTTTTGTTCCGCGCGATGGACCGCGCCGGCCGGCAAGCATACGCCACACTTTCACTGTGCCCCTCCGTAAATCCTTCTGCCCGAATGATTTTCATATACGAGAGGCGGAGTTGCCGTGAGCTTAATCGCGCCGCCTTCGGACGAAACGTGCCGCGCGCGCGCCAAGGCGAATCGAGCGGGCGTTCAGTGGTGCCGCCAATCGCCCTCGGCCGCGCCGATCGGCATCCCAGGCGGGATTTGCGGCAGGTTGCGCGGCTCGTTCACCGCCTTGTCGAGCGCCTCGCGGTCGGCGAGCAGGAGGGCGAGGCCGCGGCTCCAGTCGCGCTCGGCGTCATCGCCGGGCCGCTTCGCCAGCTGGGCAGCGAGCCGGCGGAGCCGCTGGTCGAGGCCGAGCGCCAGCGTCGGCGAAAGCGCCGGTTCGCGCTGCGCGCGGGCCAGCGCGAGCGCGCCGGCGGTTGCGACGCGGCGCTGGACGGCGGCGCGGCCGGGATCGGCCGGCGCGCGGGCGAACAGAGTGTCGATCAGCCGGTCGATCGTCTCCTGCGCGCCGAGCTGGGCCGGGTCGACGCGGTTCTGCTCGGCCAGCCGGTTGAGCCGCTCCGGCGCGAGCAGCGCGGCGAGCGTCAGCGCGGCCGCCGCCTCGCCCGCCGCGAGTGGGTCGAACACCGGCCCGCCGGCGGTGCGGAAGATCTCGATGTCGAACTGCCGGTCGTTGCTCCCGGACCAGCCGGCCGACAGATAGGGCAGCAGCCCGCCCGGCACCTCGAGCGCGGCCGGCGCGAGCGTGGCCAGCAGGGCGGCGAGCGCCCGCCGCTGCACCGCCTCCGGCACGGCCGGCGCGGCTTCCTGGCCGTCGCCGCGCAGCGCGTAGCGAAAGGCGACGCCGCCGACCAGCTTGGCGGCGGCGTCGACCTGGTAACGGTGGAGCAGCCAGATCGGCACGAACTTGCGGCGCAGATTGGCGACCGGCTCGCCCGGAGCGAGCGCCGCGAGCCCGAACCGCCCGACGGCGGCGCGGCGCACCGCGAGCATCCGCTCGAGCTCGGCGGCCGGGTCGGCCTCGTCGTCCCAGATCGCCCCCCACGGCTGCCCGCTGCCGACCGGGCGCGCGTCGTTGTCGCTGACGAAGCGCAACCCCTCGGCGACCGCCGCGGACGCCTTGGCCTCGGCTTCGGCCTCGCTGCCGGCGCCGTACAGCCAGTCGACGACGAACCTGTCCCAGCGGCCGAGGCCCGCGCCATAGGCGTCCGCCAGGTCCGGGGCGCCGCCGGCCAGCCTCACCCGCGGCGCCGGATAATCCATCACCGAATAGCGGCCCTGGCTGCTGGCGGCGAAATTGTGCGCGAAGCCGAGCGCATGGCCGACCTCGTGCGCGGCGAGCTGGCGGAGGCGCGCGAGCGCGGCCGTCACCGGGTCGTTGGGTCCGCCGGTGCCGGTCTTGTCGGCGCCGACCAGGCCCTCGAAGATCAGCATGTCCTGGCGCACCCGCAGCGAGCCGAGCAGCACCTGGCCCTTGACGATCTCGCCCGTGCGCGGGTCCTCGACCACCTGGCCGTAGGACCAGCCGCGGGTCGCCCGGTTGACCCAGTTGACGACATTGTAGCGGACGTCGAGCGGGTCGGCGCCTTCGGGCAGCAGCTCGACCCGATAGGCGTCGATCAGGCCAGCCTCCTCGAACGCCTGCTTCCACCAGCCGGCGCCCTCGAGCAGGGCGGTGCGGATCGGCTCGGGCGCCGAGCGGTCGATGTAGAAGACGATCGGCTTCCTCACCCGCGAGCGCGGCGCGGCGGGGTCGATCTTCTCGAGCCGGAACCGGTTGGCGAGCTCGTAGACCACCGGCCGTCCGAGCGGCGCCGCGAAATCCACCACTTGGGTCGCGAAGCTGCCGGTGCGCGGGTCGAACCGCCGCGGCCGGTAGCCGGGCTCGGGCAGCTTCACCAAGGAATGGCGGACGACGAAGCTCAGGTTGCCGGTGGCCGGCGCGATATTGGCGATCTCGGCGCCGGGCTCGGAGGAGACGAAGGTCTGGCGCGCCTCCATCTCGATATTCTCGGGGAACACCTTCACCGAATGCGGGTCCGCGACCGACAGCTCGGCGGCCTGGGCGAAGCTCTTCTCGCCGCCTGCCTTCAGCGCCTGGGCGATGCCCATCGCGTCGCGGGTGAGGAAGCCCGACAGGTCGACCAGCAGCCGCCCGTCGGCGGTCTCGGCCTCGACCTCGCCCATCCAGAGTGTCGAATAAGCGAAGGATTCGCGCGCGGCCGCCGCTTCGGGGGCGGGCGCGCCGCTGGCGCGGAAGCGGGGATTCTCGATCTCGGCGACGATCTTCTTGCCGACCCGGCGGAAGGTAAGCAGCTTGGAGCCGCCGCTCAGCGCCCGATCCAGCCCGATCGGTGCCGAGCCGAGGCCGGTTTCGAGCGCGGTGACGTAGAGGTAGCGGCCGGCGACGCCGTCACCGTCGGGCTGGGGCAGCGACAGCAGGATGCGGCCTTCCTTGGCATCGACATGGACCGGCAGCAGGCCGGTTTGCAGCTTTGTCCCCTTGAGCACCGTCGCCGCCGGCGCGGCGGGCGCGGCCCCGGGCGAGCCGCCCGCCAGCAGCAGCGACAAGAAGGCGGTGGCCGCTCGCTTCATCTCCGGCACTCCTTTCACGGCCGACCTAGCCCAGCCGCGGCGAAGCTGTCGAGGCGGTCGTGCCGCTCCGCGGAAGGCGACGAGCCGTGCCTGCCGGGCGGCTGGAGTCCGGGACCGTGGTTTCGCGATATTGATATGGTGTAACATGGTGTCTAAGCGGGCGCCTCCCTCGGAGCGCCCGATGACCAAGTTCGCCCTTCTGTTTGCGCCCGCCTGCCTTGCCGTGCCGGCCGCCGCCCAGCCGCCTGCGCCGGCGGCGCCGCCCGCGCCGCCGGCGGCGGCGGGAAGCGATCATGTCCATACCGAGCAGCCCGCCGAGATCGTCGTCACCGCCAATTTCGTCCGCGACCTCGATCTGCTCGCCGGCACCGAAGTGCTGAGCGGGGCCGAACTGGTGCGCGACCTGCGCCCGCAGATCGGCGACACGCTCGCGCGGCTTCCGGGCGTCTCGGCGACCTCGTTCAGCCCGGGCGCGTCGCGGCCGGTGCTGCGCGGCTTCCAGGGCGAGCGCATCCGCGTGCTGACCGACGGCGTCGGCTCGATCGACGTGTCGAACACCTCCGCCGACCATGCCGTCACCATCGACCCGCTCACCGCCGAACGGATCGAGGTGCTGCACGGTCCCGCGGTCCTGCTGTTCGGCAGCCAGGCGATCGGCGGCGCCGTCAACGTGCTCGACCGCCGCATCCCGCGGCGCGTGCCCGACGATGCGGTCCATGTCGACGCGCTGCTCGGCTACGGCTCGGCCGCCGACGAGAAAAGCGCCGGAGTCTCGCTCGACCTGCCGCTCGGCAACGGCTTTGTCGGCCATGTCGATGCCAGCTACCGCGACACTGACGATCTCGAGGTCGGTGGCTTCGTGCTGGCGCCGCCGCTGCGCGCCGAACAGCTCGCGCTCGCCGAGGAGGAGGAGGCGGAGGGGCATGCCGAGGAGGCCGCCGAGGCGCGCGCGCTCGCCAACCGGCGCGGCCGCATTCCCAACAGCGCGACCGAGACCAAGACGCTCGGCGCCGGCTTCGCCCTGATCCGCGACGGCGGCAGCCTCGGCGTGTCGGTGAGCTGGTACGATACCGGCTACGGCGTCCCCGCCCGGCCCGGCGCCGGCCATCACCATGAGGAGGAAGGCGAGGGCGGACACGAGGGAGAGCATGGCGAGGTGCCGGTGACGATCGGCCTCGAGCAGATCCGCGCCGATTTGCGCGGCGAGATCGAGACCGGCGGCGGTCTCATCGAGAAGCTGCGCGTCCGGCTCGCCGCGGCCGATTACGAGCACACGGAGTTCGAGGGCGCCGAGGTCGGCACCGTGTTCGCGACCCAGGGCATGGAGGGCCGGATAGAGCTCATCCAGGCCGATCGCGGCGGCTGGCGCGGCGTCAGCGGAATTCAATATTTCGCCCGCGATTTCGCGGCGGTCGGCGCCGAAGCCTTCGTGCCGCCCAACCAGACCAGCCAGCTCGGCCTGTTCACCCTGCAGGAATTCGACCTCGGCCGGCTCGGTATCGAGGCGGCGGCGCGCTGGGAGCGGACCAACGTCAGCTCGAACATGGTCGGCTCGGCGCGCAAGTTCGACGCCTTTTCCGGCGCGGTCGGCGCCTCTTACGAAGTGACGCCGCGGATCAAGGTCGGCGCCAACGCGTCGCACTCCGAGCGCGCGCCGTCGGCCGAGGAGCTGTTCTCGAAGGGCCCGCACATCGCCACCCAGGCGTTCGAGATCGGCGATCCCGGCCTCGCCAAGGAGAAGAGCTGGGGCGCCGAGGCCTATGTCCGCGCCGATACGCGCAGCTTCAACCTCAGCCTCAGCGCGTTCGCCAACTGGTTCAACGACTATATCTTCGAGGCCGCCACCGGGGAGGAAAGGGACGAGCTGCCGGTCTTCCGCTATTTCCAGCGCGACGCCCTTTATTACGGCTTCGAAGGCGAGGTTTCGGCGACCTTGTTCCGCGCCGGCGGCTTCCGCTTCGTCGGCGACCTGGTCGCCGATTATGTCCGCGCATCGATCAAGCAGGGCGGGCCGGTGCCGCGCATCCCGCCGCTGCGGCTGCTCGGCGGCATCGAGGCGCAGTCGGACAGCTTCGATGCCCGCGTGGAAGCCGAATGGTCCGCCGACCAGGACCGCGTCGCCGCATTCGAGACGCCGACCGACGGCCACATCCTCGCCAACGCCTCGCTGGCCTGGCGGCCCTGGGGCAAGCGCAAGCCGACTACCCTGATGCTGTCCGCCAACAACATCTTCGACGTCGATGCCCGCCGCCACGCCAGCTTCACCAAGGATTTCGTCCCGCTCGCCGGCCGCGACATCCGGCTCAGCGCGCGCTTCAGCTTCTAGCTTTCCCGGGCCCACCCAGGCCCAATCCATCCGCGGAAGCTGCTAGGCGGACGACAGGTAGCCGTACCAGGCGATCAGCAGCACCAGCCGCGGCGCGAAGGCGGAACGGGTCCACGCGCCGAGCAGGATCGCGGCGGCCGACGCGGCGGCCCCGGTTCCGAGCGCCAGCAGCAGCGGCTCGGCCGTGCCGGCGAGCGCGCCGCGGAGGATGCCGGGCAGGCCGAGCGCCAGCGACCAGACCGTCCCGGCGACGAGGAAGGCCGCGCGCCGCAGCATCGGCGCGAGCGGCGCGGTGGCGGTCAAAGCCAGCAGCCTGGGCTGCTCGGCGCGGCCGGCATGAGCGGTGAGGCCGAAGATCAGCAGCAGCAAGGCGGCCGGGCTGGCGACGGTGCGGAAGTCGGCGAACCAGCCCAGAGCGGCGATCGCCGCCGCCAGCGCCAGCCACAGCCGCCCCTCGGCGATCAGCCGGAACTCCGCGGCGATCAGCCCCGCCGCCGGCGAGGCCGCGGCAC
>DASZDE010000016.1:0-5404 GCA_035942355.1 Allosphingosinicella sp. | reverse complement strand
CGGCGAAGGCGGCGGCGACCGTGACCGCGGCCCTCGAGGCGAAGGCGGCGGCGACCGCGACCGCGGCCCGCGCGGCGAGGGCGGCGGCGACCGCGGCGAGCGTTCGGACCGGGGCGACCGGGGAGGTCGTGGAGATGACCGCGGCGAGCGCGGTCGGGACGACCGCCCGCCCCGCGAGGGCGGCCGTGAGGACGCCGGCGATCCGGAATTCGCTCCGGCGTTCCTGACGCGGGACGACGACTGAGCGTGGCCACGTCATTGCGAGCGTAGCGAAGCAATCCAACGCAGCCTCGGACGCAGAGCTGGATGGCTTCGTCGCTACGCTCCTCGCAATGACGGGTTGAGGCTACGAGGGAGACAGGAAAGGCCTCGCGGGAGACCGCGAGGCCTTTTCCATGAGTGTGCTTGACGCTCGCCGGCCGCAGCGCCAGCAGATGATCCGTGCCGATCATCTCCATCTTCTTCGGGATAGTGATCCGGATGTATCACGACGATCATCCGCCGCCGCATTTCCACGCCAGCTATCAGGGCTTGGCCGCCTTCGTCCGAATCTCCGACGGGGAGATCATGCACGGATCGCTGCCCAAGAAGGCGGCGCGGATCGTCAGGCAATGGGCGCTGGACCATCAGGAGGCGCTTATGGCAAATTGGGCACGCGGCGAGGCCCTTGAGCCGATGGAGCTGATCCCGGGAGCGGATGTCGATGATTGAGCTGGTTCGGATCGACGTTGCGGGAGAGAGAATGCTCGACCTGACCTTCTCGGACGGGTCGACCGGCCGCTGGTCGGCCGATGCGGTCATCGCGCGCGACACGGTGCTGACCCGCCCGCTCGGGGATCCGGGCTATTTCGCCCGAGCTTTCGTCGAGGCGGGCGCTCTGGCCTGGCCCAACGGGCTTGAGTTTTCAGGGCATGCGCTCCACGGCAAGCTGGCGGAGGCGGGCAGCTTGACGCGCCGGGCGGCTTGACCCGAGCGAGCGGGCAACCGCGCCTCGCGGCCAAGGCGGCCGCGAGGAAGGCGGCGATCCGGAATTCGCGCCGGCCTATTTGACGCGGAACGACGACTGATCCTGGCCGACGTCATTGCGAGCGTAGCGAAGCAATCCAGCGCAGCCTCGGACGCAGAGCTGGATTGCTTCGTCGCTACGCTCCTCGCCATGACGGGTGGGGCTGCGAGCGAGACACGAAGGCTCCGCGAGCGATCGCGGGGCCTTTTTCTGTTGCCTCGGCGAGCTGTGCGTATTCTATAGTTGACAGTTGGAGCGTCCCCACATACAGGACGCGATGATCGAGGTGCGCCAGACGGCGGCGTTCAGGGCGTGGTTCGCGAGGCTGCGCGACCTTCGGGCGCAGGCGCAGATCGTACGGCGGATCGAGCGGGCGCAAGCCGGAAATCTGGGCGACGTTAAAGCCCTGGGCGACGGCGTGAGCGAGATGCGAATCCACTATGGCGTCGGCTATCGCCTCTACCTCGCCCGGCGCGGCGCTCGGCTGGTGATCCTGCTTTGCGGCGGCGACAAATCGAGCCGGGGGGCCGACATCCGCAAGGCCAGGGCAATGGCGAAGGAGCTCGGCGATGACGCTTGAAACGACGGGGTGGGACGTCACCGACTTTCTGAGCAACGACCCGGCGATAGCGGCCTATCTGGACGCGGTGTTCGACGGCGGCGATGTTGACGAGATGCGCGACGCGCTGCGTCATGTCGCCCGGGCCAAGGGAATCACCGAGCTTGCCAAGGCGGCGGGGATGACCCGCGCCGGCCTCTACAAGGCGCTGGGCGAGGACGGCAATCCTTCCTTCGCCACCGTGGTGGCCGTGCTCAAGGCGCTCGGGGTGAAGCTCGCGGCCAAGCCGGCGGCGGCTTAGGGGAACACCGGGACAGTCACTAGTGACTGTCCCCCTGCTCCGACCCCGCCCTGCTCCCACCCCGATCCTGGTGGTGCAGGACGATCGCTTCGAGGAATCGGCCTCGGTCTCGATCTGTTTGCTCACCAGCTACCATCTCGACGGCGGAATATTCCGGGTTCCGATCGAGCCGGCGCCGGGTAATGGCCTGCGCGAACCCACTTTCGCCATGGCCGACAAGATCACTACCGTCCCCCGTTCTTATATGCCGAGCGGATCGGGGCGCTGACGCCGGCGCAGATGACGGCGGTGAACCGCGCGATGCTGGTGTTCCTGGGGCTTGCGGGCGGGGTCCGGGTGAGGGCAGGCCAAGGGAAGGGCGGCACGAAGAAGGTGGCGATCCGCAACTCGCTCCGGCCTTTTTTTGGCTCGGACGAGGATTGATCCCATCGAAGTGGGTACCTTGATGGGGACCCATGGGGAAACAGGCCAGGCCCCGCAGCTATGCGGAGCCTTCTTCTTCTAAGTCGATCGTATCACAAAGAATTCTGTTTCTGATCGAATGGTTTGGTGAGACGAGGGGTCGCTACGATGCGTCGCGCCGGATTAACCCGTTTCCAAAGCAACTTATATAAGCCTTGCTCGTGGGCATCCGCACTCCATACAGGGTCGCATGGCATCCCAGAAAATTAGCAAGGCGCAAGTTGAAGATGCCCTCGGGTTTTTTGCGCGCGCGGAGGGGCCGGAGCTTATTGAGGCCTCTGGCGTGCTCCTTAGCGCCAATGCGCTGGTCGCATATGCGCGTGATCCCCGGATGAAGGCCGGATTGGACCGGCTGACCGACCAGGTCAAAAACTCCGCAGCTTCGGAGTACCTCCCCTACCTCGCCCGCCTGTGGCACATGACAGCTCAAGCTCCCCTCATTAGCTTGCGACCTAAGCTTGCTGATCGGCTGCGCCCTTTACCGTTACCTCCCGAGGAATTGTCGCGGCTACGGGATCCGAATGATCGTCGTTATGCCGCGGAAGCCTTGGCAGACCTCGCTGGTAGCTGGCTTTCTGATTATGCGGCACAGGCGCTGGTACAGGAGGAGTCTGGAGAACGCGCACGAGCCGCGCTCGCAGCCGCGCTTTTTGCGCGCGCCGCCGAATTGAATGCGTCTCTAAGGCTGGTCGCCCGAGCCATGGGACACTTGAATATCACTAGCAAGGATCCGGGCACTTCCCGAGCGCGAAGACTCGTCAGAGTATTAGAGGCTCTAGGTGCTGGTGTGGTCGATATTGACCCCCCCGTGAAGGAGGGTATCGGTCCGGAAGTTTCGAGACTCTTTGAGTCCGCTGTGAGGCATGACTCAATAGGGGACCCAGTGGCTGCGGCGGAACTCGCAGGCGCAATCTTAGGCTTTATAAGGATGTTGGTTCGCTTTCACGGCACACTTGCGGCCGACGCGGACACATTCGCCGCTGTCAGGCGACTCCGGCGACTTTTCCGAAGCACGGAATGGCCGGATCAGGTGAAACCTGAAGCGGACGCACTCGCCCGAGCAGTGCGCGAAGCTCTCCTCTTTCTTGCCAGGCAAGGTATCGCGGACGATCGTTTGCGCAAGGTTCATCACGAGTTGGTGGGTGAGATCCCAACGGCGATGCTGCTCAAGCAAGCAGTCGGCGAGGGCCACGGAATACCGGGGAGCCTTGCGGGATGGCTGGTGTCGGGACGTTTGCCGAAAACGACGAGTTCGCGAGGCGCGCTTGAGGCAAGCATCCTTGAGGCCATCGACGTGGATTTAGCGCGTGCCTTCCGCGAGGTCGGTGAAATTGCAGCCCAGCTATCAGTCGCTGAAGAGGAACTGCTGGATGCCGCTCAAGACGTCTCTAGGGCGCTTCGCGAGCAAGCCGAAGGAATGTTTCGCCGTATCAGGCGGGTTTTGCGTCATTTGGAAGCCGCGGCTGATAAGCGTGGTTTCCGGTTAAGAGGGCAACCGGGTGATGTGGTGGAGTTCTCAGCGAACGAGCATGAGACGGCAGATGGTCGGCCGGCGTCCAGGGCAGTTCGCTTGCGCAACAAGATTGTGGAGCGCACACGGGGGGAGAATTCGATCGACGTAGTCTTAAAGGCCGAGGTCGACCGGCTGTAGCACGTTGACGGGAGTGAGCGATGGATGAGGCCATAGCGAAAATATTGGTGAGAAGTCTTCTCGGCCGGCTCACGAGGAGCGATGGTGGCTATTCTTTGCCCGGGGGCGTGATCAGTCCGGACGAGCAGGAGGCGCTGAGCGTGCTCGCGGATCTACCCGCTGCCAAGAGTAGCGCCAGCCCAAGCATCGCAGCACCTGCATTAGTATCTTCGAGGACGCGCCTTAATCTTGATTGTCTCGATAAGGCTCCGGAGGAAGGTCGTTACGTCTGCCTTGACTTCGGAACAGCCTTCTCGAAAGCCGCCGTTTGGGACCATGACGAGGAGGACCCGCTTCCACTCGACCTCTCAGAAACGGCGACCGGGGTCGCCGGTTACACGGCGGAGTCCTGCGCCTATGTCACTGAGGGCAAAATATTATTCGGGGCAAACGCGAGTGCTCGGCATCGCAGTGATAATGACGACGATCGAGAGCTCTTTGACTCACCTAAGCAATATTTGACCCACAGCTTTGAGGATCTCGAGAGCCCACTGAAAGCTAGCCTCGACCCGACTAGAACATTCCGCAAGCGTGAGCTGCTGACCCTTTATCTCGGATACCTCAGCGCGATCACCTCCGACCAGTTGGAGCGCAACGGAATCGACCGTTACACGAAGCGCCGTTTTGCCGTCCCGGGTTGGGGTGATGCCCAGATCGACACGACCGGAGGTCATTCTGGGCCGGCCGTGCGCCTTGGCTCTCTGTTTCTCGAGGCTCAGATCTTAGCGGACAATATTTCTATGGACGAGTGGCGTGCCGGGCTTCCTGTCGAGCGGGCGCGAGAGACGCTGAACCAGGTTGCCGCTATCGCACCCGAGCGTCGAGCGGCGTCACGATTCATCACCGAACCCGTGTTGGAGGCAGTTGCAGCGAGCGCAGGAATTCAAGAGCGGTTCCGCAACGGCAGGCCCCAGCTGCTCGTTGTGGACGTCGGGGCGGGCACTACCGACATCGGCGTTTTCAAGATTACCACTCCCGAGCGTGGCCCTGCACTAGCATTTCCCTACAAATCCGGAATGGCAGCGATGCCTAAAGCTGGAAACGTAGTGGACACGATTCTCATCACTGAAATTTGCCGAAAGCTGGGCCTTTCCGCGAGGAGTCAACTGGAGGATCTTTATCAACATAAGCTCCGCCGTCAGATACGGGAGTTGAAGATTGAGCTCTTTGATCGAGGAATGATCGTCGTCGATTTGGAGGATTTCGACACCGTGGAAATCTCAAGGGATGAGTTCGTGTCCTCGAGTCGCGTTCAATCGTTCGCACAAGGATTTCGCAGAAAGATCACTGAGACGCTGAATCGAGCGGGGATTGGCAGTGAAAATTTCGTGGAAACCCGGGACAGTAACTTAGTCGTGTTTACGGGCGGTGGTAGCAAGCTTCCCT
>DASZDE010000015.1:0-18046 GCA_035942355.1 Allosphingosinicella sp. | reverse complement strand
CGACCGCCGCGCGCGACTGCATATAGACCTGGCCTATCCGCTGCTCGAGCAGCGTCACCCGGCGGGTGATCTCCGGATCGATGACCAGACGCTCCGGTTCGCCTGCCGCCGCTGTTGCCGTAGCCCTGGGAGCAGCCGCGGCAGTCGGAGCGGCCGCGGCGGGCCGGACAGAAGGCGCCGGGGCGGCGATGCCGAGAAAGCCTGCCGCGGCGCTCCAATGGGCGAGCAGCCATGCCATGCCCGCGAGACCGGCGATGAAGGCGATCGCAGGAAGCAGCAGCAGCGAGAGCAGCGAGCGGCGGCGGCTCGAAGCGCTGGTCGCTTCATAATCCATTCTCATCCGCCCGATCCCGTCTCGCCGAACGCCTCACCTTTGCACAGCTTCACCGCAAGCTCCAGCAATGCCTCGTCGCGCGGCGCGGCCGCGATCCTTTTTACCGACCACCCCGGGCCCGCAGCGTCGGCCGCTGCCTCGCTGATGGCGGCCAGCCCGATAGCTGCGCGATCCACCCCCGCCTGGGCGGCCAGCGCCGCGAACAGCGCCCCCGCCCGCGGCGAATGAACCAATACGACCGCGCCGCCGCGAAGCGCCGCCAGCGCTTCGGGAGCAAGCGCGGTCGCCGGTACGGCCGCATAGACGCTGCGCCGGGTGATCGACCCTTGCGCCATTTCCAGCGCGACATGATCGGTTCCGCACAGATGCAAAGCATGGCCGACTCCATCCCTTATCATCTGCCGAAGCAGCGCCTCGCCGTCGCTCTTGCCGGTGCGGACGTCGGTGAAGCCGGCCTCGCGGGCGGCGCCGCCGGTGGCCTCGCCGACGGCATAGCAGGGAAGGCCGAGGAACGGTGCGGTCCCGCTCCCTCCATGGCGGGCCGCGTTCGCGCTTGTCAGGAGCACCGCGTCGAAGCTGCTGGCGGCAGGGGCCTCCCAAGCCGCCGGCACGATCTCGAACAGCGGCGAGATCACGGGGTGGAGCCCCATTTCGCGGGCGCGGCGGCCGGTTTCATCGGCACCGGGTTGCGGCCGCAGGATCAGGATTTTCCTGCTCACCCGGTGAACAGCGTCCGCAACGCGGGACTCGCCTCGCTGAGCAGCTTGCGGGCCAGCGCAAGTGGGGCTTCGGTGTCGCCAGCCAGGAACCGGGCCTCGCCGCGGACCGTCTCCGTGCCGTCCTGGGTGAGCAGCTCGGCCTGAAGATGCACCAGCTCCCCCTCGATGCGGGCCAGTGCGGCGACCGGCGACCGGCAGTCGCCGCCAAGGCCTTCCAGCAGCCGCCGCTCGGCCGAGACGCAAACATGGGTTTCCTCGTCGTCGATCGCCGCGATCAATGCTCCGATCTTCTTGTTGTCGGCGCGCACCTCGACGCCCACCGCGCCCTGCGCGGGGGCCGGCAGCAGGTCATCGAGCGGCGTGCCGATGTCCCCGTGGCCGAGCCGGTCGAGCCCGGCGGCGGCGAGGAGCGTGGCGTCGGCCTCGCCCAGGTCGAGCCGGCGCAGCCGCGTCGCGACATTGCCGCGGAATGCGACGATATTGAGGTCCGGCCGCCGTGCCAGCAGCTGCGCCGTCCGCCGCGGCGACGAGGTACCGACCCGCGTCCAGCCCGGCAGCGCTTCGATGCTGTCGGCGCCGACCAACCGGTCGCGCGGATCACCGCGCGCCAGTATCGCTCCAATGCAGAACTCGGCCGGACGGTGCGTCTCGACATCCTTCATCGAATGGACCGAGACGGCGGTGCGACCGTCCAGCAGGTGAGCGTCGAGCTCCTTGGTCCACAGCGCCTTGCCGCCGACCTCGGCCAGCGGCCGATCCTGGATCATGTCGCCGGCGGTGGTGATCGGCACGATCTCGATCCGCTCCGGGCCCCAGCCGTGCGCGTCGCGCAGCGCCCCCGCCACCATCCTCGCCTGGGCAAGCGCAAGGGGCGAACCACGGGTGCCGATACGGAGGGGAGTGTCCATGCGGCGCTTGTGCTAGCGGCTCAGGCAATGGCAGGGAAGCGGGATGAGCCTGATCCTCGGCATCGAATCGAGTTGCGACGAGACCGCGGCCGCCTTGGTCACATCCGACCGGCATATCCTCGCCCACCGGCTGGCCGGTCAGGACTCCGCCCACCGGCCCTATGGCGGCGTCGTGCCCGAAATCGCCGCGCGCGCGCACATCGAGATACTGCCCGGACTGATCGAAGATGTGCTGCGCGAGGCGGAGCTGCCGCTGGAGGAAGTCGATGCGATCGCCGCCACCGCCGGACCGGGGCTGATCGGCGGCGTCATGGTGGGTCTCGTGACCGCCAAGGGCCTCGCCTTGGCCGCCGGGAAGCCGCTGATCGCGCTCAACCATCTCGAAGGGCACGCGCTGTCGCCGATGCTGGTCGAGCCCACCCTGACATACCCCTATCTGCTGCTGCTCGTGTCGGGGGGACATTGCCAGCTGCTGCTGGTGGAGGGCGTCGGCCGCTATCGCCGCATCGCCACCACCATCGACGATGCCGCCGGCGAGGCCTTCGACAAGAGCGCGAAGCTGCTCGGGCTGGGCTTTCCGGGCGGGCCGGCGATCGAGCGGGCGGCGATGTCCGGCAATCCCGCCGCGGTGCCGCTGCCCCGCCCGCTGCTCGGGTCGGATGAACCGCATTTCTCCTTCGCCGGCCTCAAGAGCGCCGTTCTGCGGGCTCGCGATGCCGGTACATACGCTCCGGAGGACATCGCCGCCTCCTTCCAGCAGGCGGTCGTGGAGTGTCTGGTCGACCGCACCGCCCGCGCGCTGCGCTCGACCGAGGGCGTTACGGCACTGGTGATCGCCGGCGGGGTGGCGGCCAATCAGAGCGTCCGTTCGGCCCTTGAAGCTGTCGCTTCCGACCACGGGCTTCCCATGGTCGCGCCGCCTGCCTGGCTGTGCACCGACAATGCGGCGATGATCGCCTGGGCGGGCGCGCTGCGGTTCGAGCGCGGTCTGGTCGACGGGCTGGACGCGCCGGCACGGGCGCGGTGGCCGCTCGACCCGCTGGCGGAGCGAGCGCGTGGCGCCGGGGTGAAAGCATGATTGCGCGGCTCGGCGTGATCGGCGGCGGTGCGTGGGGGACGGCGCTCGCGCAGGTCGCGGCGGCGGGCGGCGAGGAGACCCTGCTGTGGGCGCGCGAGCCGGAGGTGGTCCATTCGGTCAACAGCCGCCACGAAAATAAGAGCTTCCTGGCGGGCGTGCCGCTCAGCCCGGCGATCAGGGCGACCGGCGAGCTGGCCGAGCTCAGGTCCTGCGATGCGTTGCTGGTGGTCACGCCGGCGCAGCATATGCGCAAGGTGCTCTCCTCGATGGCGCGGTGGAGCAAGCCGCTGGTCCTGTGCGCCAAGGGGATGGAGGAGGCGACCTGCAAGCTGATGCACGACGTCGCCCGCGAGGAGCATCCCGGCTCCCCGATCGCCGTGCTCTCGGGACCGACCTTTGCCCATGAAGTGGCGGCCGGCTTGCCGGCGGCGGTGACCCTGGCGGTGGAGGATCGCGGCGTCGGCGAGCGGCTGCGCGCCCGCTTGGCCCGGCCCTGGTTCCGCCCCTACCTCTCCGACGATATCGTCGGTGCGGAGATTGGCGGTGCGGTCAAGAACGTCCTGGCCATCGCGTGCGGCGTGGTCGAGGGGCGCGGCCTCGGCCAGAATGCCCGTTCGGCGCTCATCTCGCGTGGATTCGCCGAGATGACGCGGTTCGGACTGGCGCGGGGCGCGCGGGCGGAGACGCTCGCGGGGCTGTCCGGGTTGGGCGACCTGGTCCTCACCTGCTCGTCGACCAGCTCGCGCAACTTCAGCCTCGGTAAGGGACTGGGCGAAGGCTGGGACGCCGCCGAGCTGCTTGGCGACCGCCGGACCGTCGCGGAAGGCGCCTACACGGCTCCGGTCCTGAAGCGGGCCGCCGACGCGGCCGGAGTCGATATGCCGATCGTCGCCGCTGTGTGCGCCCTGCTCACCGGGCAAGTGTCGGTGGACGAGGTTGTCGAGCGGCTGCTGGCGCGCCCGCTGCGAACCGAAGGCGTGTGACCGGAACCTCAGAAGTCCCGGCAGATCCCCTTATTCTCCCAGTCACCGTAGCGGGTCGGCTCCCGCCCCTTGGGGCCGCCATGCTCTTCGGCGGCGCCAGCGGGCTCTTTGGCGTCCGGTATCGGCACAGGCGAGCTTTTCGACAGGTGCCCGGGCGGTTTGATATGGTCTGGTCGTTTTCCGGCCATGGCTGGCTCCCGATTGAAGAGGGGCTCGCTTCTTCCCACATTTCGGGCGTGGGAGGCCGCGACGCAAGATGAACCATGTGAAGACCCTGATGCTGCTGGCGGCGCTGACGGCCCTGTTCATGGGCCTCGGCTACACGCTGGGGGGCTCGGGCGGCGCTCTCGTCGCGCTGCTGGCCGCGGCGGCGATGAACCTGTTCACCTTCTGGAATGCCGACAAGATCGTGCTCCGGATGCACAGGGCGCGCGAGGTCGACGCCCGAACGGCGCCCGAATTGGTGGATGTTGTGCGGCAGCTGGCGAGCCGCGCCGGCCTGCCCATGCCAAAAGTCTACATCGTCGATTCGGCGCATCCGAATGCGTTCGCCACGGGCCGCAACCCGCAGAATGCCGCCGTCGCGGCGACCACCGGGCTGCTCGACATGCTCAGCCGGGATGAGCTGGCCGGGGTGATGGCGCACGAGCTCGCCCATGTGAAGAACCGCGACACCCTCATTATGACGATGACGGCGACGATCGCCGGCGCGATCTCCTTCCTCGCGAATTTCGGCCTGTTCTTCCGCGGTGGGGACGATCATCGCGGCAACGTGCTGGCGATGCTGATGGCCGTCATCGTAGCGCCGTTCGCGGCGATGATCGTCCAGCTGGCGATCAGCCGCACCCGCGAATATGGCGCCGACCGCGCGGCCGCCGAAATCAGCCGCAACCCGCGTGCCCTGGCCTCGGCGCTGGCCAAGCTGCACCAGGGCGCCGCCCGCATCCCCAATCCGGTCGCGCTGCGCAATCCGGCGGCGGCCTCGCTCTACATCGTCCCCGCCGCCACCGGCCGCGACAGCCTGTTCTCGACCCATCCGGACACCGGCAACCGCATTGCCGCCCTTCATGCCATGGCCGACCAGATGGGGCTGGCCCAGTCGACGCCCGTCGATAAACGCGGCGGCGCCGCTCCCCGCGGTGCGGTGCCGACGAGCCGCCGCCGCGCGAGCGCCCTCAATCCGCTTCGGGACGAATGATCGCGGGCTTCCTGATCGAGTCCTCTACCCGCCCCGGTTTCGGGCTGCCGTGGTCAGCGGTTTGATCGTCCGGCCAGTCCTCTAGCGTGGCCGCACCGAGACCAGATCCGGCTGGCACCGAATCGCGCCGGGCTGCGATGCGTCTGCTCGACGCGGTACTTCGCAAAGGGCTTCCGCTCGAGGCGGCGCTGGGCGCCGCCTCCCGCGACCTCGACCGACCCGACGACCGTGCTTTTGCGCATGCCATCGCCGCCGAGGCGCTGCGCCGCCTGACCGACCTGGACGCGCTGATCGACGGCGCCACCAGGAAGCCGCTTCCGGCCGATGCCAAGGCGAGGTTCGCGCTCCGCATCGCGCTCGTCCAGGCGCTGGCTATGAACACGCCGCACCACGCCGCCATTTCCACCGTGTTGCCGTTGGTCGAAGGGGGGCCGCGCCGGCTCGTCCACGGCGTGTACAGCAGCGTGATACGCGCACGTGCCGAGCTTCCCCACTTCCCCACGCTGCCGCCGCCGGTGGAGGCACGCTGGGAGCAGGCGTGGGGGAGCGCCGTCGCCCGGGCCGCGTCGCGGGCGCTGGCGACGCCGCCGCCGGTCGACCTCATTTTCGCTTGCGACAATCCGGCCTCCGGTCTCGGCGGCACAAGCCTGATGCCGCGCCACCTCCGGCTCGCCCGCGGCGCGGCGGTTGCGGGGCTGACCGGCTACGGCAGCGGCGACTGGTGGGTGCAGGACATCTCGGCGGCCATTCCGGTCCGCTTGCTCGGCGACGGCAACGGGCGCACCGCCCTCGATCTGTGCGCGGCCCCCGGCGGCAAGACCATGCAGCTTGCAGCGGCCGGGTTTGAGGCAACCGCGGTCGACTCGTCCGAAAGTCGTCTCGGGCGACTTCGCGAGAATCTCGAGCGCACCCGCCTCGCCGCCCGGATCGAGGCGGCCGACGTGATGACGTGGCAACCTCCCGCTCCGGCCGACGTCATCCTGCTCGACGCGCCCTGCTCCGCGACCGGCATCTTCCGCCGTCACCCGGACGTCCTCCACCGCGTCCGCCCGCGCGCCGTCACCGAGCTTGCCGACGCCCAGCAGGCGATGCTCGCCCGCGCCGCCGATTGGCTCAAGCCCGGGGGATCGCTGGTCTACTCCGTCTGCTCGCTCGAGCCGGAGGAAGGGGAGCGGGTCGCCGCGGCTTTCCTCGCCGCCCGCCCCGATTACACCCTCGACCCCATCGGCCTCGAAGAACTCCCAGCCGGCATGCGCCCCAATGACGGCATCCTTCGCATCCTCCCGGGCACGCTCGAAGAAGCCGGCGGCGCCGACGGCTTTTTCATGGCCAGGCTTCGGCGGAGCTGAATGAATCGAATGTCTGCTTTGGATCCCCCTTGCGTGGGGTTACCGTGATTTTATCGGTGTCCCCGACGAGACGAGGTTCAGCGCTGATGAGGACTGGCCAGACAATCATCCCCGGCGGCGTCGTTCATGATCTTCCTGAAGATCTGGCAGACGCACTGAAGCTTGATCCAGCGGCACTCGCGACCTGGAACGCCATAACGCCGCTGGCCCGTAACGAATGGATCTGCTGGATCGAGGCCGCCAAGAAGCTCGAGACCAGGCGCAAGCGTATCGATTGGGGTCGCTCAAACCTTGGCGATGGCCAGCGCCGGCCTTGTTGCTGGCCCGGATGCCCTCACCGCTGAGCCTTGGCGAGCCTTGAAGCTCGTTTCCGCGACTTAGCCATCGCAGAGGTTCGTTAGAGCGCGAGAGCGGCACAATGCAGTGAGAGCAGTCCTTGTCTCATCCCCGGCTTACCGCTTGAGAATGATTGCTGCGCTCCACACCCTTCCAAGCAATGCCGGCCGTGGCTCCCACGAACAGCATGAAGCCGATCTGGCTGAGGATGAAAGGATTGTAAGCAACGCGGCTGAGGAACTCGCCTGCCGGGACGAATCGAGCCGTCACCGCAAGGTTATGAACCACGTTCAACGCGATGAGCAGGATCGTGCAAGCTATCCCCACCCGGGGGCGGACGAAGAGGAGGGTCGCAGCGGTCGGATCGAGGATGGTGAGGCTGGACCAGTAAGCCGCGCTCGCCCAACCAACCCCGCCATAGTCCCAGAAGAGCCCGTGCTGGAGCAAAATGCGGGCATGGTTCACCCCGGCGACAAGCAGGCAAGAAGCCCAGATGCTTCTGACGATCAGGCTGCCACGCTGCACGGCCTGATCCTACGCCGGGAAACGCCGCCTTCAACCCATGTCTTCTTTCGATCGAGGCAGAGGCTCGCAGACGTAGCTTTCCCCTATGCGCAAGCAGCGGCGGGCGGATCAGCGGGGATAAGTCGCGGGGCTTCCTTGCCCCGCGACTCGGGCGTGGTTATGATTCGCTGTGCAGCAGCCCGTCCGCATCTCGCCGTCGATCCTGTCCGCCGATTTCGCCCGGCTCGGCGAGGAGGTGCGAGCCATTGACGAGGCTGGCGCAGACTGGATCCATGTCGATGTCATGGACGGTCATTTCGTGCCCAACATCACCATCGGGCCGGGCGTGGTGAAGGCGCTGCGCCCGCACACGAGCAAGCCGTTCGACGTCCATCTGATGATCGCTCCGGTCGACACTTTCCTGGCCGCCTTCGCCGAAGCGGGCGCCGACATCATCACGGTCCATCCGGAGGCGGGGCCGCACCTTCACCGCACCCTCCAGCAGATCAAGTCGCTGGGCAAGAAGGCGGGCGTTTCGCTCAACCCCGCCACGCCGGCGAGCATGCTCGACTGCGTCATCGAGGATGTCGATCTCGTCCTGGTGATGAGCGTCAATCCCGGCTTCGGCGGGCAGAGCTTCATCGACAGCCAGCTGCGCAAGATCGAAACCATCCGGAGACGAATTGACGCCACCGGCAAGCCGATCGACCTCGAGGTCGACGGCGGCGTCGACGCGGCGACCGCCCGCAGCGCCGTCGATGCCGGTGCCGACGTGCTGGTCGCCGGCACCGCCACCTTCCGCGGCGGCCCGGCTCGCTATGCCGACAACATCAGGGGGCTGCGCGGACCATGAGCCTGCTCGAACGCATCCAGGAATCCGGCGCCGAGCAGGAAATCGAGCCCGGCAAGCGGCTGATCAGGGTCGGCGACGACCGCGGCGTGTCGCTCTCCGAGCGGCTCGCTTACCGCCTCCACCGCCTTGCCTGGCGCACGCCGTTCCACAGCTTCCGGCTCCGCGGCCGCTTTCCGCTGAAGCTGCTCGCCGTGCCCAAGGACCCGATCGCGGGCGACAAGGCCGCGGGCGAGGCGATCCTGGGCGGCGCCATCGTGTGCCGCGGCACCAGCATCCCGGTCGACAAGCTCGACTTCGCCAGTCCGGCCATCCCCGCCGAACTGTCGGATTATCTGCAAAGCTTTGCCTGGCTGCGCGATCTCGCCGCGGCGGCGACGCGGGAGAGGGGGGCGAGGATCGCCGAAAAGATCTGCCAGAAGTGGCTCGACGCTTACGCGGCCATCGTCTGCGAGCCGGCCTGGCGGGCGGACCTGTGGGGCAGGCGCATCCTGTTCTGGACAGCCTATGCGCCGTACATCCTCTCCAGCCGCGATATGGTCTATCGGTCAGCGGTCCTCCATACGCTCGCCCGGGGCGCGCGCCACCTCGACCGCGGCGCCGACAAGGCTTCGGCCGGCCTGCCGCGGATCGCCGCCTGGTGTGGCGTCATCGCCTCGGCGATAATCGTCCAGGGTGGGCCTGCCCGGCTCGGCACCGGCGAGGCGGGGCTCGGCCGGGCGCTCGATGCGGCGCTGCACGAGGATGGCGGCCTGATCAGCCGGTCGCCGCTCGAGCAGCTGGCGCTGGTCGAGCTGCTCAGCCAGCTTCGCGCGGTCTACATCTCCGCCCGCCGCCAGCCCCCGGAGGCCATCGCGGACGCGCTTGCCGGGGCAGTCGGAGCCCTGCTCGCGGTGACGCTCGGCGACGAGTCGCTGTCGAGCTGGCAGGGCGGCAACATGGGCTCGAAGCGGCGGCTTCTTGCCGCGATCGAGGGCAGCGGCATGCTCGCCCGTCCGCTCCGCCAGGCGCGCGGCTGGGGCTATCAGCGGCTGGCCGCGAAGAAGGCCGTGGCCGTGTTCGATGCGGCTCCGCCGCCCGCCAGCCGGACCTTGGTCGGCGGCTGCGCCTCCACGCTCGCGTTCGAATTCAGTGACGGCGTCGAGCGCCTGATCGTCAATTGCGGCGGCATCGGTCCGCACCGCGACGCGCTTCCGCCCCAGCTGGTGCAGGGGCTCCGGACGACCGCCGCCCACTCGACCCTCATCCTCGGCGACCGCAATTCGACCGCGATCCACGAGGACGGCACGCTCGGCAAGGGCGTGAGCCAGGTCGAGCTGGCCCGTGACGAAACCGGCGGCACCATCATCGTCGAGGCGAGCCACGACGGCTATGTCCGCCGCTTCGGCCTGATCCACCAGCGCCAGCTCACCTTGACCGGCGACGGCTTGGAGCTGCGCGGCGAAGACAGGCTGCTGCCGGAAGGCCGCCGCCGCCGCCACGAATCGACCGCCTTCGCGGTGAGGTTCCACCTCGCGCCGGCGATCGAGGTTACGAGCACTGCCGATGGCCAAGGCGCCTTGCTCCGCGTCCGGGGCGGTGCCGTGTGGCAGTTCCGCTGCCGTGGCGGCCAGCTTTCGATCGAAGACAGCTTGTGGCTCGACGGGAATGCCAAGGCCTTCGGCTCGCTCCAGCTCGTCATCGCCGGCGAAACCCCGGCTGAAGGCATGAGCATCAGCTGGCTGCTCAAGCGCGCGGGCTGAGCGGACCCCATACCGGCCTAGGCCATGGGTGTTGCCGGCGCTGGCGTTCCTTCCCCGGGTGACGGCCGGGTGACGCGACGCTATGGGAACGCGACGCAGAGTCCGCCGCCACAGGTACCTTGATGTCCGACGTGAAAATCGCCCGCGCGCTGCTGTCCGTCTCGGACAAGAGCGGACTAGCCGAGCTCGGACGCGCACTGGCCAAGTTCGGCGTCGAGCTGGTTTCCACCGGCGGCACCGCGAAGGCGTTGCGGGATGTCGGCCTCCAGGTGCGCGACACCTCCGACCTCACCGGCTTCCCCGAAATGATGGACGGCCGGTTGAAGACGCTCCACCCCAAGGTCCATGGCGGCCTGCTCGCCGTCCGCGACAAGCTTGAGCATGCTGCCTCGATGCGCGAGCACGGCATCCCCACGATCGACCTTGCGGTGGTCAACCTCTACCCGTTCCCCGAGACCGTCGCTCGCGGCGCGCCACGCGACGAGATCATCGAAAATATCGACATAGGCGGACCCGGAATGATCCGGTCGGCCGCCAAGAACCACGCTCATGTGACGATCGTGACGAGTCCCTCGGATTATGCCGAGCTGATCGGCGCGCTCGAAGAAAGCGGCGGCATGACGCCGCTCGATCTGCGCAAGCGCCTCGCCGCCAAGGCTTTTGCGGCTACCGCGGCCTATGACGCGATGATCGCATCCTGGTTCGCGTTCGCCGATCAGCAGCAATTCTTCCCCGCCACGCTGCCCCTGGTCATGAACCGGAGCGCCGAGCTCCGCTACGGCGAGAACCCGCACCAGCGAGCGGCGCTCTATCTTCCCGTCGGTCCTCACGGCAAAGGCATTGCCCAGGCCGAGCAGGTCCAGGGCAAGGAGCTCAGCTACAATAATTACAACGATGCCGACGCCGCCCTCGAGCTCCTCGCTGAGTTCCGCGAGGCCGACCCGGCCTGCGTCATCGTCAAGCACGCCAACCCCTGCGGCGTCGCCACCGGCTCCAATTTGGTTAGGGCCTATCAGGAGGCGTTCGCTTGCGACACCGTCTCGGCCTTTGGCGGCATCATCGCCGTCAACCGGACGCTGACCGCCGAGGCCGCCGAGGCGATGACAGGGATCTTCACCGAAGTCGTCATCGCTCCCGACGCCGACGAAGAGGCCCGGGCCCTCTTTGCCGCCAAGAAGAACCTCCGCTTGCTCCTGACGGGCGACCTGCCGGATCCGGGCCGCACGGGCTTCGCCTTGAAGTCGATCGCAGGCGGCTATCTCGTCCAGTCGCGCGACAACGGCCGCATCGGTGCTGACGATCTCAGGATCGTGACCAGACGCGCTCCCAGCGACGGCGAGTTGGCCGACTGCCTGTTCGCCTGGACCGTCGCCAAGCACGTCAAGTCGAACGCAATCGTCTATGCCAAAGACGGCGCCACGGCGGGTATCGGCGCCGGGCAGATGAACCGGCTTGAATCCGCCCGCATCGCCGCGTGGAAAGCCCGGGATGCCGCCGGCAAGGCCGGCTGGGGCGAAGCCCGCACGATCGGCTCCGCCGTCGCGTCCGACGCTTTCTTCCCGTTCGCCGACGGCCTGCTGGCCGCCGTCGAGGCGGGCGCCACGGCGGTGATCCAGCCGGGAGGCTCGATCCGCGACCCTGAAGTCATCGCCGCCGCCGATGAGGCGGGGCTGGCGATGATGTTCACCGGTATGCGCCACTTTCGCCACTAACCGGCTCTTCGCCACATTCGGGAGGGGTTGTCTCGGAACCCATTCCGCTGAACGCCCGTTGCCTGCCCGATCGGTAACGGAGACCCACATGAACGTAGGCGACGAGCGCAGCACTTCCTATTGGATGGAATTCGCCCCCGTGCTCGATGCGCCGCCGCTCGCCTCCGACGAGAGCTGCGACGTGGTCGTGATCGGCTCCGGCATTGCCGGCCTATCGACCGCCTACGAGCTCGCCCGCTTCGGCCGCTCCGTCATCGTGATCGACCGCGGCAGGATCGGCTGGGGCATGACCGCGCGCACCACCGCCCATCTCGCGACCGAGCTGGACGATTTCTATTCGGAACTGATCCGGGTCCGCGGCGAGGACGAGGCGCGGCTCTACCACGACAGCCAGGTGAGCGCGGTCAACCGGATCGAGGCTATCTGCCGCGACGAGGGGATCGAGGCCGACTTCACCCGCCTCGACGGCTATCTGTTCCCGGCCGAGAAAGATCATCGCGCGTGGCTGGAGGAGGAGTATCAGGCCTGCCGAACCATCAACGTCGACGTCGAATGGGTCGAGCGGGCGCCCGTGCCCGGGGTGGACACCGGCCCCGCGCTTCGCTTCCCCAACCAGGGCCGCTTCCATCCCACCAAATATCTCGCCGGCCTCGCCCGCGCGATCATCGCCCGCGGCGGCCGTATCTACGCCGATACCGTCCATGTCTCCGATAAGGAGACTGACGACGGTGTCGAGATCACAACCGAGGCCGGCCCAGTCGTCCGGGCTTCCGCGGCGGTGTTTTGCACGAATTCCCCGACCAACGACAAGGTCGCCATCCACGCCAAGCAGCTGCCCGACCGCACCTACGTTGTCGCCGGCCGGGTGCCGAAAGGCTCGGTGGCCGACGCGCTCGTCTGGGACACGTACGAGGCTTATCATTATGTCCGCATCCAGCCGCTCGATAAGGGCGAGGACCTGCTGATCGTCGGCGGCGGCGATCATCGCTCGGGCGAGGCCAACGACATGGACAAGCGCCTCGACGATCTCGAACGCTGGACGCGGGAACGCTATCCAAGCTTCACCCGCGCCGAGTACCGCTGGTCCGGACAGGTGATGGAACCGATCGACTTCATGCCCTTCTCCGGCCGCAATCCCGGCAGCACCAACATCTACGTTCACACCGGCGATTCGGGCCAGGGCATCACCAACGGCGTCGCCGGCAGCCTCACCATCATGCCGCTGATCATCGGCGAGGACAGCCGCTACGCCCCGGTTCTCGATCCTGGCCGCAAGTCCGCAGCCGGGCCGGCGGCGGCCGAATTCATCAAGGGGCAGGCGGGAGCGGTGAAGAATTACGCCGAATATGTCATGCCCGGCGATATTGCCTCCGCCGACGATCTTTCGCCCGGCGAGGGGGCGGTGATCCGTGACGGCCTCAGCAAGATCGCCACCTACAAGGACGAAGACGGCAGCGTCGTCCGCCGCTCCGCGGTCTGCACCCATCTCGGCTGCCTCGTTCACTGGAACGGCTTCGAGAAATGCTGGGACTGCCCGTGCCACGGATCGCAATTCGCGCCGGACGGGCAGGTGCTCAACGGCCCGGCGGTAAAACCCCTTGCGGAGGTGGAAGGCTAGGCGCCTCGCCGCCCTTCATGCGGAAGAGCACGCGGTCCTCGTCGGTGAAGCCGAACCTCCACAAGACTACCCCGAACACGACCAGAATGAGGGGAATACCGACGACCAGCTCGACGAATTCGAGCCGCCGCGGCAGCAAGGTCATCAGATAGCCAGCCGATCCCGCCGCGGCGGCGGCCCAGATCAGCGGCCACCGCCAGCCCTGAACCGGAGCGTCTAGGATCCGGCACAGCAGCCGCGCCTTGAGGATCGAGGCTAGGCCCAAGGCGAGCAGCAGCGCGATGGCCGGGCCCGCCGCCGCGAAGGTGTCCGGCAGCCGGTCGGACGGGAGGCCAAACAGCCGGACCAGCTCGTCCGGCACGCGCACGGCCCGGAGCGCGAGGATCAGCGCGACGCTGAGCGCCGCCTGGACGACGATCATCAGCGTCGAGATCATCAGGTTGCGGTGGCGGGCGACATAGACCAGCGCCGCCTCCGAAACCGCCGCCGTCGCGGCGACCACTTCGGCGGCAAGCAGGAAGGCGAGCGCCCCGGTGCCGCCGATGAAGGCGGCCCCGACCAACCCCATCACAGCTTCCGCCGGAATGCCGAGCGCGAGCGCGACTGCGGTCTGCGCCGCGATGATCCAGAAGCCGACCTGCCGGACCTGCTTGGCGATCGCCTTCTTGTCGCCTTCGGCGAGCTTCTGGGTGATGACCGGACTCAGGATCGGATCGAAGCTGGTCTTCAATTTCTGGGGCAGGGAAGCCACTTGCTGCGCCACATAATAGACGCCGACGACGGCCGGTGAGAAGAACAGGCCGAGGATGGCGATGTCGATCCGCCGCGACCCCCATTCGATCGCATCGGCGGCGGCGAGCGGGGTGTTGCGGCGGGCCAGCGCCCACAAGGTTCCGGGCTCCGGCCGCCAGCCTTGAGGGGTGCCATAGCATCGGAACAGCGGCCACAGCGACGCGGCGAGCGCCGCCAGCATCGACAGCACATAGGCGATGATCAGCCCGTCGCGCGACGACAGGTAGGACAGCAGGAAGGCGGCGATGCTGATCGTCCACGGCTCGACGATCGCTCGCGCCGTGACCGTCGCGCGCACATTGTGCCGGTAGGCGAGCGCAGCCAGCGCCACGTCGGCGCCTGCGATCGCGAACACGATCAGCGGCAGCAGCCATTCCAGCCCAATGATGGGGCTGTTCGGAAACATTGCCTGCGGGAAAATGGCGAGCAGCACGGTCGCGACCGCAGAAGCGAGGAACGCGACCAGCATTGCGTCCCAAACCACGCAGACGTGCGGCTTTTCGGTCGAGGAAAGCTGCTGCGCGAGCCCACGCTTG
The DNA here is from genome assembly GCA_035942355.1 of Allosphingosinicella sp. Classification (GTDB taxonomy): domain Bacteria; phylum Pseudomonadota; class Alphaproteobacteria; order Sphingomonadales; family Sphingomonadaceae; genus Allosphingosinicella. The sequence continues at coordinate 3,387 of DASZDE010000015.1, read as the reverse complement.
AGGCCCAGCGTCGCGATCTGCGCGGCGAACTCGACGATCAGGATTGCGTAGGCGAACCGCCCGAGCGCTTCGGCGCCGTAGATGCGGCCGGCGATGAACAGGAACGGCAGCCGGGCGGCTAGCCGCAGCAGGAAGCCGAAGAAGTTGGTGCGCCCGCCCCTGGCGAGCGCCTGGATGTCCTCGCCGCCGGGGGCAGGCTGGCTCAATGCGCGGCGCCCCAGTTGCGGCCGGTGCCGATATCGACGCCGAGCGGCACGCTGAGCGTCACCGCGGGCTCGGCGGCGCGCTCCATCACGCGACGGATGATGGCGGCGGCGCGGTCCACCTCCGCCTCGGGTACTTCGAACACCAGCTCATCATGGACCTGCATCAGCATGCGCACGGCGCCGAGCCCCCCGGTTTCGAGCGCCGGGCACATCCGGGCCATCGCCCGCTTTATGATATCGGCGCTGGTGCCCTGGATCGGCGCGTTGACCGCCGCCCGCTCGGCGCCCTGACGCTCGTGCTGGACCTTGCTCTTGAGGCTCGGGAAATGGGTCTTGCGGCCGAACAGGGTGGTGGTGAAGCCGGTCTCGCGCGCCTTGGTCAGGGTCTCGTGGATATAGTCCCTGATGCCGGGGAAGCGATCGAAATAGCGGTCGATGATCGCCTGCGCCTCATCGGCGGTGACGCCGAGCCGTCCCGCCAGGCCCCAGCGCGAAATGCCGTAGAGGATCGCGAAATTGATCGTCTTGGCGGACGCGCGAGTGTCGCGATTGGCTTCCCCGAACAATTCCTGGGCGGTCATTTTATGGATGTCGGCGCCGTCGGCGAAGGCCTGCCGGAGCTGGGGCACGTCGGCCATATGCGCCGCGAGACGGAGCTCGATCTGGCTGTAGTCGGCGGCGAGGATGATATAGCCCGGCTCGGCGACGAACGCGTCCCGGATGCGGCGGCCGATCTCGGTGCGGATCGGGATGTTCTGCAAATTGGGATCGGTTGACGACAGCCGCCCAGTCTGCGCGCCGGACAGGCTGTAGCTCGTGTGGACCCGCCCGGTCTCCTTGTTGATCTGCTGCTGGAGCGCGTCGGTATAAGTGCTCTTGAGCTTGCTGAGCTGGCGCCAATCGAGGACCAATCGCGCGATCGGCACGCCGTCACGGGCGAGCCGCTCGAGCTCGGTGACGTCGGTCGACCAGGTGCCGGACTTGCCCTTGCGGCCGCCCTTCAACTGCATCTTGTTAAACAGCACTTCGCCCAGCTGCTGGGGGCTGCCGATCGTGAACTTGCATCCGGCCTCGCCGCAGATCCGCTCTTCCAGCTCCAGTATCTGCTGGTTGAACTCGCTCGACAGCTTGTGAAGCTCGTCGCGGTCGACCTTCACGCCCTCGCGCTCCATCCGCGCGACCACCGGCACCAGCGGCCGGTCGACCATCTCGTAGACCCGCGTCACCCGCTCGTGCGGCAGCCGCGTCTTGAACCGGTGCCACAGCCGCAAGGTCACGTCGGCGTCCTCGGCTGCATATTCGGTGGCGCGATCGAGGGGGACCTGGTCGAACTTGATCTGCTTCTGTCCGCTCCCGCACAGCTCCTTGTAGGTCAAGCAATCATGGTCGAGGTGCTTCCTGGCGAGATCGTCCATGGCATGGCTGTTGAGCCCGCCGGCATCCAGGTTGAAGCTCATCACCAGCGTGTCGTCGATCGGCCCGACCGTAATCCCGCGGCGGTCGAAGACGATCCAGTCGAACTTGAAATTGTGGCCGATCTTCAGCGTCCCCGGGTCCTCGAGCAGCGGCTTCAGCCTGGCCAGCACGAGCGCGGCGGCGAGCTGCTCGGGCCGCTCCGACAAGAGATCGTGCCCGCCATGTTCGAGCGGGATGTAGCAGGCCTTGCCGCATTCGGCGGCGAGGCTGATTCCGACCAGCTTTGCCGTCACGCAGTCATAGCCGTCGGTCTCGGTGTCGAGCGCGACGAGACCGTTCGCGGTCGCCCCGGCGATCCACCGGTCGAGCGCTTCCTCGCTGGTGACAGTCTCATAGCAAGTGCGGTCGATCTTCGGCTCCGGACGCACCTCCCTCTGCACCGGCATGGCCGAAGGCGAATCCGACGGCGCCCGCACCTGCGAGGTGCCGTTGAGCCGCGCCAGCAGCGATCGAAAGCCCTGGTCCTCGAGGAACTCGCGCAGCGGCCCGTCCGGAATCCCCTTCATCTGCAGCGCGTCGAGCGGCTCCGGCAGCGGCGAATCGCAGACCAGCCGCACCAGCTCGCGCGACAGCCGCGCCGCATCGGCATGGTCGACCAGATTCTGCTTGAGTCGGGGCTTGGTGATATCGTCAACATGGGCAAGCAGGGTTTCGAGGTCGCCATAATGCTGGATGAGCTGGGCGGCGGTCTTGGGGCCGATACCCGGCACCCCCGGAACGTTGTCGACGCTGTCGCCCATCAGCGCCAGCACTTCGCCCAATTGCTCGGGCGGCACGCCGAACTTCTCGATCACATAGTCGCGGCCGATGCGGCGGTCGTTCATCGTGTCGAGCATGTCCAGGCCCGGTTCGATCAGCTGCATCAGATCCTTGTCCGACGAGACGATGGTGACCTTCCAGCCCTGCTCGAGCGCGGCCTTGGAATAGCAGGCAATGATGTCGTCGGCCTCGAGCCCGTCCTCCTCGATGCAGGGCAGCGAGAAGGCGCGGGTGGCGTCGCGGATCAGCGGGAATTGCGGGACGAGGTCGGGCGGCGGCGGCGGGCGGTTGGCCTTGTACTCGCCGTACATGTCGTTGCGGAAGGTCTTGGCCGAGGCGTCGAAGATCACCGCAAGGTGGGTCGGCCCGTCCTCCTTGTGGAGGCTCTCGGCGAGCTTCCACAGCATCGTCGTATAGCCGTACACCGCCCCGACGTTCAGGCCGTGACGGTTGGTGAGCGGCGGCAGCCGGTGATAGGCGCGGAAGATGTAGCTCGATCCGTCGACGAGATAGAGATGCGGCATCGGGAGGCTCTAGCGCAGCCGGGCCGGGGGACAAAGAATCTTTGGCCGGTGCCATATCCGTCATTCCCGCGGAAGCGGGAATCCAGCAGGCGGTCGAGCCCGGCACAAGGTCATCCTGGATCCCCGCTTTCGCCGGGATGACGGGGGTTGGCGCGGATGACGGGGAGCCGGCGGGGATTCTACGGTCTGGGATTCGTTAACCATCTCCGCCTAGCATTCTCGGCATGAGTCGCGGACTGCTCCCGCTTTCCTGTCTCGCCTGTGCGATGCTGGCGGCGCCGGCGGCGCCGGCCGCGGCGGCGGCTCCCTTCAAGCCGATCCGATTCTCGGTGGTGGTTCGAGGCACCGGACCGGACGTGATCCTGATACCCGGCCTCGCCTCGGCGCGGGCAGTCTGGAACTCGACCGCCGCCGCTTTGCCC
>DASZDE010000014.1:0-32268 GCA_035942355.1 Allosphingosinicella sp. | reverse complement strand
CATCCACACCGAGAACAGCCACAAATACGGCCTGCGCGATTCCCGGCTGTTGCTCCGCGCCGCCGGCTGGGGCCTGTGCCGGGAATGGACCGATCCCGACGACCAGTTCGCCCTGATCCTCGCCGAAGCGGAAGCGCCGCGCTTCGCTCCATGATTCGGGGACGGTTACTTTTCGGATATGGGGCGCGGAGCCGCTGGTGCGGATAGCGGGCGGCTCGACTCGCGGCGCAGCGCCCGGCTAGGAACGGCGGCGAACCAGCCATGGAGCCGCCCGATGCGCAAGTCCCTGCTCGCCGCCTGCCTGCTCGCGTCGGCCGCCCCCGCCGCCGCCGAGACCGTCGTCGTCACCGCCGACCGGATGGTGGACGTGCTGGCCGGGCGGATGGTCGAGCGGCCGGTGATCGTGATCGCCGACGGCCGCATCGCCGCGATCGGCACCGCGGGCGGCCGGCAGCCGTCGCTGCGGCCGGAATGGAAGCGCATCGACTTGCCGGGCAAGACGCTGTTGCCGGGCCTGATCGACATGCACGTCCACCTCGATTCCAACCCGCGCTACGGCGGCTATACCAACCTCCAGTTCACCGATTTGTTCTGGCCGGTGCAGGGCGTCGAGAATGTCCGGGCGATGCTGAACGCCGGCTTCACCACCGTCCGCAACGTCGGCTCGGACGGCTATTCGGACGTCGCCTACAAGCAGGCGATCGACGAGCGGCTGATCACCGGACCGCGGATCGTGCCCGCCGCCCATGCGCTCGGCGCGACCGGCGGCCATTGCGACAGCACCTTTCTGCCACCGTCGTTCAAGTCGAAGTCGGTCGCGGTCGGCGACGGGCCGCAGGAGCTGCGCACGCGGGTGCGCGAGCAGCGCAAATATGGCGCCGAGGTGATCAAGGTGTGCGCGACCGGCGGCGTCTTCTCGCGCAACACCGAGCCCGGCCAGCAGCAGCTCAGCGAGGAGGAGCTGCGCGCGATCGCCGACGAGGCCCGCCAATGGGGCCTCAAGACCGCCGCCCACGCCCATGGCGCCGCCGGCATCAAGGCCGCGATCCGCGCCGGCATCGACACGATCGAGCATGCCAGCCTGATCGACGCCGAGGGCATCCGGCTCGCCAGGCAGCGCGGCACCTGGCTCGGCATGGACATCTACAACACCGAATATACCCAGGCCGAAGGCAAGAAGAACGGCGTGCTCGAAGAGAATCTGCGCAAGGACCGCGAGATCGCCCAGATCCAGCGCGACGGCTTCCGCGCCGCCCATCGCGCCGGCGCCAAGATGGTGTTCGCGTCCGACGCCGGGGTGATGCCGCACGGCGAGGTCGGCAAGCAGTTCCGGGTGATGGTCGAATACGGCATGACGCCGATCGAGGCGATTCAGGCGGCGACCCGCAACGCCGCCTTGGCGCTGGGCCGGGAGCGCGACGTCGGCGCGGTCGCGATCGGGCGCTACGGCGACCTCATCGCGGTCGACGGCGACCCGCTCGCCGACGTCAGGGCGCTCGAGGATGTCGACGTCGTGATCAAGGGCGGCGAGCTGGTGAAGGGGGAATGATTTGCCCCATTCAGGCGTTCATACAACGGTTCCGATCGCGGGATCTGGAAACGCTACGTGCCCCGCCCGGGACCGAATCTACCACTTCTCGATCTGCGGCAGACCGTCGCCGATCTCGTAATAGTCGCCCTTGTCGGCGACGAAGATATGCTTGCCCAGATGCGTCCCCGTCGGCCGATCGAAAGCGCCCATCGCGACCGCGATCCGCTCGCGCCCGTCCCGGTCCCAGAACAGCACCGAGCCGCAGCGCGCGCAGAAGCCGCGGCGGACGGGCTCCGACGACTGGTACCAGGTCACATGCTCGGCGCCCTGGATGCTCAGCGCGGTGCGCAGGACCTCCGTCGAAGCCCAATAATGGCCCGATTGCCGGCGGCATTGGGTGCAATGGCAGGCGTCCGGCGCGGCGAGCTCCCCCTCCACAGAAAAGCGCACCGCCCCGCACAGACAGGCTCCCTTCGCCATCGCTCGCTCCTCAATAATGTACCCGCCCGGCCATACACGCCTCCGGGTCTCCGGGTGACCCGAAACTGTTCCTCTCCCTGATTTCGGTCACAGCGCGAGTCCAGCGCGGCCTCTCCACCTCCCCCTCCGGTGGTTCCCCGAAGGCGCGTTAGGCGGATCAAAAGAGCGACCCAGCCGCTGCGGCAAACCCGAGGCTGACTCTCCGCAGAATCCGGATTATCCGGACAACCTACTGGAGGAGCGCGGTTAGATGCCTGCACCCGGCAACACGCCAGTCGAGGACGAAGCAAGACGGAACCGGCCCTGACAGTGTCGCCCAGGAAGGCGGCGAGCAAGTTCGGCTATTACACGGACGAGGCGATGATTCACCCGGTGGGTATCCAGCGTCACGGCACCCCGCGTGTCGTGATGATCTCGCTCAAGGAATATCAGCGCCTCCTGCGCCGCGATCGGCAGGTTCTTCTTGTGTCGCCTCCCGAGCCCAGAGATAGGTGGAAGAGATATCGACCGCGAAGCCATCCGCACCGTCGAACACTCCGGCCGCCTGCGCCTCAAGCGCCGCCCCCGCCGCTGAGTGACAGTCACCAGCGACCCGGGCTCTCCCGCAGCAAGCTTCAATAGCCCGCCCAGCGGACCATGGCTCGAAACGGCGCGGTCAGGGCATCCCGAGTCTTCTTCAGCCCCGAACGCGCCTCGCGGGCTCGCATCTCGTCAATCTCTTCCCGCGGGATTCGTGCCGTCTCGACGATCTCCCTGCTGAGGGCGCCCACCAGGCTCTGGATAGCGCTGTCACGGACCCCGGAATAATCGACGAGGGCGTCCTGGACCCGAATGCCGCCCGGCACGGCGGCAACGGGCCTTCGTCCCGTCAGCCAGGCGAACGCATTGCCGAGCCAGGCGGACACGGCGCCGCCGGTCGCGGCGACGATCGGATCGAGCATGTCGGCCTGCGGCAGCCCGAGGTCGTTATCGCCGGCGAGTGGATCGCCCGGCTGGGTCGAAATGCCCGTCAGGACCATGAAGCCGAGGGTGAACGCCCAAGTCCAGCCCCGCGCTTTGCGCGTGTCGACTCGCGCGATGATCTCGTCGCAGCAGTCGATCAGCGCCCAGCTGTCCTTTATGCGCTCCAGCAGATCCTGCTCGACCGGGCCCAACAGTTTGAATGTCGTTTCATAGCGCTTGCGCGCGCGCGCGCGCTGCCAGCCTGAAAAGGTATCAATGGCGCCCCGTGACAGCGCCGAGACGACCGGGACCAACGCCGACCAGATCGGTCCGCTGGCAATGAGATTCTGGATTATCGTGCCGACGGCCAGTCCTGCGGCCATCACCCCCTCCGCCTTGCCAGAAGGCCACTGCGTCCCTCGACCGGGAAATACGGCAAGTCGCGAGTTCCCACAAGGCGTGGACGCAGCGCTCATGTCTCGGGCCAACAAGGCGTGGCCCGGAGGGCTGAGTGACAGTCACTAGTGACTGTCACTGGCTTCCTGGACAAAGGCCTCGACGATCGCGAAGCCATCCGCACCGCCGAACGCTCCGGCCGCCTGCGCCTCAAGCGCCGCCCGCGACGGTGCGTGACAGTCACTAGTGACTGTCACCGGTCTCCCTGCTGCAAGCCCTTGGCACCTGCAAGCCCCGCAGTTATCTGAATCGCCGGAGCTCCTCCAGCGCCGCGTCGATCATAGCCCGCCAATACGTTGCGCCACCGACGTTCGGGAGATCGCTGAGATCGATTTTCGCGGCCGCCTCCAGCATCTCCTCGCTGGGATCCCGCATTGCCGCGATAATGGCGGCCGCATCTTCGCGCATTTCGACCACTGCTCGTGCTGTGCCCCCATTCTTGATCGTGAGGTGGTGAAGATTGCGTGCTACCTTTTCGATCATGCTGATGTTTGCAGGCATGGTGTTCATTGTCCTGTTGAGAAGCTGATAACGAGCGTTACCCAGATGCGAGAACTCTCGCCAAGGTTACACAAGTCCGGCGGTGATGATCGAGATTAGCACGATCCATAGGGGCTATCTCGGCTCCCACTTCACGCAGCCGCATGCGTTGACGTCTTCAATTCACACCCTGAGCTACTCTCGCCAGTTCTTCCTTCAAGCCCAACAATCGGGTCGAGATTTCGTCTAAGGCACGAAGAATCCGCATTGATGTCCACGCCTGTACCATCTCCGGGTTCAAGGTTTCTCCGTTTTGGGCGTCTAGCTGAACGTAAGCGCCGCTGTCGTCGACGTGGTAAACAAATTCTGCCATGTTGAGCCTCCATTCATATAACCGAATTGTCCGGTCAGCAGCGAAGGGCTGGCGTTTTATCGCGCCCCATTTTCCGGCTTCATCCCCGATGAAGCCGAGGTCCTAATAATGCACCGCCCGCCCATAGGCATCCAGAACGCTCTCGTGCATCATCTCGCTCAGCGTCGGATGCGGGAAGACCGTGTGCATCAGCTGCTCCTCGGTCGTCTCGAGCTGCCTTGCCACCGCATAGCCCTGGATCAGTTCGGTGACCTCCGCGCCGACCATGTGGGCGCCGAGCAGCTCGCCCGTCGCCGCGTCGAACACCGTCTTCACGAAGCCCTCCGCCTCGCCGAGCGCGATCGCCTTGCCGTTGCCGATGAACGGGAATTTGCCGGCCTTGACCGTCTTGCCGGCCGCTTTCGCGGCGGCTTCGGTGAGGCCCACGCTCGCCACCTGCGGCCTCGAGTAAGTGCAGCCGGGGATGTTCCACGTCTCGAACGGGTGCGGCAGGGGACAGTTACCGGTAACTGTCCCCACCTTCGCCTTCGCCATGTTGTGGGCGATCGCCTCGACGCAGACCACGCCCTCGTGGCTCGCCTTGTGCGCGAGCCAGGGCGGGCCGGTGACGTCGCCGATCGCGTAGATCCCCTCGACATTGGTGCGGCCGTAGCCGTCGGTGACGATATGGCCGCGGTCGGTCTTCACCCCCAGCGCCTCGAGCCCGATCCCCTCGCTGTTGGGGACGATGCCGATGGCGACGATGGCGTGGCTGAACTGGGCCGCGCCAACCCCCTTGATCGTCGCCCTCACCCCATCGGGTCCAGCTTCAAGCCGGTCGACGCCGGAGCCGACGTGGATCTTCATCCCCTGCTTCGCCAGCGCCTTGGCCATGAAGGCGGAGACTTCCTCATCCTCGACCGGCAGGATGCGGTCGAGCATCTCGACGATGGTGACCTCGGCGCCCATGTCCGAATAGAAGGAGGCGAACTCGACCCCGATCGCCCCCGATCCGATCACCAGCAGCTTCTCCGGCATGACCTTGGGCACCATCGCGTGCCGGTAGGTCCAGATCCGCTCCCCGTCCGCCTTGGCGAAGGGCAGGTCCCGCGCCCTCGCCCCCGTCGCGACGATGATGTGCTTCGCCTCGAGCGTCTTGCCTGCCCCGGACCCAGATCCGGGGTCGCCGACCTGAAGCGCCCCCTTGCCCTTGAGCACCCCCTCGCCCTCGACGACCGCGATCTTGTTCTTCTTCATCAGCCCCTTGACGCCGGCGTTCAATTGCCCCGCCACCTTGCGGCTGCGCTCGACGATTTTGGCCAGGTCGAAGCCGACTTTCTCCGCCGTTAGCCCGTAGGCTGAGGCATGGGTGAGGTAATGGTTGATCTCGGAGGTGCGGAGCAAAGCCTTGGTCGGGATGCAGCCCCAGTTCAAACAGATGCCGCCCAGCTTCTCGCGCTCGACGATCGCCGTCTTCAGCCCCAATTGGGCGGCGCGGATCGCGGCGACATAGCCGCCCGGCCCGGAGCCGAGCACGATGAGGTCGTAACTGTCAGCCATCGCGTCTTCCTCCCGGCTTCATCGGTTGGCCCAGGCGAGCAATCCCCACGCGAACAAGGTGACGACGGCGAATAGCGGCCACGACCACAGCAGATGGAGGCCGGCCGCGCTGAAGCGGACGACGCCGAGCTGGACCCATTCGCCGAGCTGGCCGGTCTCCTCGCGCATCACCCACGGAATGGCGAGCGCCGCAATCGCGCCCAGCGCCGCCGCCCGCGGAAGCGACATGTCAGGCGGGTCCCGAGCCAAGGAGGCCGCAACGCTCACCCATCAAGGGTCTCGCCTTCATGGCGCCGGACCCCGAACCACCACAGCAAGCCGGCCGCGGCTCCGGCGGCAAAGGCGGAGCGACGTCGATGACGATCAGGTCGTAAGTGCCAGTCATTTGCCATTCACCTGATGATCTGGGTGGATGCCTCAGCAGACAACTGCTCCTCGATGGTGATCGCTCCGATCACGGCCAACGGAGCCAGAAGTAGCGCAAGCACGATCTTGGCAGCCTTTGCCCTGCCCGATTTGAAGAAGAACCGGAGCGCGAGGATCAAAGCGGCATCGTAACCCGCGACGATGGCGTACCGATCCCAAGGCACGGCGGAGTCAAAGCCTATTGTGAGGAATAGCCCATTGGCAATGGCGATAGTCGGCAGCGAGGCCGCGGCGAGCAGCCACATCAGGCCCGAACCTATCAGCTGGAGACGCGCCTCCTGCGCCAACGTCACGCCAGCATTCCCAGCGGGCCTTCGACCAGCCGCTTGAACGCCTGCATGAGCCGGGCGCCGTCGGCGCCGTCGATGGCGCGGTGGTCGAAGCTGCCGGTGGCGCTCATCACGGTCGCGATCTGCAGGCTGTCGTCGATCACATAGGGCCGTTTCTCGCCGGCCCCGATGGCCATGATCATGCCTTGGGGCGGGTTGATCACCGCCTCGAAATGCTTGATCCCGTACATCCCCATGTTGCTGAGGCTCGCGGTGCCGCCCTGATATTCGTGCGGCTGGAGCTTGCCGTCGCGGGCGCGGGCGGCGAGGTCCTTCATCTCGGTCGAGATCGCCGACAGGCTCTTGGCTCCGGCATCGACGATGATCGGGGTGATAAGCCCGGCCGCGATCGACACCGCGACCGAGACGTCGGCCCGCTTGAAGGTGATCAGCTCGCTGCCGGTATATTGGACGTTGCACTCGGGCACCTCGGTCAGGGCGGCGGCGAGCGCCTTGATCAGCATGTCGTTCACCGACAGCTTGACGCCGCGGGCTTCGAGCGCGGCGTTGAGCTCGGTGCGCAGCTTGAGGAGCGCGTCGAGCCGGATGTCGAGGGTAAGGTAGATGTGCGGGACCTGCTGCTTCGACTCGGTCAGCCGCCGCGCGATCGTCTTGCGGATGTTGGAGAGCTTGGCGACCTCGCGCGGGATGTCCGGCACGGGATGAGCCGGCGCTGGCGCTGCTGCGGGCGCGGGTGCCGCCGCAGGCGCTGGCGCGGCCGCCGGAGCCGGCGCGGCGGTGGGTGCCGCCTTCCCGGTGGCGGCGTCGATGTCGGCCTTGACGATCCGGCCGCCGGGGCCGGATCCGGTCAGCGCCGCCAGATCGACGCCCTTCTGCTCGGCCAGGCGCCGCGCGAGCGGGCTCGCCTTGATGCGGTCGCCGGCATCGGCTTTGGGCTGCGGGGCGGGCGCGGCCTCCGAATGCTGCACCGGGTTGAGGCCGCGGGCTTCGGCCGCGGCGGGAGCGGCGCCGGCCGACGCCGCGGGCCTGCCGGTGCCGGTCCCGCCCCCGTCCTTCGCCGCCGGTTGCTTCGCCGCCGCCGGTGCAGGCGCCGCGGCCGCGCTCGCATCCTCGCCCTCGCCGGCGATCAGCGCGATGACGGTGCCGACCTTGACCTCATCGGTGCCCTCGGCGACCAGGATCCTGGCGATCGTGCCCTCGTCGACCGCTTCGAACTCCATCGTCGCCTTGTCGGTCTCGATCTCGGCAAGCAGGTCGCCGGCCGCGACGCTGTCGCCCTCCTTGACCAGCCACTTGGCCAGCGTCCCTTCCTCCATGGTCGGCGACAAAGCGGGCATCTTGAGCTCAATCGGCATGGCGCACCTTTTCCGGCCGGAGTGCGGCCCCGCTCAACAGCAAGTCGAGGGCCGCGGTCAAGGCCTGTCCTGAGCGGCCGGCCGAAGGGGCAAGGCTTGCGCGAGGCGGCGATAAGGGGCAGTTTCGAGCCTCACGCTGGAGGGGGCGGATGCGTGATCGCATTCGGCTCACGCCACGGGAGGGCGGATGCGATCATATCTCGTCGTCATGGACGAAAGCCAGGAGGCGCGCGCCGCGCTCCGCTTCGCCGCGCGCCGGGCGGCGCGGACCGGGAGCAGCGTCGAGCTGCTCGCGATCATCCCGCAGCAGGAGTTCGTTCAATGGGGCGGCGTTCAGGCGGCGATGGAAGAGGAAGCGCGGCTGCGGGCCGAAGCGATGGTGGCACAGGCCTCGGGTGCGATCATGGAGGAAGCCGGGGTGAAGCCCTCGATCACCGTCATGCAGGGTGATCCGGTAAAGGCGGTGACCGAAATCCTCAAGGAACGCGACACGATCGCCGCCCTGGTGCTCGGCGCCGCGCCGGAGGGCAATCCCGGCCCGCTGGTCAGCCATTTCGCAGGCACCGTGGCGGGCTCGCTGCCGTGCCCGCTGATGATCGTTCCCGGCAACCTCAGCGACGAGATGCTCGACCGGCTGAGCTAGCCTTTCTCGCCATAGGGAGCCTCGGGCGCCGGGCGGTATTTCCGCTTGTGCCGCCACATCTTCTTCGGCCCAGCTTGCTCCTCGACCTCGTAGCTGTGGTGGCTGACGGTCGGACCGGTGGTGGTGGTGGTGGTCGTCTCGGTGACCGTCATCGTGCCCCAGCCCCAGCCATGGCCGTAGGCGCAGGGCGGCGGCGGGGGCGGCGGGCCGTCATGGCCGTAGGTCATTTGGCAGGCGCCGCCTTGGGCGTGGCCGCCGCCATGCCCCCCGCCATGCTCGCCATGGCGGCCGTCGCCATGACCTTCGTCCCGGCCATAATCCTCGTCGGGAGGATAGTCGCTCTCGTCGCCGTAGGTGGGCGGCCCCTCGCCGTCATCGTCCCACCGTTCGCCGTGGCGATCCCAGTCCATGCCGTAGCGGCTGTCGTGGACGCGGCCGTCGCCGTCGATCAGATAAGCATCGTCATAATGGCGGATCCAGCGCTGGTCGCCATAAGGCTGGGCGAAGCCGTACAGGCCCCAGTTCATGACGTGGAATTGCGGCGCGAAGAAGAAAGGAGGAATGAAGAAGCCGCGGTGGAAGCGGCGGAAGTGGCGGAAGCGCGGGCCGTGGTGGGGGCCGCGGCCGACGAAGCGCCCGTGGCCGCGATGGACGAAGCGGTGATGGCCGCGGTTGATCACGTGCCGGCCGGGATGGGCCATGGGCGGCCTGACATGCGGGCGCGCCGCCACGCGGGGCGCCATCGGCGCGCGATGCTGCCAGCTCACGCCAGGCGCGGCCGCCCTCGCGGCGGGCATGCTCATCCGCGCGGCCGGCGCGGCGGTCTGCGCCGCGGCGGGCGGGACCAGAGCGGTCGCGGCCAGAGCTAAAATCGCCAGCTTCTTCATGGTACATCCCCTGTTCGCGAGGCCATCCGGCCGCGGCGGGACACGCCTCGGCCAGCTACCGGGTTTGTAACTCCTGGGGCCCGCTTTTGCTACCCGAGGCGAGCCGCGGCGCGAGCAGCTGTGCCAGCCTGAGACAGCCCGCGACATCGTCGCGATCGAAGCGGGCGCGGCGCGGGCTGTCGAGGTCGAGCACGCCGATCAATTGGTCGCCCTCCACGACCGGCACGACCAGCTCCGAGGCGGACGCGCTGTCGCAGGCGATATGGCCGGGGAAGGCGTCGACGTCGTCGATGCACTGCACCTGGCGGGTGGCGGCGGCGGTGCCGCACACGCCCTTGCCGAACGGTATGCGAATACAGGCGGCGCGGCCCTGGAAAGGCCCGAGCACTAGCTCGCCATCGACATTGCGGTAGAAGCCGGCCCAGTTGAGATCGGGCAGGGCCTCCCACAGCAAGGCAGCGACGTTCGCCATGTTTGCGATCGGGTCGGACTCGCCGGCTGTCAGCGCGTCGGCAGCGTCGCACAGCTGGCGGTAGAGCTCCGCCTTGTCCGCGGCCTCGATCGTGAATTCGTACATTTCCTCTCCTGTGCCGATCCGTCAGCTGTGCGCCGCCAGCCAGCCAGCCGGCCATGGCCTCGAAATAGCCCGGGACGAGCCGGGAACGCGACCCATATTCGGTTCGCACACCCCGTTCCGCGACGAACATCAGGTGATTGGCCGAAGGCAAGGTGATCGCGCGAAAGTCGGTCCCGCGCGGGACGATCTTGGCGATGCGGCGCATGTCCGGATCGTTCAAGGTAAGGGACAGCAGTTCCATCATCAGCCTGCCCTCGCCCCGCAGGACGCGCTCGACCGACCGGCCGAAGCGGCCCAGCGCGTCCTCCGGCTGTCCGGGATCTAGGTGCGCGCGCAGCCGAGCCACCTCGGCGTCCACCCGGGAATAATAGGCTTTGAGCACGCTGCCGGCGGGCAGCTAGTCCAGCCTCACTTTGCCCCGCCCCTGCTTGATCGAGGATCGCTGCTTCTTGACATCGACCCGCTTCGCCTTGGCCGCCCTGCTGACCCGGGTCCTGATCCGCTTGGGCTTGCCGACATGGGCCTTGGCGATCAGGTCCGCCAGCCTCGCCCGGGCATCCTCGCGGTTCGCCTCCTGGGTCCGGTGGCGGCGCGCGGTGATGACGATCTCGCCCTCGCTCGTCATCCGCGAGCCCGCGAGCTGCTTCAGGCGCGCGTAGACCGGCGGCGACAGGCCCAGCCTGAAGACGTCGCAGCGGAGCTGGACGGCGGTGGCGACCTTGTTGACGTTCTGGCCCCCGGGTCCTGTCGAGGCGAGAAACTTTTCCTCCAGCGCATCCTCGGGAAGGACGAAGGGCTCAGACGGCGACATCGCCGAACCCGGCATCGACGAAGGTCGGCGGCAGCGGCGCCGTCGCCTCGACCGGCGGCTTGCCGTTGCGCTCCATCCGCAGCGACGACGCATGGAGCAGCATCGGCCCGCGCCCACGTCCGTAGACGGGATCGCCCGAGATCGGGATGCCGAGACCCTCGGCAGCATGGACGCGGAGCTGGTGGGTGCGACCCGTCTCGGGCGTAAAGACGATGACCGCCCGCTTGTCCTTTACCGCGGCGACCCGCCAGTGGCTGACCGACGGCTGCCCACGTGGATCCTGCACCATCCGCCAGCCCTCTTCCCTGGTCGAGACCTTACCGAGCGGCATGTCGACCACCCCTTCCTCCGCTTCCGGCACGCCGTCGACCACCGCAACGTAGGTCTTGGCCACCTTCCTGTCCTCGAAAGCGCGCTGGAACCGCTTGTGCGCCTTGGGGTTGCGGGCGAGGAGCAGGCAGCCGCTGGTGTCGCGGTCGAGCCGGTGCACCGGGAGCGGCAGCCGCTGGAATCCGAAACGGAAATGGTGAAGATAATCTTCAAGGCTTTCGCGGGTGCGGGAGCCGGGATGGACCGCCAGCCCGGCCGGTTTGTCGATCACGATCGCCTCGCCGTCGAGGAACAGGACGTACTTTTCCCACATGTCCCAGCCCTGCCACGGCTGTTGCAGCGGCGCAACGATGCGGCGGCGACTCGCGTGGTTTCAGGCGTTTACGCGGAATTAACCTTTTAAGTTCACTTATCGCATGATTAATCAAAGTTACCGGCTTCCAAAGCCCTGCAAGGGAAGGAAGCGCGAGCAAGGGGCGAGACCATGCGTGTGCTGCTGATTGAAGACGAGCCGACCACCGCCAAGAGCATCGAGCTGATGCTCACCAGCGAAGGCTTCAACGTCTATACGACCGATCTGGGCGAAGAGGGCTTGGACCTCGGCAAGCTCTACGATTACGACATCATCTGTCTCGACCTCAACCTGCCGGACATGCACGGCTACGACGTGCTGAAGAAGCTGCGCGTCGCCAAGGTCGGCACTCCGGTGCTGATCCTGTCGGGCATCAGCGAGATGGACTCGAAGGTGCGGGCGCTCGGCTTCGGCGCCGACGACTATGTCACCAAGCCCTTCCACCGCGACGAGCTCGTCGCCCGCATCCATGCGGTGGTGCGCCGCTCGAAGGGCCACAGCCAGTCGGTGATCAAGACCGGCAAGCTCGCCGTGAACCTCGACGCCAAGACGGTCGAGGTCGACGGCGCGCGCGTGCACCTTACCGGCAAGGAATATGCGATGCTGGAGCTGCTCTCGCTCCGCAAGGGCACCACGCTCACCAAGGAGATGTTCCTCAACCACCTTTACGGGGGGATGGATGAGCCCGAGCTCAAGATCATCGACGTGTTCATCTGCAAGCTCCGCAAGAAATTGAGCCTCGCCTGCAGCGGCGACAATTATATCGAGACCGTCTGGGGCCGCGGCTACGTGCTACGCGATCCCGAAGACATGGAGCAGGCCAAGGTCGCCTGAACCCTCTAAAGCCTTGGAAGCCGGCGGTGCAGCGATGCAACGCCGGCTTTTTTCTCGTCAAACTCGCCCCGCGACTGCCGGATATGAGCTGACTTCGCTGCTCCACCGCGCCCAATCCTCCCGGCTCTGGCCCGGATTCGCCTTCGCCGGAAAAGTGGACTAGAAAGAAGAGGATAAGAGGGGGCGCTCGTCATGGCATCGCTGCCGCGGGTTGCAGGCTATTGTTTGGCCAGCGCGCTGCTGGCGCCGGGGCTGTGCTCGACCCCAGCTATCGCTCAACCGGTGCCGGATGCGGGGATCGAGAGCCCCGCCTCGGAGGACGAGGTGATCATCGTCACCGCCCAGAAGCGCCCGGAGCGGATCGAGGTGGTGCCGATCAGCGTAACCGCACTCGACGAGGGGTCGCTCGAGCGGACCGGGGCCGACGACATCGACGATTTCGTCCGCAGCGTCCCCAACCTCGTCCTGCAGCCGGTCGAGAACGGCGCAAGCTTCCTCGCGATACGCGGCGTCTATTCGAGCATCGGCGCGGCCACCGTCGGCGTCTATCTCGACGAGACCCCGGTGCAGATCAACCAGCGCGGCGGCAGCGGGAATGCGCAGCCCAAGCTGTTCGACCTCGATCGGATCGAGGTGCTGCGCGGGCCGCAGGGCACCTTGTACGGCGCCAGCTCGCTCGGCGGCACGCTTCGCTACATCACCCGCCAGCCGTCGCTCACCGAGTGGAGCAGCCGCGGCGTGGCCGAATTCGCGACGACCGAGGGGGGCGGCGAAAGCTGGCAGGTCGCCGGCGCGGTCGGCGGCCCGATCGCGGAGGACAGGCTCGGCTTTCGCGCCACGGCCTATTACCGGCGCGACGGCGGCTATGTCGACAAGATCGACCGCGCGAGCGGCGAGGTGGTCGACCGCAATATCAACGATGAGCGGACGGTGGCGCTGCGCGGGGCGGTGACCGTTCGCCTCAGCGACGCCTTCCGCGCCACGGCGAGCCTCTTCTTTCAGCAGATCGATTCCGACGACCTGCCGATTTACGACCGGCCCGGCGAGGCCGCGCCCGCCCCGTTCGTCAAATTCCAGCAGGGCTTCCAGGTGCCGCAGGCCGGCCGCGACCGCTTCCTGCTCCCCGCGCTGACGATCGAGGGGGACTTGGGCGACGTCTCGCTCACCTCGGTGAGCTCGATCTTCCGCCGCAACGACCGCCGCACGACCGATTTCTCGAGCACGGCAGCCGAGTTCATCCTGATCCCGATCCTCGGCCCTTCCTTCACCGGCGTCGAGTCGGAGGGCGGCAGCGCCAGCACCATCACCAACCGCCAGCGCATCGTAACTCAGGAGCTGCGGCTGGCGTCGAACGATCCGGCGGCGAGGCTGCAATGGACGATGGGCGCCTTCTACCAGAAGTCGAAGCTGTTCCTGAGGCAGGATGTGGCCGAGCCCGGCCTTGATGCGCTGCTCATCTCGATCTTCGGCGACGACGTCGGCGGCGTCCTCGGCATCCCGCTGTTGCCGGGCGGCCTCACCTACACCGCGAGCGAGCGCTTCGATGAGGAGCATATTGCCGCGTTCGGCGAGGCGACCTTCGACCTCACCCCGCAGATCGAGTTCGTGGCCGGAGCACGCCTGTCGCGCACCAACACGTTGATCCAGACTCAAGGGGACGGCCTCTTCAACGGCGGCCCCACCGCTCCTGCCGACGCCGTTCCCCGCACGGTCAGCGAGACCCCGCTCACTCCGCGCCTCGGCCTGAATTACCGGCCGACCCGCGACAGCTTCCTCTATTTGTCCGCGTCGAAGGGCTATCGCTCGGGCTCCGGGAACGTACCGGTCCCGACCCTGCCCTGCGCTGCCGATCTCGACCTGCTCGGCCTCGACAAGACGCCGCTCAGCTACAAGTCCGACAGCCTGTGGAACTACGAAGCCGGCTATAAGGGCCGCCCGGTGCGCGGCCTTTCGGTCGCTGCCGCCGCCTTCCAGATCGACTGGAGCGACATCCAGCAGTTCGTCTACCTACCGATTTGCGGCTTCGGCTTCGTCGCGAATATCGGCCAGGCCCGCATCCGCGGCCTCGAGGCCGAGGTGAGCGCGCGGCCGCTGGAGGGCCTGCATCTGACCGCCGCGATCGGCTACGCCCGTGCCCGCTTCAGCCGTACCGTGGCCCTCGGGAGCGGCTTGCCGGTGGCCGAGAAAGGCGAGAGGCTGCCCTACGTGCCGGATTGGACCGCGAACGCGACCGCCGAATACCGCTTCCGGCTCGGAGCGATCCCGGCTTATGCGCGGCTCGACTACCAGTATCGCGGCGGCATCGACCGGGTGACGGTGGGCGTGCCCACCTCCCCCTTCATCAGCCGGCAGGAGGCCTACAGCTATGTCACGGCACGGACGGGCGTCACGCTCGACGGCTGGGAAGCGGCTTTGTTCGTCGAGAATCTGTTCGACGTCAGTCCGGACATCTACCGCTGCGATTGCCTGACGCCGATCAGCAGGTCCCGGGCCCGCGACATCTCCCTGCGCCCGCGCACCTTCGGGCTGACCGTGTCCCGCGACTTCTAGAAGATGATCATCTGACTTCGACTCGTCATTGCGAGCGCAGCGAAGCAATCCAGGAACTGGACGTGAGCGCCGCACTGAATTGGTTCGTCCCCCGGCTCAAGGCCGGGGTCTTCGCAATGACGAACTTCATCCGAGCCGATCATGCTTTGGCGATCGACCGGGGAACCGGGCTTCCAGCTATAGGGTGGCGCAGAGGGCGGGAGCATCCGGCGCCTTGCAGAAGTCCGGAGGTCGCTTGCTATGCCGCCAGTAGCGGACGAAACCCAGCCGCTCAGCCAAAGCGGCGAAAGCGGGCTCGCGACGCGCCTCCGCGAAGCTAGGTTCGTACAGCACGCCGTAGAACCAGACGCCGTTCCGCTCGGCGACGGTGAGCGCCGCTTCGTTCTCGCCGAGGGCGGCCAGAGCGATCGGGATCAGCCGCTCCGCATTGTTCCTGTCCCGGCCGACCTCCTTCAGCAGCGCGGCCGCCTCGATGCCTCCCTCGGCATCACCGGAAGCGAGCGCCCTGGCGGCGGCGGCCAAGGCCCGGCGCGTCCCCTCCGGGAGTGCCAGCTTCGGATCCGCCAGAAGCTCGGCCGCCTCGTCGTACCGCTTGGCCCGGAACGCTGCTCGAAGCCGGACGGCGCCAATGCTCGTGGCATCGGGCCAGAGCTCGGCCGCCGCGTTCAGATACTGCCGCCCCTCATCGTCGCGCCCGATACGGAACAATGCCTCGGCGAGGTCGGTCCTGCCTTGGACGGCGAGCGGCTGCATCGCATGAAAGCGCCGGAACGCCGGCATGGCTTCCTCGAAATAGCCGAGGGCCGTCAGCACCGTTCCCATATTATTGTGCTCGCAGGCGCAGTCGGTCGGCCGAACCTCGATCGCTTTTCGGAGCAGCGACACGATCTGCGCCCATTCGCGCGCCGGCAACAGGGTCGTGCTCTTGGCCGCATAAGCCTCGCTGTTCATCGGGTCCAGCCGCAGCGCTCTCTCGGCGGCCTCGGCGGCTTCAGCCTCGATCGCTCTTACCGTTCCCGCCGGAGCAAAATGGACCATCTCCGTGAGGTGGAGCACGAGCGTGGACCAGCCGCGCGAAAAGTCGGGCGCCGCCTCGGTCACCCTGCGGGCGCTGTGGATGAGCACCTCTACCGGGAGAAGCTCGATACTCCAATAGTTTGCGCAATGCTGCAGCCAGAGCGAGAGCTGACGGTCGGACATTCGCCTGAGATAGGGTCCGGCGCCGTAGAGGCCGCATCGGATCACCTGGCTGACGCTGGCGGCGACCTGCCGCGGCGCGAGCGCGGCGGACGCGATCGGCCGGTCGTAGCTCCCGGACCATAAGGAGGCGCCGCTTTCTTCGTTGGCCAGATGCAGCGTGAAGCGCAGCGCCTCTTCCGCCTTCCTGATTGTTGCGCGGATCGCGAGACGGGTTTTCGGGCCGACCTTCTCGGCTCCCTCGACCACCATGACGGCGTCTTCCACCTCGAAAGCCGCCGTCAGCTCTTCCCGCAGGCTGTCGGCAAGGTCCGGCGGAAGCTCAGGCGAAAGCGTCTTGAACTCGGCGAGCTGCACCTGCGGTGGAACGTCGACCCTGGTGCGCGGCCACAGAAGGATTCCGCCAACGGCCGCCAGCAATATCGCGAGAGCTGCCGCTATCGCGGCAATCAGCCGCCGCGGCCGCCCTCCCGGCGCCGCCAGGGCTGCGGGCGGCGTGACGGCATTGGCCGGCGGCGCCCCGCCCATCGTCTCGGCGCGCGAATCCAGGGCTTCGATGAGGTGTCGGAACGCCGGCTCCTCGGGGCGGCCCTTCCAGCGGGAGAAGTCGATCGTCTGGAACTGCCGGAAACCGAGCGGCGGCGGCGAGCCGTCGAGCGTGATCGGCACCAGCCGGCCGGTGTCGCGGCCGGCGGCGGCCTCGTCGCGGACCCAGGCGGAGCGGCTCGATGTCTTCGACCAGGCAACCAGCACGACGTCCGCTTGGTCCAGCGCCGCCTCGATCGAACGTTCAAACTCGGCGCCAGCCGTGATCTTTCTATCCCAGAAAACGCGGTGACCGGCTTCTTCCAGCGCCGCCGCGAGCGCCGAGGCGGTGGCCCCGTCCTGGTGCGAGTAGCTGAGAAAGACGCCGGCCATCCGGTCTCCTTGCTGTCGAACCTGCGCCAAAACCCATGGCTGCCGCAAGGTGATCGCGCGCGCCGATGCTCTCGATCCCGTGTTGGGGTGGACCGACTGGAACGGCAGGTCCGCCCCTATAGGCGGGCCCTCGGGGGGCCCGGGGGCAGCCGGGCGTTCCGGGGCCATCCCGCCCACCCGCCATACCGATCCCCTCCGGAGGCGGCGCCGGCTTTCCCTTTCGCGCCCGCTCCAGCTGGTGCAAGGATGGGGGATGAGCCCCACCCAATGCTATGAGGAGCTTCGCCGCTTCGGCCTCGCCCTGCCGGAGGCGGAGGAGGAGTCGCCATGGGGTCATTGCGCGCTCAAGGTGCGCAAGAAGACGTTCGTGTTCCTCAACCTCGGGGAAGACGAGTTGAGCTTGTCGCTGAAGCTTCCGGTGAGCCGCGACTTCGCGCTCATCTTCGATTGGGCCGAGCCGACCGGCTACGGCCTCGGCCGCAGCGGCTGGGTGACGGCGCGGTTCGGCGCCGCCGACGAGCCGGACCTCGATCTGCTGCGGCGCTGGCTGAAGGAAAGCTATCGCGCGGTGGCGCCCAAGAAGCTGGCGGCGCTGGTGCCGGACGATTGAAGGCTTCGACCTTCACCTCATCGTGACCGTCAGGCCGGGGAGACCTGGAACCGCTCTAGCTGATCGCAGGATAGAGGAAGGGCGATCCCGGCTTTCGCCGAGATGACGAGCGGTGCCGCCCGTCAGCGGCCGAGCGCGAGCTCCTTCTGCTCGGGCTCGAAGCGGCGCCAGCCGTCCGGTCCGAGCCGCTCCAGCGGCCGGAACTTGGCCTTGTAGGCCATCCGCTTGGCATCCTCGACCCAATAGCCGAGATATACGTAGGGGAGCCCGGCCCGCGCCGCCCGCACGATATGGTCGAGGATGATATAGGTGCCGAGGCCGCTGCGGCCGGCGCTGTCCGGCTCGAAGAAGCTGTAGATCATCGACAGGCCGTCCGCCTGCTGGTCGGTGAGGCAGGCGCCGACCAGCCGGCCGGGCCGGCCTGCGGCCGACGGTTCGCGATATTCGATCACATAGGTCTTGACCGGGCTCTGCTCGACCATGTCGGCGAAATCGCCCTCGTCCATGTCGACCATGCCGCCTCCCGGGTGGCGCTGCCGCAGGTAGCGGCGGAGCAATTCATACTGCTCCTCGGTCGTCCACGGCTTGCACGCGGCGACTTCGAGATCGGTGTGGCGGCGGATCAGTTTGCGCTGGGTAGCGCTGGGCTGGAACTCGCCGGCCACGACTCGGACCGAGATGCAGGCTGCGCAGTCGACGCAGCTTGGCCGGTAGGCGACGCCCTGGCTGCGGCGGAAGCCGATCCGCCCGAGGGCGTCGTTGAGCTCGATCGCATGCTGGCCGCTCAGCTCGGTGAACACCTTCCGCTCGGTCTTGCCAGGCAGATACGGGCAAGGCGACGGAGTGGTCACGAAAAAGCGGGGGAAGCGAAAGGGTGCGCTCACCGATACTCCAGCCGGGTTGGTCGAGTCTGTACGAGAATGTTTATGCGCACACGGCCGCCCGAAGGGAAGGGCGGGCATGCTGAAATACGTCCGAATCGGCGGGCCGTTCCAGCGCGGGACGAGCGGCTTAGTGAATCTCAACGGGATGGAAGTTGAAGCCCTCGGCGGCGAGGTCGTCCATCAGCCGCTGGAGATGGGCGCGGTCGCGCGCCTCGCACTCGATATCGGTGTAGAGGCCCTTGGCCGGCAGGGTCGTGAACAGCCGCTGATGGTAGACTTCGATGATGTTGATCTGGTGCTTCTCGAACAATTTGATCACCGCGAACAAGGCGCCCGGGCGGTCCTGGAGCTGGATGCGGAGCCGCGCGATCCGGCCGGAGCGGGCAAGGTCGCGCAGCAGCACGGTCGCCAGCAGCCTCGGGTCGATATTGCCGCCGCTGAGGACGAGGCCGATCCTGCGCCCGCGGAGCCGCTCCGGATGCGCGAGCAAGGCCGCCAGGCCGGCGGCGCCGGCACCCTCGGCGACCGTCTTCTCGATCTGGAGGAACAAGCTGACCCCGGTCTCGATGTCGCGCTCGGGGACGAGCAATATCTCATCGACCAGCGCGCGGACGATGTCCGCCGTCAGCCGGTCCGGGTGCTTGACCACGATGCCCTCGGCGATCGTGTCGCCGGACGAGGGCAGGCTGCTGCCGCTGATCGCATTGTACATGCTCGGGTAAAGCTCGGCCTGGACGCCGACGATCTCGAGCTCCGGGCGCATCGCGCGGGCGGCGATGGCCATGCCCGAAATCAGGCCGCCGCCGCCGACCGGGACGAGCAGGGCGTCGATGCCGGGCGCGTCCTCGATCAGCTCGAGCGCGACGGTGCCCTGGCCGGCGATGACCTGCGGGTCGTTGAACGGGTGGATGAAGGTGAGGCCGCGCTGCTCGGCGACGCGCAAGGCTTCGGCATAGGCCTGGTCGAACAGCTCGCCGTGGAGGATAACGCTCGCGCCATGGCCTTCGGTCTGCATCACCTTGATGGCCGGGCTCGGCCGCGGCATCACCACCGTGACGGGAACGCCGAGCCGCCGGCCATGATAGGCGACCGCCTGGGCATGGTTGCCGGCCGAAGCGGCGATGACGCCGCGGGCACGGGTGGCCTCGTCCATCAGCAGCAATTTGTTGAGCGCGCCGCGCTCCTTGAAGGAGGCGGTGAACTGCAAATTCTCGAACTTCACCCAGATCTCCGCGCCGGTGGCTTGCGACAAGGTGCGGCTGAGCACGGTCGGGGTGCGCACCACCGCTCCGGCGATGCGGGCCGCGGCGGCCTTGATGTCGGCGAGCGAGACCGGAAGCTCGGGTGGGCGGGCGCGGGCGGCCATCGCGCGCCTCTACCACGGGCGGACCGCCCTTGGGAGAGCGGCAACGGGCAGGCGTGGTCCGCCTCCTCTTGCCGTCTGGCGCGGCACGCAAACAATGCTTATGCGCCGCACCATGGCACGGATCGCATATGTCGGAGTCGGCGTGATGGGCGCCCCGATGGCCCGCCACCTCGCCGCCGCCGGTCACAGCCTGGTGGTGGCCAACCGCACCCCAGACAAGGCGCGCGACTGGGCGGCGAAACATGGCGGCACCTTCGCGGCGACGCCGGCGGCCGCGGCCGGCAATGCCGATGCGGTGATCGCCTGCGTCGGCAATGACGACGATGTCGAGCAGGTGACGCTCGGCCCGGACGGCGCCTTCCGCAACATGAAGGAAGGCGCCTTGTTCATCGACCACACCACGGTGTCGGCCAAGCTCGCCCGCCGGGTGGCCGAGGAGGGGCGGAGGCGCGGGCTGCTCAGCGTCGACGCGCCGGTCTCGGGCGGCCAGGCCGGGGCCGAGAACGGCCAGCTGGCGATCATGTGCGGCGGCAGCGACGAAGCGGTCCGCGCCGCCGAGCCGCTGATGCGCGCCTATGCCGCCCGCATCGTCCATGTCGGGCCGGACGGCAGCGGCCAGCTCACCAAGATGGTCAACCAGATCGCCATCGCCGGCGTGCTGCAGGGCCTGTCCGAGGCGCTGACCTTCGCGAAGGCGGCGGGGCTCGACACCGCCAAGGTGTTCGAAGCCATTTCCGGCGGCGCCGCGCAAAGCTGGCAGATGGCCAACCGGTGGAAGACGATGGCGGCGGGAGAGTTCGATTTCGGCTTCGCCGTCGACTGGATGCGCAAGGATCTCGGCCTCACCCTCGACGAGGCACGGACCAACGGCGCCAGCCTGCCGCTCGCGGCGCTGGTCGACCAATTCTATGCCGAGATCCAGGCGATGGGCGGCGGCCGCCACGACACCTCCTCGCTGATCAGAAGGCTGACCCGATGATCAGATGGCTGGCCGCGCTTGCCGCGCTGCTGCTCGCCCCGCCGGTCCTCGCCGACACCTTGGTGGACAACGTCAACGGCTATACGGCCGGCCGGGACGGAGAGCTGGTCCGCTTCACCGGCTTCGTGATCGGTGAGGACGGTCGCGTCAAGCAGCTGCTCGCGCGCCGCGACAAGCGTCCCGAGCGCCCGAAATACCGGCTCGACGGCAAGGGCCGCACGCTCATCCCGGGCCTGATCGACGCCCATGGCCATGTGATGGGGCTCGGGCTCGGCGCGCTCCAGCTCGACCTCAGCGACACCAACTCGCTCCAGGAGGCGCAAGCCCGAATCGCCGCCTTCGCCCGCGCCAATCCGACGCCGCGCTGGATCCTCGGACGCGGCTGGAACCAGGAGCGCTGGGGCCTCGGCCGCTTCCCGACCGCCGCCGATCTCGACGTGATCGTGCCGGACCGCCCGGTCTGGCTCGAGCGGGTCGACGGCCATGCCGGCTGGGCCAACAGCGTGGCGATGCAGGAGGCGGGGGTGACGGCGGCGACCGTCCCGCCGGCCGGCGGCAGGATCGAGACGGCGGACGGGCGACCGTCGGGCATCTTCGTCGACTTCGCCGCCGACCTCGTCAACAAGGTCGTGCCGCCGCCGCTGCCGCGCAGCCGCGACAAGGCGTTCGCCGCCGCGCAGGATATCCTGCTCGCCAACGGCATCACCGCCGTCGCCGACATGGGCACGAGCGGCGAGGATTGGGCGGTGATCCGGCGGGCCGGCGATCTCGGCCGGCTGAACCTTCGCATCCTCTCCTACGCATCGGGGATCGAGCCGTTGCTCGCGGTGGCGGGAACCGGGCCGACGCCCTGGCTGTACGACGGCCGGCTGCGGATGGTGGGCGTGAAGCTCTATATCGACGGCGCGCTGGGCTCGCGCGGCGCGTGGCTGAAGCAGCCCTATCGCGACTCGCCCGGCGAGCGCGGCCTCGCCTTCGTCAACGACGCGGCCCTGAAGAACCTGATGAGCCGGGCTGCGATGGACGGCTTCCAAGTCGCGGTGCACGCGATCGGCGATGCCGCCAACGCCCAGCTGCTCGAAAGCATCGAGGAGCTTTCCGACACCTATAAGGGCGACCGCCGGTGGCGGGTCGAGCATGCCCAGATCGTCGATCCCGCCGACCTGCCGCGGTTCGCGAGGAACGGCATCATCGCCTCGATGCAGCCGGTCCATCAAGCGTCCGACTGGCGGATGGCCGAGGCGCGGATGGGGATCGAGCGGCTGGGCGGCGCCTATGCGTGGCAGAGCATGGCCCGGAACCGGGTGCCGCTGGCGCTCGGCTCGGATTTCCCGGTCGAATCGCCCAACCCGTTCCACGGCCTCACCGTCGCCGTGACGCGCGTCGATGCCCGCGGCGAGCCGCCAGGCGGCTGGCAGCCCGAGCAACGGCTCAGCCTCGCCCAGGCTTTTGCCGGCTTCACCCGGGGCGCCGCCTTCGCCGCCTTTGCGGAAGACCGGCTCGGCAGCCTGGAGCGCGGCCGCTTCGCCGACTTCCTGTTCATCGACCGCGACATTTTCGCCGTCGACCCGCGCCAGCTGCGCGAAACCCGGGTGCTCGAAACCTGGGTCGGCGGCCATCAGGTGTGGAAGCGGAAATGAAATCGTCATCCCGGCGGAAGCCGGGATGACGTCACGCTGCCAGTCCGACCAGCCTTGCCGTGGTCAGGATCTGCGGCAGCACCCGAACCGGCCGTCCCGGCGCGTAATAGAGGTAGAGCGGCACGCCCGAG
The DNA here is from genome assembly GCA_035942355.1 of Allosphingosinicella sp. Taxonomy (GTDB): domain Bacteria; phylum Pseudomonadota; class Alphaproteobacteria; order Sphingomonadales; family Sphingomonadaceae; genus Allosphingosinicella. The sequence continues at coordinate 9,687 of DASZDE010000014.1, read as the reverse complement.
CGGCCGTGCTTTTCGAGGAAGCGGCCGATCGCCGGATCGCCGCGGGTCCAGTCGCCGGAGAGCACCGCTACCCGGCGAGCGGCGAACGCCTCCGCCACCTCGCGCCGGTCGAGCGAGCCTTGTTCGTTGACCTTGCAGGTGAGGCACCAATCGGCGGTGAAATAGACGAATACCGGCCGCCCCTGGGCCTGCAGCGCCGCCAGCCGCGCCTCGCTGAACGGCTCGGCGGGCAGCGCGCCCTTGGGGCCTGCCACCGCGGGCGCGGGTGCCGTCGGCACCACCAGGATGGCGGCGAGCGCGGCCAACCCCGCCGGCGCCAGCGGCAGCCACGCCCGGCCCTTACCCTGCCGCCTTCCCACCAGCCACAGCGCGAGCGCCACCGCCCCGGCCGCGCCGATCCCCATTGCGAGCCCTTCGCCGCCGGTCTGGCGACCAAGGATCCAGGCCAGGCCGAGCGCCGTCAGCGCCATCGGCACGGCGAGAAGGCGGCGGAAGCGCGCCATCCACGGCCCGGGCCGCGGCAGGCGCCGGCGCAGCGCCGGAACGAAGCCGAGCAGCAGGAACGGCAGGGCCAGGCCGAGCCCCAGGCCGCCGAACACGGCCAGCGCGGCGGCGGCGGGGAGGACCAGGGCGGCGCCCATCGCCGCGCCCATGAACGGCCCGGTGCAGGGCGTGGCGATGAATGCCGCCAACGCGCCGGTCGCGAACGCGCCGCCGGTCCCGCCGCGCGCTGCCGCGCGGCTGCCGAAGCCGAGCGCGGGCAGCTCGAACAGCCCGGCCAGGTTGAGGGCGATCGCCGTCACCAGCAGCAGCAGGAACAGGATCACGCGCGGATCCTGGAGCTGGAACGCCCAGCCGACCGCTGCCCCGCTCGCCCGCAGCGCCAGCAGCGCCCCGCCAAGCGCCAGGCAGGTGAGGACGACCCCGGCCGTATAGGCGAGCGCCTCGCGCCGCGCCGCGCCCTCGTCGGCTCCCGCTTTGGCGAGGCTCAGCGCCTTGAGGCTGAGGATCGGGAACACGCACGGCATGATGTTGAGCAGCAGCCCGCCGAGGAAGGCGCCGAGCAGAGCGCCCGGCACGGCCGCGCCGCCGGTGGTTTCGGCAGCCGCAGCGAGCGGCGTGCCGGCGGCCGGAACCGCCCCCGGCGCGGCGCTGACCGCAAGGCCGTCGCGCCCGCCGATCGCCAGCACGCCCTCGATCGGCCCCAGCGCGCCCGTCCCCCGGCCCGCGTCGGTCTCGACGATCAAATGGTCGCCGCTGCGCGACACGCTCTGCGGCGCCGCATAAGCGATTGCGCCGTCGGCCTCCGGATAGAAATAAGCCTCGTTCACGGCCATCGAAGCGGGGAACGGGATGGCGAGGCGGAACCGTCCGTCGGAGACCGAATAGCGCGCGGCGCTGCCGAGCGGCTTGGGCAGCGCCTGCCGGTAGCGGTCGAACTGCGCCCGCCGCTCGGCCTTGGCGCCCGACGCGCCGACGCTGAGCTCAAGCGCGACTTCGGCGGTTTCGGGCACGCAGATCCGGTCGGTGCAGGCGAGATAGTCGAGCTTCGCCCGGAGCGGCAGCCTCGTGCCCGGCGCCAACCCGGCAGGGATGCGAAGCTCGGCCAGCTGGGCATAGGGACCCTCATAGACATAGTTCATCACGCCCGCGACGAGCAGCCGCCCGGGCACCGGATAATCGAGCGGTCCCACGGTGACTCCGCTCGGCAGGTGCCACGCAATCCGCGGCGGCACGCCAGCGTCGCCCGGATTCTTCCAATAGCCGTGCCAGCCCCGCTTCGGCGTCATCACGATCGCCAGAGCGACCGTATCTCCGGCTGCCGGGCGATCGGTCTCCGCCACCAGCTCGGCCCTGATCGCATTGCGCCCCGTCTGTGGAAGCTGCGCGGCGGCGGGGTGCGTCGCCGCCCCCAGCGCCAGCCCTGCCCACGCCATCACTATTACGCTTAATCGGCGCATCGAAACTCCGTTGAAACCATCCGCCCTTATAACATGGCAGGCCGAATGCGCACGAAACTCGGGAGCACATTATGCAAAGGCTGAAACTGGCGGTCTGCCTGATCGCGACCTTCCTGTCCTGGGCCTCGGGCGCGCACGCCTAGCCGGTCGCGGGCGGCGTTGCCGCCCCCGCGCAAATGCGGTAAATTGCGGTTTCCGGATCACCTCCGCCGGCAAGGAGAGTGAACATGCGCAAAGCCGCAGCTTATTCCCCGCTCCTGCTCATCGGCCTGGCGCTGGCCTTGCCTTGGGCGGCGGCCGCCAACCCGGGCGGCGGCGGCAGCAGCCCGCCTAGCACCAGCGCCCCCTCGTTCGACGCGGCGGCCGAATATCGCAGCGGCATCGAGGCGCTCAAGGCGGAGCGGTTCGCCGCCGCCAAGAAGAGCTTCAGCCGCGTGCTCAAGGTCGCTCCGAGGGACGCCAACCTCGCCTTCCTGCTCGGCCTCGCCCATGCCGGCCTCAAGGATTATAAGGGCGCGGCCAAGCAGTTCGAGCGGGCGCTCAAATATGACGGCAAGATGATCGCCGCGCACCAGGAGCTCGGCGTCGCTTATGCCCGGCTCGGCGACCGGCCCAAGGCCGAGGCGAAGCTCGCCAGCCTGAAGCAGCAATCCGATCGGTGCGGCGCCGGCTGCGCCGACTCCGCCAAGCTCCAGCAGGCCGTCGCGGCCGTAACGGCGGCGCTCGGGCAGGGGCCGCAGGCGCGGGTCGACACCCGCCCGAGCCTGCTCTTCGCCAGCGCCGAGGGCGGCGACCGCGCTTATGTCGACGCGGTATCGCTGATCAACGAAGCGCGCTACGAGGAGGCGATCGCATCGCTGCACAAGTCGCGCGCGGCGTTCGGCGCCCACCCGGACGTGCTCACCTATCTCGGCTTTGCGCACCGCAAGCTCGGCCGGTTCGACGTCGCGGAAAGCTATTACCGGCAGGCGCTCGCGGCGGCGCCCGAGCATAAGGGCGCGACCGAATATTATGGTGAGCTGATGGCCGAGCGCGGCGACCGCGCCGGCGCGGCCCGGATGCTGGCGCGGCTCGAGGCTTTGTGCAGCTTCGGCTGCGCCGAGGCCGACGAGCTCAGGCGATGGATCGAGGCGAAAAGCCCATCCGCCTCCTGACCGCGGCGGCGCTGCCGCTGCTGCTCGCCGCGGCCGCCGACACGGCCGCTTTGCCAATCGCGGAGGCGCGCTGGCTCGCCCCGGATCATCTGCTCGAGGACCTGAGCCGGCAACCGTCCGAATGCTTCGTGCCGCCTGCGGACGAGGCGGGGCGGCGGTCGGCGGCGATCGGGCGGGCGGCGTTCCGCGCTCCGTTGCTGCTCGGCGGGCAGGCGGCGCGGGCCGGGCTCAGCTGCGCGAGCTGCCACCGCAGCGGCCGCGGCAACCCGCATTTCGTCTTTCCCGGCCTGTCCGGCGCTCCCGGCACGGCCGACGTCACTTCGTCGCTGATGAGCCGGCATCGCGGCGACGGCAGCTTCAATCCCAAGCCGATCCCCGACCTCGCGGCCGGCGTGCGCCGGGTCCCGCGCGACCGGCAGAGCCGGGCGCTCGAGAGCTTCATCCGCGGCCTTGTCGTCGAGGAGTTCGACGGCCCGGAACCGCCGCCGCCGGTGCTCGAGGGGCTGGCCGATTATGTCCGGGCGATGGAGGGCAAGGCGTGCGGCGGCGCCGAGCCGGTGACGCTCGCCGCGGCGCTCGCCGAGCTCGATGCCGCCATCGGCCCGGCGCTGGCCGCCGCGGCGGCGGGCGACCGAGCCACGATGCGGCTGCTGGTGGGGGCGGCCCGCTCGACGCTCGGGCGGATCGACGAACGCTACCGGCTGGACGGGCTGGAGGACGAGCGGCGGCTGCTCCGGGAGGCCGACGCAGCCCTGCGGGCGATCAGGCAAATGGCGCCCGCCGAAGCGGCGCCGGCCATGCTGGCGTGGCAGCGGGAGTGGCCGGCGCGGCTGCAGGGCCTGAGGCGGACTGAGGCGCGCTCCCTTTTTTCGCCGGCCGTCCTGCGCGAGCGCCTCGCCGGCCGCTAGCGGCGCTCGAGCATGGCGATGCGGGGGCCGAGGCGGTTATTCTCGACGCGGAGCGGCTCGCCGCTCTTGTCGGCGACGAAGCTGCTGCTGCGGTCGATGCCCGGCGCGATCTCGGCGTCATTGTCGGTGACGGTGAGGCCGCTGGCGCTGTTCGACCGGTTCTCCGCCGCCACCATGATGAAGGCGCTGTAATTCTCCTTGTCGCGGCCCTGGACGAACATGTTGCGGGCGACCAGGCCGGTGGCGCCGTTGGGCAGGTCGATCATATAGTTGGTGGCGCGCCCGTGGCTGTCGTCGAAGCTCGAATCGGTGATTTCGACTTCTCGCGTGCGGCTCTTCAGATAATGGCCGCCGGTGCCGCGCTCGAAGCGCGAGCGGCGGACGATCAGCTTGCCATATTCGCCGATATAGAGGCCGTGCGAGCAGCCATGGCCGTCGATGCAGCCGCCGAGCCCCGAGAAGGTCGAGCGGTCGATGGTGACGGTGCCGCCCGGGTCGCGGGCCGAGAGGATGCCGTTCTCGCTGTCGCGGAACAGCGTTTCGGAAATGGCGAGATCGCCCTTCTCGATGCGAATGCCGGCGCCGTTCTTGTCGGGCACGCGCAGATTCTGGAAGACCAGGCCTTCGACCCGCGTCGAGCGGCCGCCGAGCACCAGGGTCGCCTTCGATTCGCAGATGCCGCCGTCGAAAACCGCCGTGCCGGGCTCGCGCGCGACATAGGCGATCTGGCCCCGGTCCTGGACGGCGCAATCGCCATAGCTGCCGGGCGCGATCAGGATCGTACCGCGGCCGCCGCCGATCGCGTCGACGGCTCGCTGCAGGCTGTCATAGCCCTTGTTCTTTTCCTGGACGAAGAAGGGCTTGGCGTCGCCCTGGGCCGCGAGAGGGCTGGCCAGCAAGGCCAGGGGGAGCAGGGACAGGCGTGTGTTCATGGCCGTCGAGTGAAGCAAGGGGAGCGTTCGTGTCGATGCCGAATCGGGGTTAATGGCGAGCTGATCCGGCTTGGGACGGATTCGGCTGCATAGGTTCCCCGGCGGACGCCAGGGTCCAGTCATGTTGGCCAGGCTGGACCCCGGCTTCCGCCGGGGAGCTAGTCGAGGTTGGGCCGCAGCCAGCGCTCGGCTTCCGCGACCGGCACGCCGCGGCGGGCGGCATAATCTTCGAGCTGGTCGCGGCCGATCCGGGCGACTCCGAAATATTGGCTGTCGCGGTGGCCGAAATAGAAGCCCGAGACCGCCGAGGTCGGCAGCATCGCGAAGCTTTCGGTGAGCTCGACCCCGGCCGGATGGCCGCCGAGCATGTCGAACAGGACCGGCTTCAGGCTGTGGTCGGGGCAGGCCGGATAGCCGGGCGCGGGGCGGATGCCGACATATTTCTCGCGGATCAGCTGCGCGTTGGTGAGGTGCTCGACGCCGGCATAGCCCCACACGCTCTCGCGGACATGGCCGTGGAGCCGCTCCGCGAAGGCTTCCGCCAGCCGGTCGGCGAGCGCCTTCAGCAGGATGTCGGAATAATCGTCATTGTCGGCCTTGAACCGGGCGAGGTGCGGCTCGAGGCCGTGGATCGCGACCGCGAAGCCGCCGATCCAGTCCTCGCCGTCGGGCGAGATGAAGTCGGCCAGGCACAGATTGGGCCGGCCCTCGCGCTTCCTGATCTGCTGGCGCAGGAAGGGGAGGCGCACCCATTCCTCCCCGACACGGGGAGGGGGACCATCCGTAGGATGGTGGAGGGGTCCCCCGGCGTCTGTGCCGGCCCCCTCCACCGGCTTCGCCGGTCCCCCTCCCCGTTCCGGGGAGGAGTTAACCAGCACATCGTCGCCTTCGCGGCGGCAGCGCCACAGGCCGATCGTGCCGCGCGGCACCAGCCAATGCTCGGCGACGATCCGGTCCAGCATCGCCTCGGCGTCGGCGAACAGGGCGCGGGCGCTTTCGCCGACCACCGGATCCTCGAGGATCGCCGGGTAATTGCCGGCCAGCTCCCAGGCACGGAAGAAGGGCGTCCAGTCGATCGCCGCGCGCAGGTCGCGCAGCGGCCATTCGCCGAAGCTGTGGATCCCCGGCCGCGCCGGCGGCGGCGCCATGCCCTCAGGGTCGAACGGGAAAGCGTTGGCGCGCGCTTCGGCCAGGCTCGCCAGCTCGTTCTGGCCCTTGTTGGCGCGGGTCCGGACGATGTCCTGATAATCCTGGCTGGTCCTGGCGACGAGCGGGTCGCGCTGGGTGTCGGACACCAAAGCCGAGGCGACGCCGACGGCGCGGCTGGCGTCGAGCACGTGGATCACCGGCCCTTGATAAGCGGGGTCGATCCGGATCGCGGTATGAACCTTGCTGGTGGTGGCGCCGCCGATCAGCAGCGGCAGGTTCATCGCGGTGCGCTGCATTTCCGAGGCCACCGTCACCATCTCGTCGAGCGACGGGGTGATCAGGCCGGACAGGCCGATCATGTCCGCCTTATTCTGATGAGCGGCGTCGAGGATGTTCTGCCACGGCACCATCACGCCGAGGTCGATGACCTCGAAGCCGTTGCACTGCAGGACCACCCCGACGATGTTCTTGCCGATGTCGTGGACGTCGCCCTTGACCGTCGCCATCACGATCCGGCCCTTGCCCTGGCTAACCCCGTTCTTCTCCTTCTCCGCCTCGATATAGGGGATGAGGTGGGCGACCGCCTTCTTCATCACCCGCGCCGACTTGACGACCTGCGGCAGGAACATCTTGCCCGAGCCGAACAGGTCGCCGACCACGTTCATGCCGTCCATCAGCGGACCTTCGATCACCTCGATCGGCCGCGCCGCCGCCTGCCTCGCTTCCTCGGCATCCTCGACGACATGGGCGTCGATGCCCTTGACCAGCGCATGTTCGAGCCGCTTGGCGATCGGCCATCCGCGCCATTCGGCCGCCAGCTTCTCCTGGGCCGGGTCCGAGCCGCGATAGCGTTCGGCCAGCGTCACGAGCCGCTCGGTCGCGTCGTCCCGCCGATCGAGGATGACGTCCTCGCACGCTTCGCGAAGCTCCGGGTCGATCGTGTCGTAGACGTCCAATTGGCCGGCATTGACGATCGCCATGTCGAGCCCGGCCGGGATGGCGTGGTAGAGGAACACCGAATGCATGGCCCGGCGCACCGGCTCGTTGCCACGGAACGAAAAGCTGAGGTTGGACAGACCGCCGGAAATATGGGCGTGCGGGCAGCGGGCGCGGATTTCGCGGCACGCCTCGATGAAATCGAGCGCGTAGCGGCGGTGCTCTTCGATGCCGGTGGCGATCGCGAAGATGTTGGGATCGAAGATGATGTCCTCAGGGGCGAAGCCGTCGCCGACCAGCAGCTTGTAGGCGCGCTCGCAAATCTCGACCTTGCGGTCCTTCGTGTCCGCCTGGCCGACCTCGTCGAAGGCCATCACCACGACCGCGGCGCCATAGTCGCGCACCTTGCGGGCATGGGCGAGGAATTCCTCCTCACCCTCCTTCATGCTGATCGAATTGACGATCGGCTTGCCCGACACGCATTTGAGGCCCGCCTCGATCACGCTCCATTTGGAGCTGTCGATCATGAACGGCACCCGGGCGATGTCGGGCTCGGCCGAGATCAGCTTCAGGAAGGTGGTCATGGCGTGCTCGGAGTCGAGCAGCCCCTCGTCCATGTTGATGTCGATGATCTGGGCGCCGTTCTCGACCTGCTGGCGCGCGACCTCGACCGCGGCGGCATAATCGTCGGCCATGATCAGCTTCTTGAACTTGGCCGAGCCGGTGACGTTGGTGCGCTCGCCGATATTGACGAAGGTGGCGCTGGCGGCGCCGATAACCCCCTCTTCCTGCAGGGGAGAGGGACGCTCGCGAAGCGAGCCGAGCGAGGGGCTGTTGGTGTTCATGAGTTGGCGCATTCAAATCCTGAAATGAGTATTCCCTCACCCTCCCACCGCTGCGCGGCGGGCCCCTCCCTCTCCCCTGCAGGGAGAGGGGTTTAGGCGGCCAGCACCATCGGTTCGAGGCCGGCGAGGCGGGTGGCGACGGGTGCGCCCGGGAGCGCCCGCGGCGGCAGGCCTGCGACCGCCGCCGCGATCGCCTGGATATGGGCGGGCGTGGAGCCGCAGCAGCCGCCGAGGATATTGACCAGCCCCTGCCGCGCCCACTCCCCGACCAGCGCCGCCGTCTCGTGCGGAAGCTCGTCATATTCACCGAGCTCGTTGGGAAGCCCCGCATTGGGATAGGCCATGACCAGCGTGTCGGCGACCTGCGCGAGCGCCTGGACGTGCGGGCGCAATTGCTGGGCGCCGAACGAGCAGTTGAGCCCGACCGTCACCGGCCGCGAGTGGCGCACGGCATGCCAGAAAGCCTCGACCGTGTGGCCGGAAAGGTTGCGGCCGCACAGGTCGGTGATCGTCATCGAGATCATCAGCGGGATGTCGCGGCCGTGCGCGCGGGCGGCTTCCATGGCGGCCATGATGCCGGCCTTGGCGTTCAGCGTGTCGAAGATGGTTTCGATCAGGATGAAATCGACGCCGCCTTCGATCAGCGCGTCGCATTGCTCGCGATAGACCTGCTTGAGGCCGTCGAAATCGATCTCGCGATAGCCGGGATCGTTGACGTCGGGCGACAGCGACAGCGTCTTGTTGGTGGGGCCGACCGCCCCGGCAACGAAGCGCGGCCTGCCGTCGGCGGCGGCGAACTCGTCCGCGGCCCGCCGTGCGATCCGCGCCGAGGCGCGGTTGATGTCGCCGACCAGATGCTCCGCTCCGTAATCGGCCTGGCTGATGCGGTTGGCGCTGAAGGTGTTGGTCGAGACCAGGTCGGAGCCGGCGGCAAGATAGGCGCGGGTGATGCGCTCGACGATGTCGGGCCGGGTGAGCGCGAGGATGTCGTTATTGCCCTTCTGGTCCCGGGCGAGATCGAGCGGGCCGCGATAGGCGGCCTCGTCCAGTCCGCAATTCTGGATCTCGGTCCCGAACGCGCCGTCGGTGAGGAGGATGCGTTCTCCGGCGGCGCGGATCAGTAGGTCGCGGGCGCTCATGCGGCTTGCTCCTGTCGGTCCTGCTTCGGCCGCAGCCCGAGCAAGTGGCAGATCGCATAGGCCAGCTCGGCGCGGTTCAAGGTGTAGAAGTGGAAATGGCGGACGCCGCCGGCGTAAAGCTGGCCGCACAATTCGGCGGCGACGGTGGCGGCGACCAGCTGGCGCGCGGCGGGCAGCTCGTCCAGCCCCTCGAACAGGCGATCGAGCCAGATCGGGATCGTCGCTCCGCACATGGCGGCGAACTTGCGCGTCTGCGCCACATTCGACACCGGCAGGATGCCGGGTACGATCTCCGCGTCGATCCCGACTGCGGCGGCGTGGTCGCGGAAGCGGAAGAAGCAATCGGGCGAGAAGAAGAATTGGGTGATCGCCCGGTCGGCGCCGGCGTCGATCTTGCGCCGCAGATTCTCGAGGTCCGACGTCTTGGTCGGCGAATCGGGATGGATCTCGGGGTAGGCGGCGACCGAGATTTCGAACGGCGCCACCTTCTTCAGCCCGGCGACGAGCTCGGCGGCATTGGCATAGCCGCCCGGATGGGGCTCGAACCTCGTGCCCTGCTCGGGCGGGTCGCCGCGCAGCGCGACGATGTGGCGGACGCCCGCCTGCCAATAGGCGCGGGCGACCTCGTCAATCTCCTCGCGCGTGGCGCACACGCAGGTGAGA
>DASZDE010000013.1:0-8524 GCA_035942355.1 Allosphingosinicella sp. | reverse complement strand
GCCCTACTTCGAAGGCATGTCGATGACACCTTCGCCGCTCGAAGACATCAGGAACGCGCGTCCCCTGGCCATCTTCGGCGACAGCATAACCACCGACCACATCAGCCCTGCCGGAGCGATCAAATTGGACAGCCCCGCAGGCACTTACCTCACCGAGCACCAGGTCGCCCGCCCCGACTTCAACAGCTACGGCGCCCGCCGCGGCAACCATGAAGTGATGATGCGCGGCACCTTCGCCAATATCCGGATCAAGAACCGCATGGTCCCCGGCATCGAAGGCGGCGTCACCCGCCACGTCCCGACCGGCGAGGTGATGCCGATCTACGACGCGGCCATGCGCTACAAGGCGGCGGGCACGCCCCTGGTGGTGATCGCCGGCAAGGAATATGGCACCGGCTCGTCGCGCGACTGGGCCGCCAAGGGCACCAATTTGCTTGGCGTGCGCGCCGTCATCGCCGAGACCTACGAGCGCATCCACCGCTCCAACCTGGTCGGCATGGGGGTGGTGCCGCTCCAGTTCCTCGACGGGCAGACCCGCGAAAGCCTCGGCTTCCAGGGCGACGAGACGATCACCGTGACCGGCATCGCCGACCTCCAGCCGCGCCAGGAGATCGACGTCGCGGTCACCCGCGCCGACGGCTCGGCCTTCGCCTTCCGCGCCCGCGCCCGCATCGACACGCTGAACGAGCTCGAATATTTCCGCGCCGGCGGCATCCTCCATTACGTGCTGAGGAGGCTCGCCGCCTGAGCCTGGAACTGGTCCTCGTCGAGCTCGCCGGCTGGGCCGGGGCGGGGCTGATCCTGGCGGCCTATCTGCTCCTGTCGCTCGGGCGGCTGACCGGCAGCTCGCGGCTCTACCAGGGGATGAACGTCGCCGGGGCGGCCGGCTTCGTGGTCAATGGCTGGTATCATGGCGCGCTGCCCTCGGCGTCGCTCAACGTCGTCTGGATGATGATCGGAGTCTATGCCTTATGGCGGATCGGGCGCTCGTCGACCTCAGCCACCTGATCGAGGCCGGCATGACCACCTATAAGGGGCTGCCGGGGCCGATCGTCTGCGACTATTGGACGCGCGCGGCCTCGGCGGCTCTGTACGATGACGGCGCGAGCTTCCAGATCGGCCGCATCGACATGGTCGCCAATACCGGCACCTATCTCGACGCGCCGTTCCATCGCTACGCCGACGGCGCCGACCTCGCCGGGCTCGATCTCGCCGCGCTGGCCGGGCTCGACGGGATCGTCGTGCGCCGGCCGCACCGCCTAGGCCTCGCCACCGACGCCTCCGACCTGACCGGCCTCGACGTGCGCGGACGGGCGGTGCTGATCCACACCGGCTGGGACGAACATTGGCGAACCGACGCCTACCAGACGGAGCACCCTTTCCTTACCGCCGCGGCGGCGCGGCTGCTGCTCCAGGGCGGAGCGAGGCTGGTCGGCATCGACAGCCACAATATCGACGACATACGGGTCCGGTCGCGGCCGGTCCACACCATCCTGCTCGGCGCCGGCATCCTGATCTGCGAGCATATGACCAACTTCGCCGCGCTGCCGGACGAGGGCTTCCGCTTCACCGCCGTTCCGCCGAAGGTCGCCGGCATGGGCACCTTCCCGGTGCGCGCCTTCGCCGAAATCGGCGGCGGCTGATGCTGAGGCGCCTCCTCCTCCTAACCTGCCTGCTGGCGCTGCCCGCCGCTCCGGCGGCCGCGGAAGAGGACCGGATCGACCGGCTGTTCACGGCCTATATGGCGCGCGAGAAGGTCCCCGGTGCGGTGCTGGTCGTGCTGCGCGGCGACGAGGTGGCGATAAGCCGCGCCTGGGGCGTCGCCGACCGGGCGAGCGGCGCGCCGATGCCGGTCGGTGTGATCCAGCCGATCTACTCGGCCTCCAAGCAATTCACCGCCGCCACGCTGCTGCGCCTGGTCGAGCAGGGGCGGGTCGCGCTCGATGCGCCGGTCGGCCGCTACCTGCCGGAATATTTCGCCGACGAGCCTGCGCTGGAGGTCCGCCACTTGCTGCGCCACGCCAGCGGCCTCGCCAATTTCGTCGGCCGGCCCGAAGCGCGCGCGCTCGAGCAGGCGGCGCCGGGCACCGGCTCGATCGCCGACATGGTCGCGCTCGCGGATCGCCTGCCGCGCCGCTTCACGCCGGGCGCGCGCCACGCTTATTCGAACAGCAACTACACGGCGTTGGCGTTGATCGTCGAGCGGGTGACGGGCCAGCCCTATGCGGAGGCGCAGCGCGAGCTGTTGCTGGTCCCGCTCGGCTTGGCCGGCATCGACGAGTGCGCCGCCCGGGAGCGGGCGCTGATCAGCCCGGGCCATGATGCCGGCGGCGCGCGCGTCGAGCTCCCGCCCAATGTGGGGCCGAGCTTCACCGGCGCCGGCGGCCTATGCGCGACCGCCGAAGCGCTGGCGCGATGGACCCGGGCGCTCCATGCGGGGCGCGTGCTCAGGCCCGATCTGCTCGCCGAGTTGGTGCGGCCGGAGCGGGTTCGCGCCGGCTACATGCCGCCTTACGGCTTCGGCCTGTCGATGCTGCCGCTCGCCGGGCGGCCCGCTTATTCGCACGCCGGCGCGGACGAAGGCTGGGGCGCGTGGGCCGCCTATTTGCCGGAAGAGCGGATCACGATCGCGATTCTGGGCAACCGAGGCTGGATGTGGTCGACCGACCTCGGCGTGCCGATGGTCCGGCTCATGACCGGGCTTGGCCGGCGCGAGCCGCTCCGGCGCCTGGAGCTGACCCAAGGCGAGCGCCGCGCGCTGAGCGGGGCGTTCGAGGACGGCCTGTTCGAGATCGCGCTGACGGCGGAAGCGGACCGGCTGCTGCTTTCCAACCCGGCGTTCGGCGACCCGATCGAGCTGTGGAAGCAGGCAGGCGGCCGGTTCGTCGCGCCGCTTCGGTCCGACACTTTCTCGCTGCGCCTGGTCGATGGGCGGCCGGAGTTCGACTGGATGGAGCATCGCTCCTATCTGGTCAGGCGAGCGCCCGCGCCAGCCAAGGCGGAATGATCGCGCCGCCGAGGCTGTCGACCCGGCGATGCTCCACGGCGAGGCCGAGCTCGGGATAATGGACGCGGGCGCGCTCACCCGCTCGGTCCGTCGGCACCACCACCAGTCGCCGGTTGACCTTGTTGCGATAGTTCATCCGCGCGGTATTCTCCTGACCGACATAACAGCCCTTGGTGAAGCTGACCCCGTTCAGCTCGGCGGCATTGCATTCGAGCCACAGAATCTTGTCCGAGCCGAGCTCGGCCACGCCTTCGGTAACGCCGAGCGAGAGGCGGTGCTCGCGCCAGCCTTCAGCCGGAGCGTCGGCGGGTGCCAGCCAGCGGTGGCCAAGCTCCGCCAGGCGAGGGTCATTGTTCCTCGGCGGAAGCCGGGGTCCAGTTGCTGAATCAGCCTGGGCCCCGGCTTTCGCCGGGGAGCTGAGGGACCAATGGACCCCCCAAGTCTCCTCCCGCTCGATGGCGATCGGACGACGGAGGCGGTAGAGCATGAGGCGTCTCCTGAGCGCCTCCGCCTGCTCCGCCTCGCAGTCGAGCAGCACGTCCTCGCCCCCATCCAATGGCCCGGCGTCCCACAGGATGAAATCGAACAGCGCCTTGCCTTGGGCGGTGAGCAGGCCGGCCCAGAGCGGCTTGCCCTCCCGGAGCAAGCCGACGTCCTGGGTGACGAGGCCCTGGAGGAAGCCGCGCACGTCCTCGCCGGACAGGCGGAGCAGGGCACGGTCGAAGAGGGTGGTCGCGGCCATGATCGCTAGGTAAGGCGGCGGACGCCGAAACCAAGCTGGAACGACGATGCCGGGCCCCGACGCGAAGCGCCTGACGATCCGCCGCCCCGACGACTGGCATGTGCACCTGCGCGACGGGGCGATGCTGCAAGGGGTCGTCCGCTACACCGCGCGGCAGTTCGCACGCGCCATCGTGATGCCCAATCTGGCGACGCCGGTGACCACGATCGCGCTGGCCGAGGGGTACCGGTCGCGGATCGTCGCCGCATTGCCCGAGGGCGCCGAGTTCACGCCGCTGATGACCTGCTACCTCACCGACGAGGCCGATCCGGGCGAGATCGAGCGCGGCTTTCGGGCGGGGGTGTTCGCCGCCTGCAAGCTCTACCCCGCCAACGCCACCACCAATTCGGCCTTCGGCGTGACGAACATCCGCGCCATCCATCCGACGCTGGAAGCAATGCAGCGCATCGGCATGCCGTTGCTCGTCCATGGCGAGGTCACCGATCCCGAAGTGGACATCTTCGACCGCGAGGCCCGCTTCATCGATCGGGTGCTGGCGCCGCTCATCGACGATTTCCCCGGGCTCAAACTGGTGTTCGAGCATATCACCACCGCCGAGGCCGCGGATTTCGTCGCCGCGGCGGGGCCGAACCTGGCCGCGACCATCACGCCCCACCATCTTGCGATCAACCGCAACGCGATGTTCGCCGGCGGCATCCGGCCCCATTCCTATTGCCTGCCCGTGGCCAAGCGCGAGCGGCACCGGCTGGCGCTCCGGCGGGCGGCGACCTCGGGCTCGCCCAAATACTTCCTCGGCACCGACAGCGCGCCGCATCCGGTCGAGGCCAAGGAGGCGGCGTGCGGGTGCGCCGGCATCTTCAACGCGCCGCACGCGCTCGCATGCTATGCCGAGACGTTCGATCAGGAAGGCGCGCTGGAGCGGCTGGAGGCGTTCGCGTCCGAACATGGCCCGCTTTTTTACGGCCTGCCGCTCAACCGGGGTGAGGTCCTTCTGGAGCGAACGCCGGTCGCCGTACCGGATACGCTGCCCACCGCCGGAACCAGCGTCGTGCCCTTTCTAGCAGGGGAAACGCTGAATTGGCGACTCGTCCCGTAAGCGTCATCCCGGCGAAGGCCGGGATCTCAAGACAGAAGTCACATCGGTCTCCCCGGGACCCCGGCCTGCGCCGGGGTGACGGGTGCCTCGCACCCGTCAGAAAGGCAGCCAGCGGTTCCGTTCGGAAAAGCGCATATAGCCGGCATTGACCCCGAGCCGCAGGCCGACGCCGAGGCGGACGGGGATCAGCACGACATCGCCGCGCCTGAGATAGCTCGCGGTGAAGCCGCCGAGCGCATAGGCATGTCCCTCAGCAGCCGGATAGGCTTTGAACAGCTTGCTGCTGTCGGGAAGGTTGTAGACCAGCACGAAAACCTTGCTGGCGCCCGCGCCGAAGTCGAAGCCGACGGTGGGGCCGGTCCAGTAGACCGCGCGGTCGCCCTCGGTCTGGTGGCGCAGCGTTCCCGAGCCGTAGCGGACGCCCGCGACGAAGGCGCCGCCGGCCTCCTGGCCTGCAATATAGGCGCTCGGCTCCCCCTGGTCCTTGAGAATGCGCTCGATCAGGCCGGCGAGGCCTTCCGCGCCCCTTCCGAACAGATTTTCGGCGGCCGAGAAGATGTCGCGCCTGGGCACGGTGTCGCCGGCCGGCGCGGCAGGCGAAGCGGCATCCGCCGGCACTTCAGCCAACTCGCCAGGCGCGGCGCCCTCGGTTTCCGGCTGATATTGGGGATCGGCGGCCTCGTCCGCAGGGGGCTCCGCGGCCTCCGCCGGATAGTTATCCTGGGCGGCGGGATCATGTTGCTCGGGCGCGGCGGCTTCAGCCTCGCCCTCGACGGCAGGCTCATATTCGCCGGCGTCGTTGGGGTCGATCTGGGTGATCTGCGCCAGGGCCGGCAGCGGCGACAGCGCGATGGCCGCGGCCGCGGCCAATTTGAGAACGCTAAGCTTCATCATGACGATACCCCCGCACGACAGCCGACGCTAATCCAGTGCCGTCGAATCGGGCAACGTGGCGGCGACGAGCCGAGTCGATCTTGCGCCGGAACGAGTCGTCCTGCTCGGTTGAACCGCAATAAGGCCGCCGCTATAGCCCCCCTCGGCGCTCAGCGGAGACGTGGGTGAGTGGCTGAAACCAGCGGTTTGCTAAACCGCCGTAGGGATAAATTCCCTACCGAGGGTTCGAATCCCTCCGTCTCCGCCATTCCATCCCATCAAAGTGGTACTTTGATCGGGGCCCGATTAGAGGACCCCCATGCTCAGCCTCAGCTTCATCCGTGAGAACCCCGAAGCCGTGCGCAAGGCGGCGGAGGAGAAAGGCGCGCCCCTGGAGGTCGGCCTGCTGCTGGAACTCGACAGCTCGGTTCGCTCCGCCAAGACGAGTGTCGAACTGCTTCGCCAGGAGCGGAAAAGACTGAGTGACGGCTTCCGCTCGGCGCCAGTGTCGGAGCAAGCAAGTCTCCGCCAGCAGGTGAAGCTGATTGTAGAGCGGATCCAATTAGAGGAGGCGCGGCTCGCGGCTGAAACATCCCGGCTCGACGACCTTCTCCTCCAAGTGCCGAACATCCCCTGGGAGGGGGCGCCGGTCGGGCCGGACGAAAGCTTCAACACAGTGGTGCGGCAGGAAGGCGAGGTGCCGCGTTTCGGCTTCGAGGCGCGCGACCATGTCGCGCGCGTCGAGATGAACGACTGGGCGGACCTCGCGCGGATCACCCAAGTGTCGGGCTCGCGCACCTATTGCCTCAAGGGTCGGCTCGCCTTGCTCGAGCAGGCGATCATGTTCCACGCTCAACAGCGGCTCGCCGCGGATGGCTTCACCTTGATGACGGTGCCGGCGCTGGCGCGGCCGCACGCCTTCGTCGCGACCGGCCACTTCCCCGGCCACGAGGAGGAGGCCTATGAGATACCAAAGGACGGCCTCTATCTTGCGGGGACGGGCGAGATCGCGCTCACCGGACTCCATGCGGGCGAGATAATCGAAGCGGACCGGCTGCCGATCCTCTATGCCGGCTATTCGCCCTGCTTCCGCCGCGAGGCCGGGAGCGCCGGACGCGACGTGCGCGGGCTGCTGCGCGTCCACCAATTCTACAAGCTCGAACAATATGTGATCTGCCGCGACGACGAAGCCGAGAGCGCGGCCTGGCACGCCCGCCTGCTCGCCAACGCCGAGGGCCTGCTCCGCGACCTCGAAATTCCCTATCAGGTGATCGAGGCCTCGACCGGCGACATGGGGCTCGGCAAGTACCGGATGAACGACATCGAATGCTGGGTGCCGTCCTTAAGCAAGTATCGCGAGACCCACAGCTGCTCCACCTTACACGACTGGCAGGCGCGAAGGGCGAACCTGAGGTGGCGCGACGGGGAGCGCAAGGTGCGGTTCGTCCACACGCTCAACAACACCGCGCTGGCCAGCCCGCGCATCCTGGTGCCGCTGCTCGAGAACCACCAGCAGGCGGACGGGCGGGTCCGGCTTCCCGAGGCGCTCCGAATGCTCATGGGTGGCGAATATCTGTGACCCTTTGAAGCGGCGCGGCTGATCGCTATTTCGGACCTATGTCTGTTCAGCCGCCCGAAGATCGAGCGCCGCCGCTGCACCTGCTGCTGTGGGAGGGCGCGGCGCTGGCGGCCCGCATCTATTGCGGCTTCGGAAGGCTGGGCGAGCGCGGCTCCGCAGACGGGCAGCCGCTGATGGTGATCCCCGGCTTCTTCGCGTCCGACCGTTCGACCCTCGCCCTCCAGCGCGCGTTCGCCGAGGAAGGCTATCGGGTGTGCGGCTGGGGGATGGGGCTCAACCTCGGCGCGCGCGCGGATACGATCGAGCGGGTGGTCGAACGGCTGGAACGCTTTGCCGGCGGCCGCCCCGCGACCCTGGTGGGCTGGAGCCTGGGCGGCATCTATGCGCGCGAGGCGGCCAAGGTCCGGCCGGACCTCGTCGCCAGGGTCGTCACCTTAGGCGCGCCATTTTCGGGCGACCGGCATGCCAACAATGCGTGGCGCCTTTACGAGCTGGTCAACAGCCACACCGTCGATCGCCCGCCCATCGAATCGGATCTGAGCGCCAAGCCTCCGGTCCCGACCATCGCCTTCTGGTCGAGGCGGGACGGCATGGTCGCGCCGGGCTGCGCGCGCGGCACCGACTGCCAGAGCGACCGCCAGATCGAGATCGACTGCTCGCACATGGGTTTCGCCACCAGCCTGAGAGCGATCCGCCAGGTCGTCGCGGCGCTGCGCGACTAGGCCAGGAAGGGTTCGGCGACCTCCTTGGGGACGCGGAGCGGCCTGCCGGTCGCCCGGTCGATGATCGCCCACGTCGTCTTGGCCCTCACCCGCGGCTTGCCGTCGGCGCCGACGAACTCCATGTGACGGTCGAACCGGGCGCCCTTGGGCGGGTCGGGGACCCAGGTGCGGCCGGTCACGGTCTCGCCGGGGCCGACGCTGCGCAGATAGTCGATCTCGTGCCGCGTCACGACCCAGATATAGGCGTCGCGATGCCCGGCGCTGGCGACCGCCTCCCAATGGGCGGTCGCGAGATCCTGGATCCAGCGCACCCAGGCCGCATTGTTGACGTGGCCGAGCTCGTCAATGTCCTCGCCGCGCGCGGTGACTTGCCGCTCGAACGGGGTCACTCGGCCCCGCCCAGCTGGGTCAGCACGAACGCATAGGCTTCGGCATCTTCGCGAAGCGAGTCCCAGCGTCCCGACTTGCCGCCATGGCCGGCGCCCATGTTGATCTTGAGCAGGAG
>DASZDE010000012.1:0-43072 GCA_035942355.1 Allosphingosinicella sp. | reverse complement strand
ATCCTGCTCGACCGCGCCGTCTATGGCGGCATCGCCGCCGACGGGGTGCTGCCGATCGCCGCCTTCCATGCCGGCGCTGCGGCCGCCGACGCGTCCGACCGGATCATCTACAATGCGGCCAACGGCAACATCTTCTACGATATCGACGGCGCCGGCGGCGCCGCCCAGGTCCTGTTCGCCCGGGTGACCCCCCACCCCCCCATCACCCGCTCGGACTTCTACGCCTATACGGCCCCGCCCGCCGCCGCGCCGGCGGCGCCGGCCGCGTTCGCCGACGCGCGGACCGCCGACGCCGTGATGCTCATGGCGCCGGCTGCGGGCTGGGAGATGCTGACCGAGATCGTGTGAGACCGGGCGGCGGCGCCGGGGCCGGCGGCGCTCAGCCGGTGACTTCGAGCCTGTAGCCGGTGTCGAAGTCGCGGCGGAGCAGCGCGACCACCGCCTCGGCGACAGCGGCCGGCGGCTTCAGCGCCGCCTGGTCCTCGCCGGGGAAGGCGCGGGCGCGCATCGCCGTCGCTGTCGCGCCCGGATCGACGATCGCCACCTTCGGCGAGCCGAGGTTGCGGACTTCGTCGGCATAGCTCAGCACCAGCGCTTCGAGCGCCGCCTTGGACGCGCCATAGGCGCCCCAGAAGGCGCGCGGATGGCGGCCGACGCTCGAGGTCACCGCCAGCAGCCGGCCCGCCTGGCTCTTCCTCAGCAGCGGGTCGAACGCCGCGATCAGCGCCTGCTGGGCGAGCAGGTTGAGGGTCAGCACGCGGGTGAATTCCTTGCCGTCGATCGCCGGCACCGGCGCCAGCGACCCCAGGGTGGCCGCGTTGAGCACGAGCAGGTCGAGCGCCTCCCAGCGTTCGGCCACGGCGGCGGCGAGCCGGGCGATGCTGTCGCCGTCGGTGAGGTCGAGCGGGGCGATCGTCGCGCTGCCGCCGGCGGCGTGGATCCGCTCCTCGACTTCCTCCAGCCCGGCTACCGTTCGGGCGGTAATCACCACATGCGCCCCCTCGCCCGCAAGTGCCTCGGCGACGGCTGCGCCGATGCCGCGGCTGGCGCCGGTCACCAATGCGGTCCGGCCGTGGAGCGACCCAGTCACGCGGCGAGGCTAGGCGTAGCGCTCGGCGAGCAGGGCGAGCTGGTCGGCCGGCTCATGCTCCTCATGGTCGGTGAGCCGGGTCGGATAGGCGCCGGTGAAGCAGGCGTCGCAATATTGCGGCTGCCCCTCGTCCCGATCGTCTTCGCCGAGCGCGCGGTACAGCCCCTCGATCGACAGGAAGGCGAGGCTGTCGGCGTTGATATAGTCGGCCATCTCGGCGACGTTCATCTGCGCGGCGAGCAGTTTCGCTCGCTCCGGCGTGTCGACTCCGTAAAAGCAGCTGTGCCGGGTCGGGGGCGAGGCGATCCGCATGTGGACCTCGCGGGCGCCGGCGTCGCGCAGCATCTGCACGATCTTGAGGCTGGTCGTGCCGCGAACGATCGAATCGTCGATCAGGACCAGGCTCTTGCCCTGGATCAGGGCGCTGTTGGCATTGTGCTTCAATTTGACGCCCAAATGGCGGACCTGGTCGCTCGGCTGGATGAAGGTGCGGCCGACATAATGCGATCGGATGATGCCGAGCTCGAACGGGATACCCGATTGCTGGGCGTAGCCGATCGCCGCCGGCACCCCGGAATCGGGCACCGGCACGACATAATCGGCCACCACCGGATTCTCGATCGCGAGCTCGGCGCCGATCCGCTTGCGCACCGAATAGACCGACGACCCGTCAACGATCGAATCCGGCCTCGAGAAATAGACATGCTCGAAAATGCACGGCCGCGGCCGCACGTCCGCGAACGGCCGGTGCGAGCGCACGCCGCGTTCGGAAACGATGATCAGCTCACCAGGTTCGACCGAGCGGATGTAGGTCGCGCCGACCACATCCAGCGCCACCGTCTCCGACGCGAAAATATAGGCGTCGCCGAGACGGCCCATCACCAGTGGGCGAATGCCGAGCGGGTCGCGGCAGGCGATCATGCCTTCGCTGGTCAGGCAGATCAGGCTGTAAGCGCCCTCGACCTGCTTCAGCGCGTCGATGAAGCGGTCCAGCAAGGTGCGGTAGGTCGAGGTCGCGACGAGGTGGATGATGACCTCGGTGTCCGAGGTCGACTGGAAGATCGAGCCGCGGCGGTTGAGCTCGCGCCGGACCTTGAGCGCGTTCGAGATGTTGCCGTTATGCGCGATCGCGAAGCCGCCCGAGCTGAGCTCCGCAAACAGCGGCTGGACGTTGCGCAGCGCGGTCTCGCCGGTCGTCGAATAGCGGACATGGCCGATCGCGGTTCGGCCGGCGAGGCTGCGGATTACCTCGTCGCGGTCGAAATTGCCGGCGACATGACCCTGGGCGCGGTGGCTGTGAAACAGGCGTCCATCCCAGCTGGTGATGCCAGCGGCTTCCTGGCCCCGATGTTGGAGCGCGTGCAGCCCGAGCGCGACCACGGCCGAAGCGGTGTCGGCGCCCCAGATGCCGAACACCCCGCATTCCTCGCGCAACTTGTCGTCGTCAAAGGGATTGGTGATCAGCATGTCCGTGTCCGTGCCTCGCCCCGTCTGCCCAGCCGGCGCCGGCGAATCCGCCCGACGCCCGCCATATAGGGAAGCGGGACGCGTTTGTCGCCTGTGGCGCAGCGACTTTTCCGATTGCGGCGCTTGCCGCATGCGGTAGCAAGCGGGCGTGAACCCCGCCGGCCCCCAAAGCATTGGAGCAAAGATGAGACAGCTTGCCCTCGTCCTCGCGTTGCTCGCCGGCTGTTCGGACGGCGATTCGCAGTCTGGCAACGCCGCCGCTCCCGTCGCGCCGGCGGCCGGCAAGGGTGCTGGCGAGGGCGGCGTGCTCACCAGCCTCACCGGCCTTTACGAGGGCGGCGACGCCGATCCCAGGAATCAGCTGTGCATGGTGCCGGGGGAGGGCGGCACGACCCGCTTCGGGCTGGTCGTGTGGGGCGCCAACATGCACAGCTGCTCGGGCAGCGGCACCGCCAGCCGCGACGGCGACGCGCTCCGCCTCGCCATGGCCGGCGACGAGGCCTGCACGATCGAAGCGAAGATCGCCGGCACCACCATCAGGTTCCCCGCCGCCATCCCCGACGGCTGCGCTTATTATTGCGGCGCCCGCGCGGCCATGGACGGCGCCGCCTTCACCCGCGTCGGCGCCACCCGCGCCGACGCCGCCAGGGCGAAGGATCTGGTCGGCGAGCCCCTCTGCTCAGGTGGTGGGAGCTAGGCCATCCCGTATCCTGGCCGCACCGGGCCAGCCCCGTCTCCCCGCGGGGAGAGGATCTTTCCGAGCCTAGGCGCGCCGCCGCAGGCGCGGCCACAGCATCGCGATCAGCCCGAGCGTCGCCAGGATGATGATCAGCCCGCCGATGCCGATCAGCATCCCGTAGCGGCCGTCGCCGGTCCGGATCACCATCCACAGGCTGGTGACCTGCACCACCATGCCGAGATTGTGCGCTCCCCAGTGGAGCCGGGCGCGGCCGGTCAGCTCTCCGTCGGGATCGGCCGCGGCATGGAGGAAGGCGAAGGCCGCCGCCGACAGCCAGCCGAGCAGGCCGAGATGGGCGTGCGGCGAGGAGGCGCCGAACTGCTGGGTGAGGCCGAGATAGAGGCCGAACACCATGGTCGCGAGGAACCACAGAAGCCCGGTCTTCGCCCACAAGGCGGTCGCGGAAGTCATTGCCGTCTTTCTCCCAGTTCGGCTGCCGTAGCGGCAACCGCTTGACGTTGACGTGAACGTAAACTACCGGGGCGCCATGCCCCAGTCAGCCCTCCACTCCGATTTCGCCCATTCGGAGCACAGCACCCAGACCTATAGCATCACCGATCTTTGCGAGGAATTCGGAGTGACCGCCCGCGCGCTTCGCTTCTACGAGGATGAGGGGCTGATCGCACCGCGTCGGCAGGGCCTCGCCCGCATCTATTCGTGGCGCGACCGCGCTCGGCTCGCCTGGATCCTGCGCGGCAAGAGGGTGGGTTTCAGCTTGGCCGACATACGCGAGATGATCGACCTGTACGACCTCGGCGACAACCGCGAGTCGCAGCGCCGGGTGACGATCGACAAATGCCGCGCCCGGGTCGACCTGCTGAACAAGCAAAGGATCGACATCGACGCCACCATCAAGGAGCTCGAGCGCTTCATCGCCATGGTCGGCGACGCTACCGCCAAGCTCGACTGATCCTTCGAAGAGGACCGCCATGCCCAGCTACACCGCTCCCGTCCGCGAGACCCGCTACATCTTCGATCATCTGCTCGGCCTCGAACGCTATTCCAACCTGCCGGGCTTCGAGAACGCCACGCCCGACCTGATCGAGGCGATCCTCAGCGAAGGCGCGCGCTTCGCCGAGGAAGTGCTGCAGCCGCTGAATCGGGTCGGCGACGAGCATGGCTGCGTCCGGCACGAGGACGGCTCGGTCTCCACCCCGCCCGGCTTCAAACAAGCCTATGCCCAGTTCCGCGACGCCGGCTGGACGACCTTGTCGGCGCCCGAACAATATGGCGGGCAGGGACTCCCGCACGTCCTTTCGACCGCGCTCACCGAATATCTGGTCTCGGCCAACCAGGCGTTCGAAATGTATCACGGCCTCACCCAGGGCGCGATCGCGTCGATCCTGGTCAAGGGCTCGGACGAGCAAAAGGCGAAGTACCTGCCCAAGATGGTCGCGGGCGAGTGGGGCGGCACGATGAACCTCACCGAGCCCCATTGCGGGACCGATCTCGGCCTGCTCCGGACCAAGGCCGAGGAGCAGCCCGACGGCAGCTACAGGATCACCGGCACCAAGATCTTCATTTCATCCGGCGAGCACGACCTCACCGACAACATCATCCACCTCGTCCTCGCCAAGCGGGCCGGCGCTCCCGACAACGTCAAGGGCATCTCGCTGTTCATCGTGCCCAAGTTCCTGGTCAATGACGATGGCTCGCTCGGCGAACGCAACCGCGTCATGTGCGGCTCGATCGAGGAGAAGATGGGCATCCACGGCAACTCGACCTGCCTTCTGAATTATGACGGGGCCACCGGCTGGCTGGTCGGCGAGCCCGAAAAGGGCCTGCAGGCGATGTTCATCATGATGAATGCCGCCCGCCTGGGCGTCGGCCTCCAGGGCCTTGCGCAAGGCGAGGTCGCCCGCCAGAACGCGGTCCACTATGCGATGGACCGGCGCCAGGGCCGTTCGCTCACCGGCGCCAAGGAGCCGGGCGAGAAGGCCGATCCGATCATCGTCCACCCCGACATCCGCCGCATGCTGATGGAGGCCAAAGCCTATAATGAGGCGGCGCGCGCGCTGATCCTGTGGGGCTCGCTCCAGGTCGATCTCGCCCGCCGCAGCCAGACCGAGGAGGAGCGCCGGTCGGCCGACGATCTGATCTCGCTGCTGACCCCGGTGATCAAGGGCTATCTCACCGACAAGGGCTATGAGGTCGCCACCAACGCCCAGCAGATTTACGGCGGCCACGGCTATATCCGCGAATGGGGGATGGAGCAGTTCGTCCGCGACGCCCGCATCAACATGATCTACGAAGGCGCCAACGGCATTCAGGCGCTCGACCTGGTCGGCCGTAAGCTCGGCCAGAATGGCGGGCGAGCGGTCCAAGCCTATTTCAAGCTGCTCGCCGAAGAGATCGGCGAGGCCAAGGCCGCCGAAGGCAGCCGCGATTTCGCGCTCGCGCTGGAGAAGGCGGTCGACGACCTCCAGCAGGCGACGATGTGGCTGATGCAGAACGGCATGGCGAATCCCGACAATGCCGGCGCCGCCTCCTACAGCTACATGAACCTGATGGGCTTGGTGACGCTCGGCCTGATGTGGCTGCGCATGGCCAAGGCGAGCGCCGCAGCGCTGGCGAACGGCGCCGAGGACCGCGCCTTCCACGAGGCCAAGCTGGTCACCGCCCGTTTCTACGCCGAGCGCATCCTCCCCCAGGCCGGCGCCGAGCGGCGCAAGATCGAAGCCGGCGCCGAGAGCCTGATGGCGCTGCCGGCGGAGGCCTTCTAGCCGGCCGTCAAGGCTGGGCGGACAGGCCCGCGAGGAGCGCTGCGCCCGCCGCTATCAGGGTCGCGGCGATGAGCCCGGTCGCGCGCACCGGGGGCGGGGCGAGCTTTTCGGCGAACACCAAAGCCGCGAGCACGGCGACCCAGGCCAGGTTCATCACGCCGCCGACGAACAGCAAGGCCATCAGCGCCCAGCAGCAGCCGAGGCAATAGCCGCCATGCGCGAGCCCGAGCCGCAGCGCGCCCGCCGGGCCCGGCCGCCATAGCCGGATCAGGAACGAGAGCGGCGAGCGGCATTCGGCGAGGCAGGCCTGTTTCAGCGGGGTGAGCTGATAGAGGCCGGCCAGGACGAGCAGGCCGCCCGCCAGCCGCCGGTCGCCGAGCGCCAGCGCCATTTGCGACACCAGCCCGCTGGCCACCAACGCCGCCTGGGCGAGGGCGGCACCCGCCGAGAAGGCCGACCATACCGCCAGATAGGCGAGCACGAACAGGGCCGCCGCGGCGGGCGCCTTGGCCGGTGCCGCATTGCGGGCGAAGCGCGCGTAGAGCAGGATCATCGGGGTCGCCGACGGCAGCATCATCGCCGCCATCATCAGCGCCCACATCGCGAAGGCCGGGCCGAGATAGGCGGGCGACCAGGGATCGGGCGCCATCCCCGCCATCGCCTCGTGGGCCGCTGCATCGGCCGCGACCCACCACCAGGCGAGCGCCGCCGCCCCCAGCAGCGCGGACCCGACCAGCCATTGGTCGCGCACCAGGATGCGGTCGATCAGCGGCGCGCCGGCCGCCGTCCCTCGGCCCGGGTCAGGCGACACCGCGGGTCGACATGTCGAGCATCGTCAAATGGGCGTGGCGCGAGCTCCAGCCGAGCGGCACCGGTCCGGTCGCCTCGGTGGCGCCGCTCGCATATTCAGCCTCGCGATATTCGAACCCGTCGGGCATCGACACGCGGGCGCGGTGCGGCGCGCCGGTCACCGGGTTCCGGATCGGCTCGATACGCGTGTCGACGATGCCGTCGATCGCCACCCGCCCGGTTCGATTTTCGATGTCGGCCTCGAACCGGATCGGACGGAAGGCGGGCTCGTGATGGGTGTCGATCACCGTGGCGAACACGTTGAAGATGGTCGCGCCGGGCTCGGTCTCCTGCCCCGACAGCACGGTGAGGAGGGCGCTGCGCTGCGCCTCGTCCGCCTTGTCGTCGATCACCACGAAGGCTTCGCCGCCGCCCTCGTGGATCGCCTTCGGCCAGGCGAACATCCCGGCCCAGCACAAGCCGGACAGCGGCACCTCCCCGAAATGGCCCTCGTCGATCCGCATCGCCACCACCGCCCGGCAATCGCCGCGGGTCGGCAAGGCGTTGAACTGGCACGGGCAGCCCCAGTCGCAATTGCAGTTGGTGATCTCCGACCCCCGCATCCGCCAGTCGACAAACGCCATCGCAGCCTCCTCATCCACTTCCCGCCAGCCTAGCCCGTCTGGATCCCCGCTGTCGAGCCGGAGGCGCCGCCGCTCATCTCAGGAAGCGGTCGACCGCCTCGGCCAGCTCGCGGGGACGCACCAGCGCGCCGATATGGCCGGCGCCCTCGAGCCGCACCACCCGCGCGTCCGGAAAATGCCGGCGCAGGCGCGCGCGGTCGCCGGGGCCGATCAGCGCGTCGTCCTCCGGTTCAATGATCAGAATGGGCATTGCGGCGTCGGGCTTGGGCGGCGGCGGCGACAGCGAGTCGAGGATGACCTCCTGCTGCGCCGCCAGCGCCGCCAGCGCCGCTCGCTCGGCCAGCTTCGCCTCGATCTGGCGGAGGACGGCCCGGTAGCCGTCCTCCGACAGCGTGCGCAGCGGCCGCAGCGCGCGCCTGCCGCGAGCCCGGATGCCGGCGCGCAGCAGCCGCTCTGGCAGGAGCGGCCACAGCCGCAGCGCCAGCCGGAAGCGCCATGCGTCGCCGCCGCGCAGCACGAAACTGTGGGCGAGGACGATTCTGCGAACACGGCTGGGATGGCGGGCGGCGAGGCATTGCGCGAACCAGCCGCCGATCGACACGCCCAATATGTCGAACCGATCGGCGCCGGCCGCATCCATCGCCGCAACCGCCCGGCCGAGCAGCGGCCCAACCCGGTCCTCGCTGCCATAGTCGAAGTGCACCACCGGGCGCGCGGGCTCCAGCATGCGGGCAACAGCGCCGCCGCCGTCGGCGATGCCGAGCGCGCCCGGCAGCACCAGCAGCGGCACGGCGGCCCGCCGACCTCGGTAGGCCCTTTTCCCAGGTTCACTCACGGTGCCAGGCTAGCATCGGCCGCAAGGCCGGGCGAGCCTGCCGGCGGTCGGCGGCTTCAGCCTCGCGCCCGGCGCCGCGCGCGCTCGTCGTCGCCGCGGTCGATCACCACCCGGTCGAACTGCTCGATCGGCCCGGGGCGGCTGATCAGATAGCCCTGGACCTGGTCGCAGCCCTCGGCACGCAGACAGTCGAGCTGCTCGCCCGTCTCCACGCCCTCGGCCACCACCGGCATGCCGAGGCCCCGGCCAAGGCCGATCACCGAGCGGACGATGGCGCGGGCCTGCGGATTGTCCATCATCTCGCGCACGAACGACTGGTCGATCTTGACCTTGTCGAACGGAAACATCCGGAAATAGCTCAGCGACGAATAGCCGGTTCCGAAATCGTCCATCGAGATCTGCACGCCGAGCGCTTTCAGCCGGCGCAGGATGGCGAGCGCCCGCTCGGCGTCCTTGATCAGCAGCCCTTCGGTGACCTCCAGATCGAGCCGGGCCGGATCGAGCCCGGTGTCGGCGACAATCCGCTGGACGGTGGCGGCAAGATCACCGTAAACGAATTGCACCGGCGACAGGTTGACCGACAGCCGTAGCGAGGACTGCCAGCCCGCCGCCTCGGCGCAGGCTTGGCGGAGCACCCACTCGCCGAGCGCGACGATGAAGCCGCTTTCTTCGGCCAGCGGCACGAACGTATAGGGGCTGACCGGCCCGTGCACCGGGTGGGTCCAGCGAAGCAAGGCCTCGAACGCGACGATGCGGCCGCTCTCGAGATCGGCCAGCGGCTGGTAGTGGACCGCCATCTGGCCCTTGTCGATCGCTTGCCGGAGGTCGGCGTCGAGCTGGCGGCGCTGGCGCAGCGCCTCGTCCATCGCCGGCTCATAGAAACGGGTCGTGCCGCGCCCGTCCGCCTTGGCTCGGTAAAGCGCCAGGTCGGCATTCTTGACGAGGTCGGCCGGGCTTTCCGCGTCGGCCGGATAGAGCGCGACGCCGACGCTGCAGCTTATTCGCACCGCCTGCTCGCCGAGGACGAAGGGCTCGCCCAGAAGGGCGACCAATCGCTCGGAGAGCTGGCCGGCCCGGTGCGGCTGGCGATCGCCGGTCTGGACGATGGCGAACTCGTCGCCGCCGAGACGCGCCACCAGGCAATCCGGTCCGGCGGCCGCGCGCAGCCGCTGGCCGGCTTCCACCAGCAAGGCGTCGCCCACGGGATGGCCGAACATGTCGTTGACCGCTTTGAAACCGTCGAGATCGACGCATATCGCCGCGACCGGCTCGCCCTCCGCCTCGACAAGCGTGGCGGCGAGGCGGTCGGCGAACACCGCGCGGTTGGGAAGGCCGGTGAGGGCGTCATGTAAGGCGAGGTGGGCGATTCGAGCGGCGGCTTCCTTGCGTTCGCTGACGTCGCGAATGGCGAGGACCCGCAGCTGGACCCCGCGCCAGTCGAGTGGCCGCGCCAGCACCTCGACCGGGCATTCGCGGCCATCGGCGCCGATCAGCCGAGCCTCGGTCGGCGCTTTGTCGCCGGCAGTCGGCAGCCGGCCCGCGTCGAGGCCCGGCAGCAGCTGCGCCAGCGAGGCTGGCCGGTGCTCGGCCTCGGCAATGCCGGCGAGGGCGAGGAAGCTGCGGTTGGCATCGACGATGCGGTCGCCGTCGACCACCACCAGCCCCTCGATCGCCGCGTCGGCGAAGGTGCGCAGCCGGCGCGCCTCGTCGGCGGCCTGGCGGTCGAGCTTGCGGTCGAACAGCACCACAGCCAGGCTGATCGCGAGGATGACCAGCGCCATTACCACCACCGCCACGGCCAGCGTCTGGCTGCCGATCGCGGCTTCCGGGACCGCCAGCCGCGGGTCGGGGATGATCGTGGCGGCGCCCATCGCGGTGAAATGGAGGCCGCAGATCGCGGCCGTGAACAGGAGGGCAGGGCGCCACGGCAGCGCCTCGGGCCGGCGCCGCTGGTCCGCGAGGGCAAGCGCGGCGAGCACGATCCCGATGAGGATCGAAGCCGTGGCCAGCGCCTCGTCGTAGACGAAGCGGCCCGGCAAGGTCACCGCCGCCATGCCGAGATAATGCATCGACCCGATGCCGGCGCCGATCACCGCGCCGGCCGCCGCGGGCGCCCAGCGCGGCGCGCGCAAGGCGGTCCACCAGCCGGCGGCAGTGACCACCATCGCAACTGCGATGGACAATAGGGTCAGCGGCGCGTCGTAACCGATCGGCAGCCGCGGCTCGTAGGCGAGCATCGCGACGAAATGGGTGGCCCAGATGCCGGTGCCTGACACGAAGCCGGCGGCGGCCAACCAAGCGGGTCGGCGGCGGTGCGCGAGCCGCGCCTGTTCAAGGATCGAGAAAGCGGTGAAGGCGGCGACCAGGCAGATGATTCCCGCGACGACGATCAGCCGCCAGTCATGCTCGTGAGCAATGCAGGAATAGACGCGCAGCATGAAGTTCCCCAACCCCGCTCCCGCCTTAGCCAGGCCGGAATGAAGATGCGGTAAACCGGAAGGGTGCGGTGAGCCAGCCAGCCGACTCTCGGGTTCCGAGGCGGTGCTGGATTGCGCCTGCTCGCGTGCTCGGCGACAGGTTTCGTATCCTGGTCTGCGGAGCCCGACTCCTATGATCATTTCGGGCCTCGACGCCGACGCGCCTGATTATGAAATCAAGGCGAGTAGACCCGCTCGGCGGGGCCCCGCTGGACGACGGCTGGATCCTTGCCCCGGTGATGAGCTTCGCAGAATCGTCGCGCCGCTGCACCGCCTCCGTCTGAGCCGCGGCTGCCTTCAGGCCATCGATTCGAGGCGGGTGAAGCGGACTGGGATGACTTCGCGCGTCTCGATCTCGCCCTCGCCGCCTTTGTCGATCACGCTGAGCTGCTGGACGTCGCCCGATCCGACCGGGATCACCAACCGGCCGCCGCGGGCGAGCTGGTCGAGCAACGGATCGGGCGGCTCGCGGGCGGCGGCCGTGACCAGGATGCGGTCGAACGGCGCATGCTCGGCCCAGCCGCGCGAGCCGTCGCCGACGCGGATGGTTATGTTGCCGTAGCCGAGCGTCAACAGCCGGAGCCCCGCTTCGCTGGCGAATTCCTCGACGATCTCGACGCTCCACACCCTGGCGCCGAGCTCGGCGAGCAAGGCCGCCTGATAGCCGAGCCCGGTGCCGACCTCGAGCACCCGCTCGCCCGGCTGCGGCGGCCCGAGCAGGTCGAGCATCAGCGCGCCGATGAACGGCTGCGACACCGTCTTGTCGAAGCCGATCGGCAGCGGCGTGTCCTGATAGGCCAGCGCGGCGAGCTGGCCGGGCACGAACAGGTGCCGCGGCACTTTCAGCATCGCGGAGCGCAGCCGCTCGTCGGGCCGGTCCTTGCCGATCTCGTCGCTGGTGAGGTCGAAATGCAGATCGACCACCTCCGTCATGTGGCGGCGCAGGATGGCGAGATGCTGATCGGTCATCGGCTTCATCGGGCATCCTTTCCGGTGGCCGGACGGAGGGTCGAACCCGCCCGCCGGCCCGCTCTTTAGCCGCGGGAGCGCATCCTGTGACTCACTCAGGTAAAGCAACCGCCCGGCCAAGCCAAACCCGACAGGGCGCTCGTGCCAGCGGGTGACGGGAGAGCCGCGCCTTGAACGTGGCAGGGGCGGATGCTAGCGGCGCCCCCATGTCCGTCGACCAGGCCATCGTGCGCCATATCGCGAAGCTCGCCCGCATTGCGGTCACCGGCGACGAGGTCGAGGCTTTGGTGCCCGAGCTGAACAATATTCTCGGTTGGATCGAGCAGCTTGGCGAGGTCGACGTTACCGGCATCGAGCCGATGACCGCCGTCATACCCAATGCGCTGCGCCTGCGGCCCGATCTCGTCACCGACGGCGGCAAGCGCGACGCCGTGCTCGGCAACGCGCCGCTCGCCGAGCATGGCTTCTTCGCCGTCCCCAAGGTGATCGAATGACCAGCCTCACCGACCTCGGCGTCGCCGCGATCCGCGACGGCGTGCGCGGCGGCGACTTCACCGCCCTAGAGGTCGCCGAGGCGTTCAACCGCGCCGTCGAGCGGGCGAGCGGGCTCAACGCGTTCGTGGTGACGACGCCCGACCATGCGCTTGCCGCCGCGGAGCGGGCCGATCAGGACCGCGCCGCGGACCGCCTCCGCCCGCTGTCGGGCGTCCCGCTCGGCATCAAGGACCTGTTCGCC
Source organism: Allosphingosinicella sp. (assembly GCA_035942355.1). Lineage (GTDB taxonomy): Bacteria > Pseudomonadota > Alphaproteobacteria > Sphingomonadales > Sphingomonadaceae > Allosphingosinicella. The sequence goes on along the minus strand of DASZDE010000012.1, from coordinate 30,603 downwards.
ACCGAAGGCGTCCAGACCAGTGCCGGCAGCTTCATGCTCGGCGGCTTCGAGCCCGCTTATGAATCGACCGTCAGCCGCCATCTGTTCGAAGCCGGCGCCGGCATGCTCGGCAAATTGAACATGGACGAGTTCGCAATGGGTTCGTCGAACGAGACCAGCGCGTGGGGGCCGGTGATCTCGCCGTGGCGGCGCCGCGACGGCGGCAATGCCGCCCTCACCCCGGGCGGCTCGTCGGGGGGATCGGCGGCGGCGGTCGCCGCTCGGATCGCGCCCGGCGTCACCGGCACCGACACCGGCGGCTCGATCCGCCAGCCGGCCGCCTTCACCGGCATCACCGGCGTCAAGCCGACCTACGGCCGCTGCTCGCGCTGGGGCATTGTCGCCTTCGCCTCCTCGCTCGACCAGGCCGGGCCGATGGCGCGCGACGTGCGCGACTGCGCGATCCTGCTGGAGGCGATGGGCGGCTTCGACCCCGGCGACGCGACCTCGCTCGACCTGCCCGTGCCGCACTGGGAGGCAAATCTTTCCAGCGACGTCAAAGGGAAGCGCATCGGCATTCCGAAAGAATATCGGATCGAAGGGGTCCCGGACGAGATCGACCGGATCTGGGAACAGGGTATCGCCTGGATGCGCGACGCCGGTGCCGAGATCGTGCCTGTGTCGCTTCCCCACACCAAATATGCGCTGCCCACCTATTACATCATCGCCCCGGCCGAGGCCTCCTCGAACCTCGCCCGCTATGACGGGGTGAGGTACGGCAAGCGTGTCGCGCCCGATCGCGGAAGCCTGGCCGACATGTACGAGGCGACCCGGGCCGCCGGCTTCGGCGCCGAGGTCAAGCGCCGGATCATGATCGGCACTTATGTCCTGTCGGCGGGCTTTTACGATGCCTATTTCAACCAGGCCCAGAAGGTCCGGGCGCTGATCGCGCGCGATTTCGAACGGGTGTGGGACGAGTGCGACCTGCTGCTGACGCCGACCGCGCCGTCGGCCGCCTTTGCGCTCGGCGACAAGGCAAACGATCCGATCGCCATGTATCTGAACGACGTGTTCGCGGTCCCCGCCAGCCTCGCCGGCCTTCCGGCGATCTCGGTTCCGGCCGGGCTCGACGACCAGGGTCTGCCGCTCGGCCTTCAGCTGATCGGCCGACCGCTGGACGAGCAGGGCGTGCTCGACGCGGCGCTGGCCTTTGAGGAGCGCGCCGGCTTCCACGCTCGCCCGGAGGCGTGGTGGTGATGATCGCCGAGACGCCCTGGAACAAGCGCGACTTCACCTTCGGCCTTGCCGGCTTCCTGGCCGGCATCCACGCGCTCCGCATCCTGGCCGAGAAGGGCATCGCCACCGCCGACGACATCGAAGTGTCGCTTGACGGCATCCGCGCGACCTTGCGTAACCTGCCCGACGGGATCATCTCCGAAACCCAGCTCGCGGGCATCGAATCGATGCTCGCCACCCTCCACGCCGCCGCCGCGATGAGCTCAGAGGATAAAGATGGCTGACGCCGCCGCTCCCTATCGGATCCATGGCGCCACCGGCGAATGGGAGGTGGTGATCGGCCTCGAGGTCCATGCCCAGGTCACCTCGAACGCCAAATTGTTCTCCGGCGCCTCGACCGAGTTCGGCGCCGAGCCCAACAGCCAGGTGTCGCTGGTGGACGCGGCGATGCCCGGCATGCTGCCGGTGCCCAATGAGGAATGCATCCGCCAGGCGGTGCGCACCGGCATGGCCCTGGAGGCGCGGATCAACGCCTGGTCGCGCTTCGACCGCAAGAATTATTTTTACGCGGACCTGCCGCAGGGCTATCAGATTTCGCAGCTTTATCATCCGCTTGTCGGCGAAGGTTCGATCGAGGTCGAACCTGAGGAAGGGGCCAGGAAGCGGATCGGTATCGAGCGTATCCATGTCGAGCAGGACGCCGGCAAGTTGATGCACGACCAGCATCCCGATTACAGCTATGTCGACCTCAACCGCTCGGGTGTCGCTCTGATGGAGATCGTGTCGAAGCCCGACATGCGTTCGCCCGAAGAAGCAGGCGCTTACGTGCGAAAGCTTCGATCGATCCTACGTTATGTCGGAAGCTGCGACGGCAATATGGAGCAGGGGTCTATGCGTGCCGACGTCAACGTGTCGGTGCGCCGGCCCGGCGGCGAGCTTGGCACCCGCACCGAGACCAAGAACGTCAATTCGGTGCGGTTCATCATGGCGACGATCGACTATGAAGCCAAACGCCAGGTCGATCTGCTCGAGAGCGGCGGCGAAATCGTTCAGGAAACCCGCCTGTTCGATCCCGACAAGGGCGAGACCCGGGCACTCCGGTCGAAGGAGGATGCGCACGATTACCGCTACTTCCCCGACCCCGACCTGCTCCCGCTCGAGCTGAGCCCTGCCTTCCTCGAAGACTGCCGCGCGAGCCTGCCCGAGCTGCCCGACGCCAAGCGCGCCCGCTACGAGGCCGAGCTCGGCCTTTCCGCCTACAATGCCGCCGTGCTCACCGCCGAGGCAGACACCGCCCGCTGGTTCGAAGCCCTGCTCGCCGAGGGCGCATTGAAGCAGGCAAAGCCGGAGACCCAGCTCGCCAAGGCGGCCGCCAACTGGCTGATTTCCGACCTGTTCGGAGCTCTGAACCGGCTCGGCCGGACGATCGAGGACAGCCCGGTCAGCCCCGCCGAGGGCGCCGAGCTGCTCGCGCTGGTGGCCGACGGCACCTTGTCCGGCACGCTCGCGAAGCAGGTGTTCGAGCTGATGCTCGAGACCGGCGAGGACCCCGCAGCGATCGTCGAGGCCCGCGGCCTCAAGCAGACCTCCGACACCGGCGCCATCGACGCGGCGATCGCCGCCGTCATGACGTCAAATGCGGACAAGGTGGCGGAGTATCGGAGCGGCAAGGACAAATTGTTCGGCTTCTTCGTCGGCCAGGTGATGAAGGCGATGGCCGGCAAGGCCAATCCGCAGGTTGTCAACGAGTTGCTGAGGAAGGCGCTGGGCTGAGGCCGCGCTGCCTTCCGATCCGACGCGTTTAGCGATAGGTTTCCGGCCACTCCAGCGGGAACAGGTCGCGGTAGGGCCGCGCCTCGTCGACCGCGCGCGCGAAGGAGGGGCGGGCGAGCAGCCGCTCGTAATAGGCTTCGAGGCGGCGGCGGCCGGCGAAGGGCATTATGATATTGGCGTAGAACAGCGCCGGCGCGGCCGCGCAGTCGGCGAGGCTGAAATCGCCGCCGGCGAGCCAGCCGTCGCCGGCTTCTGCCAGCTTGGCATCGAGCATCTTGTACGATTGGTCGAGCAGGGCCTTCGCTTCCGCCACCCCATACGGGTCGCCATGCCCCGCCGGGCGGAGGTGGTCCGCCACCGCCTTCTGCATCGGCGCCATCACATAATTGTCGCAGAACCGGTCCCAGATGTGCGCCCGCAGCGCCGCGTCCGGATCGGCCGGCACCAGCGGCGCCCCCGGCCACGCTTGGTCGAGATGGAGAATGATCGCGCTTGATTCCGGCACCGTCAGCGCGCGCGCCTGGTCGCACAGCACCGGGAACTTGGCGAGCGGCCACAGAGCCTGGAGCGCCGCCCGCTGGTCGGCATCGCCCAGGTCGACGACCACAGGTTCGAACGCCACCTCACGCTCATGCAGCGCGATCAGCACCTTCTGGCAAAAAGATGAGAACGGATGGTAATAAAGCCGCAGCGTCATGCCGCCATGTCCAGCCCTCACCCGCCCTGTGTCAAGCGTCTGCCGGCGCGAACGCGCCGGTCGCCTCGTCGAGCAGATGGAGGATGCCGTCGGATATCGCGAAATAGGCGCCGTGGAGGGTGAGCGCGCCGGCCGCCTCGCGCTCCCGCACCCACGGGAAGGTGCGCAGATTGGCGAGGCTGACGCGGACCGCCGCCAGCTCCATCGCGTGTAAGGCGGCGCGGCCGGCTGCGCCATGCTCGGCGCGGACTTCATCGCCCGCCTCGTCGAGCAATTCGAGCCAGCGGGCGATGAAGCCGCCTTCGCCGGGATCGGCGCCCGCGAACTGGCCGGTCAGCGCGGCCGCGCAGCCGCCGCAGAAACCGTGGCCGAGCACGATCACTTCCTCGACCGCAAGCTGGGTGACGGCGAATTCGAGCGCCGCCGAGATGCCGTGGCGGCCGCCGCCGGTCTCGAACGGCGGGACGAGGTTGGCAACGTTGCGAACCACGAACATCTCACCGGGATTGGCGTCGAAGATGAGCGCCGGCTCGACCCGGCTGTCCGAGCAGGCGACGATCATCACCTTGGGCGCCTGGCCCTCGGCGAGCCGCGACCAGCGTGCCCGCTGGCTCGCCCAGCCGGTGGCTCGGAAGCGGCGGTAGCCGTCGAGCAAAGCGTTGAAATCGGCCATCCTCACTCCGTGGTCCCGGCGCGGCCGGATCGTTTCCGCCTGCGGCCGCTGCTAGCCATGCGAGGGCAGGGGTGGCAAGTGCACCGCGACATCGCTATCTGGGCGGGCATGTCCGAGGCCCTCGCTCCCGCACCCGCGCCGCGCCAGCGCAAGCCCGACTGGATAAGGGTCAAGGCGCCGACCAGCGCCGGCTTCGCCGAGACCAGGAAGCTGATGCGCCGCCTCAACCTGGCCACCGTCTGCGAGGAGGCGGCCTGCCCCAATATCGGCGAGTGCTGGACCAAGAAGCACGCGACGGTGATGATCCTAGGCGACACCTGCACCCGCGCCTGCGCCTTCTGCAACGTCAAGACCGGCATGCCGCGTGCCGTCGATCCGCTCGAGCCCGAGCATGTCGCGATCGCCGCCGCCGAGCTTGGCCTCAGCCACATCGTGGTGACCTCGGTCGACCGGGACGACCTCGTCGACGGCGGCGCCTCGCAATTCGTCAAGGTCATCCGAGCGCTCCGCCGCACCGCGCCCTCGACCACCATCGAGATCCTCACCCCGGACTTCCGCAACAAGGCGCAGTCGGCGGTCGAGGCGATCGTCGAGGCCGGCCCCGACGTCTACAACCACAATCTCGAGACGGTGCCGCGGCTCTATCCGACGATTCGTCCCGGCGCGCGCTATTATGCGTCGCTCCGCCTGCTGGAGTCGGTCAAGCGGCACGACCCGAGGCTGTTCACCAAATCCGGCCTGATGGTCGGGCTCGGCGAGGAAAGGCTCGAGGTCCACCAGGTGATGGACGACATGCGCTCGGCCGAGGTGGATTTCCTCACTATGGGCCAGTATCTCCAGCCGACGCCGCACCACGCCAAAGTGGTCGAGTTCGTGACGCCGCAGGCGTTCAGCGCTTATGCCGCCATCGCCCGCGCCAAGGGCTTCCTCCTGGTCGCGGCAAGCCCGCTGACCCGTTCGAGCTACCATGCCGGCGACGACTTCGCGAAGATGAAGGCCGCGCGCCTCGCCCGTCGTCCGAGCGAAGGCTGGGACCTCAGGGGGTGAAAGGCTCGGCGCGGATCCTGGCTGGGGTCCCAGCCTTCGCTGGGACGACGTAATGCCCCGCCACACCGAGAGCCGGAACCTGCCTTACTCGCCCGATCAGATGTTCGATCTGGTCGCCGACGTGAAGCGCTACCAGGAGTTCCTGCCTTGGGTGGCGGCGACGCGGGTGCGTTCGGACAGCGATGCCTTGATGATCGCGGACCTGGTCGTCGGATTCCGCTCGCTGAAGGAGACCTTCACCTCCCGCGTCACCAAGCAGCGGCCGACCAAGATCGTCGTCGACTATATCGAGGGGCCGCTCAAATATCTCCACAACAGCTGGAACTTCCGCCCCGACGGGAAGGGCGGCACCGACATCGACTTCTGCGTCGATTTCGCGTTCAAGTCCCGCATTTTCGAGAGCCTCGCGGGACAGATGTTCGACCGCGCGCTGCGGCGGATGATCGGCGCGTTCGAGGCGCGGGCGCACGAGCTTTACGGCGAAGGCTCGACCGGCATCAACAGTTCGAGCGCGCACAGCGCCGCCTGAAGGCGCACCCCGCCGCGGCCGAGGTCGCCAAATTCCTTGCGATCGGCGACGATCTCCCTCGGGTCGGCGCCGCGCCGGGCGCGGGCGAACACGACGGTGCCGACCGGCTTCCGCTCGGTCCCGCCCTCCGGGCCGGCAATGCCGGTGACCGCCACGGCGGTGTCGGCTCCGGTCCGCGCCAGCGCTCCCTGCGCCATCGCCCAGGCGACCGCGACCGACACGGCGCCAAACGTCTCGAGCACATCGAGGCTGACCCCTAGCACCTCGAGCTTGGCTTCGTTGGAATAAGTGACGAAGCCGCCCTCGAACACGTCCGACGAGCCGGGAATCTCGGTCAGCGCGGCCGCCACCAGGCCGCCGGTGCAGCTTTCCGCCACCGCCACCCGCGTGCCGCGCGCGCGGTTGGCATCGATCACCCGGCGCGACAGATCGACCAGCCGGGCAGGGAGAATGAAGTCCTGCCGCTCGCTCATCGGCCGGCGGCGCACATGCGGAAGCTCGAATCGCTCTCGGTCTTGCCGCCAAGCTCCATCAGCACGGCAACGACGGTGGCGAGATTGGGCGCCGGAAGCGGGGCCAGTGCTTCGACGACCTCATTGACGGCGGCGCAGTCGCGCACCTTGATTCCTTCGACGATCGCTCCGGCCGCCACCTCTTCGACCAGCTGCTTCATGGTCGCTTCGCTGACCCCGCTCGGCATCGGCTCGTCGCCGAGCTTGGCGAAGGCCGCGATCGCCTGCGACGCGCGCTTTGCGCTTTCCCGCCTGAGCCGCTCGGCCATGGCCCGTGAGCCGGTGCGAAGGAAGGCGTCCCGCGGAAGCGCGCTGGCGCACTTGCTGGCCGCGCCATCGATCACTCCCGGGAGCATGACGAGCGCCACATCTGCCGCCTCGGGCCTGGTGAGGCACGATTGAGGGGCCGGAGCCGCCGCTTGAGACAGGACCATGGCGGCGGCGAGGAGCGGCTGGATCATTCTTCCTCCGGAAGCCTGACGGTGACGATCGCCTGCGCCGCTATGCCTTCGCCGCGTCCGGTGAAGCCGAGCCGCTCGGTGGTCGTGGCCTTGATGCTAACCCGGTCGGCTGCCACCCGCAACAAGGCCGCCACCCGTTGCCGCATGGCGTCCCGATGCGGGCCGATCCTCGGCGCCTCGCAGACGATGGTCACGTCGGCATGATCGATCCTGCCGCCGCGCGCGTCGATCAGCCGGCACGCATGCTCGAGGAAGCGCGACGAGGCGGTGCCGCGCCATTGCGGGTCGCTCGGCGGGAAATGATCGCCGATGTCGCCCGCGCCGATAGCGCCGAGCAATGCGTCGGTCAGGGCATGGAGCACGACGTCGGCATCGCTGTGGCCCCTGAGGCCGCGGCTGTGGGGGATGAGCAGGCCGCCGAGCCAGAGCTCTTCGCCTTCCGCCAAAGCGTGAACGTCGAAGCCGAGTCCGGCGCGGGTGGTGAGGCGGCCGCGATGCCGCCGCTCAGCCCGCTCCAAATCCTCCTCGTGGGTCAGCTTGTCGAGCCGGGGGTCTCCCGCCACGGTGGCTATGGTCAGCCCTGCCGCACGGGCGACCTGGGCGTCGTCCGTGGCGTCGGCCGCGCCGGTCCAGCGGCGGTGGGCGGCAAGCAAAGGCGCAAAGCGGAAAGCCTGCGGCGTTTGCACCCGCACCAGATCCTCGCGCCGCACCGGCTCGCCCAGCGTCTGCGAAGCCCGGGCGAGGCTGTCGACGACCGGCAGCACGGGCACGGCGCCGTCGGCCTTGGCGAGCGCCTCGATCAGCCGCTCGACCACGCCGCCGGGAAGGAAGGGGCGGGCGGCATCGTGGATCAGCACCTTGCCGGGTCCCCCGTCGGTCGCCAAAGCCTCGAGGCCGTTGCGCACCGACTGCTGACGCGTCGCGCCGCCGCGAACGGGACGGGCGAGGGCGCGCTCGCCGACCGCACACTGGTAAAGCTCGGCCTGGCCGGCGCCGATCACCACCCGCACATCATCGACCAGCGGGTGCCGCAGATGATCCAGCGCGTGCGCCAGCATCGCCTTCCCGGCAATCGTCCGATATTGCTTGGGAAGCCCGCCCCCGGCGCGGCTGCCGCTGCCCGCGGCGACCACCAAAGCAATTGTCCTGCCCGCGCTCCCCATCGTGCCGCCGTAGCCGACCAAAACCTTGCTTGCCAACGGCTTTGCGGTTAAGGCCCGCCGTCCCCTCATGTCCCGCCTAGCCCCCATCTCGATCGGATCGGTCCGGATCGAAGCGCCGGTGATCCTGGCGCCGATGACGGGAGTCACCGATCGGCCGTTCCGGCGGATCGTGAAGCGCTACGGCGCGGGGCTCACCGTCACCGAGATGATCGCGTCGCAAGCGATGATCCGCGAAACGCGTCAGTCGCTGCAGAAGGCCGCATGGGATCCGATCGAGGATCCGGTCTCGATGCAGCTCGCCGGCTGCACTCCGGGCGAGATGGCCGAGGCCGCCAAGCTCAACCAGGATCGCGGCGCCGCGATCATCGACATCAACATGGGCTGCCCGGTGAAGAAAGTGGTGAACGGCGATGCCGGCTCGGCGCTGATGCGCGACCTCCCGCTGGCGGCCGCGATCATCGAGGCGACGGTCGGGGCGGTGGACGTTCCCGTCACCCTGAAGATGCGGATGGGCTGGGACCATGGCAGCCTCAACGCGCCCGAGCTGGCGCGGATCGCGGAGGATCTCGGCGTCCGCATGATCACCGTCCACGGCCGCACTCGTTGCCAGCTCTACAAGGGCGAAGCCGACTGGCGTTTCATCCGCAGAGTCAAGGATGCGGTGACGGTCCCGGTGATCGTCAATGGCGACATCGAGTCGATCGACGATGCCGAGGCGGCGCTCGCGCAGTCCGGCGCCGACGGACTGATGATCGGCCGCGGCGCCTACGGCCGGCCGTGGCTGCTCGGCCAGGTGATGCATTGGCTGCGCACCGGGGTGCGGCTCGCCGATCCAAGCATGGACGAGCAATATTGCGTGATTGCGGAGCAATATGAAGCGATGCTCGACCATTATGGCGCAGCGATCGGCGCCAATTGCGCGCGCAAGCATGTCGGCTGGTACACGCGCGGCCTGCATGGCTCGGCGGAGTTCCGGAACGCCTTCAACAAGGAAGCCGATCCGGTGCGGGCGAAGGCGATGCTGCGTGACTTTTACGATCCGTGGCTGGCAAGGACTGCCGCCTAGGGCCCGCACGAACAGCGCTTTCGTCGGGCCCGTGAGCCGAATTCCCCGCCCAGTACGCCCAGCCGAGTCATCTGCTGTGTTCTTTATGCCACAATCTCGTGGTACACCCGCAACGTGAACGCCGAAGCGCCCATCGCCACCGCTGATTCGAGGCCCCGCTGGCGGCGCCGGCTGTCGGTCGCGTTGCGCCGCAGCCGCATCATGCCGCTCGTCGAGATCGCGGCGGTGGCGGCGTTGCTGGCGACCCTGACGATCAGCTATTTCATCGTCGCCGAGCAGGGCTCCCCGCAGGCGCTGCTGACGCCGCCGCTGGTGGCGATGCTGCTGGTCGCCAATCTCGTCCCCGCGATGGCGCTGATGGTGCTGATCGCGCGGCGGGTGGCGATGGGCCGGGCGGCGCGCTCGCCAATGGGGGGGAGGGGGCGGCTGCATGTCCGGCTGGTGGCGCTGTTCTCGGTGATCGCCAGCGTGCCCACGCTGCTGGTGGTGATCTTCGCGTCGCTACTGTTTCAGCAGGGCGTCCAATTCTGGTTCTCGGACCGGGCCCGGACCATCCTCGAAAATGCCGACAATGTCGCGCAAGTCTATGCCGAGGAGAATAAGAGCCGCATCTTTCGCGATGTGCAGGCGATGGCGCTGGACGTGATCGCGGACATCAATCAGTTCGGCATCGACACTTCCGCCTTCGGCGAGAAGCTGTTCCTGCAGACCGTCTACCGCGATCTCACCGAAGCGGCGGTGATCTCGGTCTCGAGGGCGGGCGAGCTGCAGCTGCGCGGCGGCGTCAACCTCGACGACCGCCCGCTCGAAAGCCGGTTCCCCGCATCCACGCTGAGCAAGCTGCGGGCGGCCGAGCCGCTCGTCGTCACCGACGCCGGCGATCGCGTCGAGGCGGTGGTGCGGCTCGACCCCGAGGAGGAGGTCTATCTCTATACTTCGCGCAAGGTGAACCCGGCGGCGATACAGCAGATCGAGGAGGCGCGGAGCGCGGCCAGCGACTATCAGCGAACCTTGCTCAACTCGCGGACGCTGCAGTTCCGCTTCAACGCGGTCCTGCTGCTCGTCTCGCTGCTGATCGTGGCCCTGTCGATCTGGATCGCGCTGACCCTCGCCGACCGGCTGGTGCGGCCGGTCGGGCAGCTGGTGGATGCGGCGCGGCGGGTGACCGCGGGCGACCTTTCGGCACGCGTGCCGACCTCGAGGATCAATGACGAGGTCTCCACGCTCGGCAATGCTTTCAACCGCATGACCCGCCGCCTCGAGGAGCAGACCGGGGCGCTGGTCAGCGCCAACAACCAGCTCGACAGCCGCCGGGCGTTCATCGAGGCCGTGCTTTCGGGCGTGACCGCCGGCATCATTTCGGTCGACACCAATCGCGAGGTGCGACTGATCAACAGCTCCGCCGAAGCCTTGCTCAAGACCGGCAACAAGAGCGCGGTCGGGCAGAAGCTGGCTGTGCTCGCGCCGGAGCTCGACCGCCAGCTCGACAGCGACGAGCGCGAGGACATCATCCAGTTCTCGTCAGGCGGCGAGCCGCGGACGCTGGCGGTGAAACGGGTCAAGGTCGAAGGCGGCCACGTCCTCACCTTCGACGACATCACCGACCAGTTGCTCGACCAGCGCCGCGCCGCCTGGTCCGACGTGGCCCGGCGTATCGCCCATGAGATCAAGAATCCGCTGACGCCGATCCAGCTGGCCGCCGAGCGGTTGCAGCGCCGCTACGCCGGGGAGATCGTGTCCGACGCGGGGACGTTCGAGCGCTTGACCGGAACGATCGTCCGCCAGGTCGGAGATTTGCGGCGGATGGTCGACGAATTCTCCTCTTTCGCCAGAATGCCCAAGCCGGTGTTCCGCGAGGAAGCGATCGCCGACATCGCCCGCCAGGCGCTGTTCCTGCATGAGGTGGCGCACCCCGAGATCAGCTTCACGCTCGAAGCGCCGGAGCCGTCGCCGCTCCTGGTCTGCGACCGCCGTCAGCTCGGCCAGGCGCTGACCAACATCGTCAAGAACGGCGTCGAAGCGATCCAGCAGAAGAATGAGGAGTCCCGGACCGGCGGCGGCGATCGGGTCGCGGTCAGGATCAGCGGGGGCGACACCCAGGTCGCGATCGAGATCAGCGACACAGGCGTCGGCCTTCCCGCCGACCGCGGCCGGCTGACCGAGCCCTATATGACGACGCGGATCAAGGGGACCGGCCTGGGCCTGGCGATCGTCAAGAAGATCGTCGAGGAGCATTTCGGCGTGATCGAGTTCGACGATGCACCGGGCGGCGGGACGCTGGTCAGGCTCGTGTTCGACGCCGAGACGCTCGCGAGGCTGGGCGGAAGCACCGCAATCCAATCCGAAGATCAGGCAGTGAACGGTTGATGGCATGGCTTTAGACATTCTCGTCGTCGACGACGAACAGGACATTCGCGAACTCGTCTCGGGCGTGCTCGAGGATGAGGGATATGGGACCAGGACGGCGGCCAGCAGCAGCGAAGCGCTTGCGGCGCTGGTCGACCGGCGCCCGTCGCTGGTGCTGCTCGATGTCTGGCTGCAGGGATCGAAGCTCGACGGGCTGCAATTGCTCGAGGAGATCAAGCGCCGCGACCCGTCGCTTCCCGTGCTGATGATCTCCGGCCACGGCAATCTCGACACCGCCGTCGCGGCCATCCGCCAGGGTGCGGTCGATTTCATCGAGAAGCCGTTCGAGGCCGGGCACCTCCTTCACCTCGTCGCCCGCGCCACCGAGACCGACCGGCTGCGACGCGAGAATGAGAGCCTGCGCCAGCAGATCGGCCAGGAGACCGAGCTGACCGGGTCGAGCGTCGCGATCAATTCCGTCCGGGCGACGCTGAAGCGGGTCGCAGGGACCGGCAGCCGTGTTCTGATCACAGGCCCGGCCGGCGTTGGCAAGGAGGTGGCGGCCCGGTTGCTGCACGATTGGAGCCCGCGCGCCAAGGCACCCTTCATCGTCGTGAGCGCTGCCCGGATGACCCCCGAACGGGTCGAGGAGGAATTGTTCGGCGTGGAGGAGGGGGGGGAGCTCGCTCGGCCCGGCCTGCTCGAACAGGCGCATGGCGGCACCTTGTTCCTCGACGAGATTGCCGACATGCCGATCCCCGCCCAGGCAAAGATCCTGCGGGTGCTCACCGACCAGAGCTTCACCCGCGTCGGCGGGCAACGCATGGTCAAGGTCGACATGCGGGTCGTCTCGTCCACCGCCCGCCTGCTGGCGGACGAGATTGCGGGCGGCCGCTTCCGAGAGGACCTCTTCTACCGACTCAACGTGGTGCCGGTTCACCTGCCGGCGCTGGCCGAGCGGCGCGAGGACATCCCCGAGCTGGTCGCGCATTTCACGGCGCGCTATGCCGCCGAGCAGCGGCTGCCGACCCCGAGCTTGTCGGACGACGCGATTGCCGCCCTGCAGGCCTATGACTGGCCGGGCAACGTCCGGCAGCTCCGCAACGTGATCGAACGCACCATCATCCTGGCGCCGAGCACCCGGGTGGCGTGCATCGAGATCGACATGCTGCCGCCCGAGATCTTGAACGAGCAGGCGCAATTGAGCCCCGGCGAAGCGGTCAAGGCGATCATGGGAACGCCGCTGCGCGAGGCGCGCGAGACTTTCGAGCGCGAATATCTGCGCGTCCAGATCCGCCGCTTCTCGGGCAACATCTCGCGCACCGCCACCTTCATCGGGATGGAGCGATCGGCGCTGCACCGCAAGCTCAAGGCGCTCGGGATCGGCGACACCAAAGGCGAGGAAAGCGACTAAGCGCCGATGGCGCATCGGCTCAGCCCGTGATATTAAAACATCCGGTAGGCTTATAAGCAAAAGACGCTGCGGCGCCGCCATTGCGGCGACCGCGGCCAATAAGGAGAGCCGGAATGGCCGACAAGGTCAACAACCTCCAGGACATGTTCCTGAACGGCCTCAGGCGGTCCAAGACGCCGGTGACGATGTTCCTCGTCAAAGGCGTGAAGCTGCAGGGGATCATCACCTGGTTCGACAATTTCTCGGTGCTGTTGCGCCGCGACGGCCATGCCCAGCTCATCTACAAGCACGCGATATCGACGATCATGCCGGCCCAGCCGCTCGACCTGGGCGAGATCCAGCGCGCCTTCGCCGAGCAAGCCGAAAAAAAGAAACCGACGCTGCTTCAGGAGGTCTTCCTCGGCGCCGTCCGCCGCTCCGGCGAGCCAGTTACCATGTTCCTCGTTAATGGCGTCATGCTGCAGGGCGAAATTGCCGCCTTCGACTTGTTCTGCATGCTGCTCCAGCGCGACGGCCTGGCACAACTCGTCTACAAGCATGCGATCTCGACCGTGCAACCCGAACATCCGATAAGGTTCGTCGAGGCGGACCAAGAGGAGTCGGCCGCCTGAGCGTCTTCAATCGCGACCAACGCGCCGACGTCAGCCGCGGCGCCCGCGCCGTCATCGCCCTGCCCGAGCTTGGCGTCGAGGCGCGGCGCGGCGTCGAGGCGCGGCTGGACGAGGCGGCCGGCCTCGCCGAAGCGATCGGCCTGGAGGTGGCCGCGAAGCGCGCGTTCAAGGTGCGCTCGCCCAAGGCGGCCACTTTGTTCGGCTCGGGCCAGGTGGAGATGATCGCCGCCGCCGCCGCGGAGGCGAAAGCGGAGCTGATCATCATCGATGCGTCGATCACGCCGATCCAGCAAAAGAACCTCGAGACCGCCACCAAGGCAAAGGTGATCGACCGCACCGGGCTGATCCTCGAGATTTTCGGGGAGCGCGCGGCGACCGCCGAAGGCCGGCTCCAGGTCGAGCTCGCCCATCTCGACTATCAGGCGGGCCGGCTGGTCCGGTCCTGGACCCACCTCGAGCGGCAGCGCGGCGGCTTCGGCTTCCTCGGCGGTCCCGGCGAAACCCAGATCGAGGCCGACCGGCGCCTGATCCGCGACCGCATGGCCAGGCTGCGCAAGGAATTGGACCAGGTCACCCGCACCCGCGGCCTCCACCGCGCCCGGCGGCAGCGTGCGCCCTGGCCGGTGATCGCGCTGGTCGGCTACACCAATGCCGGCAAGTCGACCTTGTTCAACCGGCTCGCGCATGCCGATGTGGTGGCGGAGGACCTGCTCTTCGCCACGCTCGATCCGACCATGAGGGAGATCGCCGTTCCCGGCTTCGACAAAGCGATATTGTCGGACACGGTCGGTTTCATCTCCGAACTGCCGACCCAGCTGGTCGCGGCCTTCCGGGCGACGCTCGAGGAGGTGGTCGCAGCCGACCTCGTCATTCACGTCCGCGACGTCTCGCATCCCGACCACGAGGCGCAGCGGCTCGACGTCGAGCAGGTGCTCGCCGAGATCGGCGCGGCGGGAGAGGGGGTGGCCTCGATCGAGGCCTGGAACAAGATCGATGCGGTGCCGCCCGACCAGGCGGAGCGGATCCGGGCCGAGGCTGCGCGGCGCGAGGAGGTGGTGGTCGTTTCCGCTTTGTCGGGGCGGGGAGTCGACGATCTGCTGGCCTGCGCGGCCGAGCATCTCCGCAAGGGATCGAGGGTCCGCAAGATCACCTTGTCGGCCGCGGCCGGCGAGGCGATCGCCTGGCTCCACGCGAATGGCGAGGTGATCGACCAGCGCAGCGAAGGGCTCGAGACCGAATATGAAGTGCGGCTCTCCGATGCCGACTGGGCGCGGTTCGAGACGCGCCACCTCGGCTAGAGAGCGCGCTTGGCGCGCTGCCACAGCGCCTCGAGCTCGTCGATCTCCATTTGCTCCAGCGGCCGGTCGGCGAGCGCCTGGACGGTGCGGAAGCGGGCCTCGAACCGGTCCGCGGACTCGCGCAGAGCCGTCTCCGGATCGATGCCGAGATGGCGGGCATAATTGACCACCGAGAAGAGCAGGTCGCCCAGCTCCGCGCTCCGCTCGGCTTGCGTCCCCGCGGCCTCGATCTCGGCCAGCTCCTCGTCGATCTTGGCCCGCGGGCCGGCCGCATCGGGCCAATCGAACCCAACCCGGGCCGCACGCGTCTGGAGCTTCTCGGCCCGTTTCAGCGCCGGCAGGGCAAGCGCGACATGGCCGAGCGCGCTCGGGTCCTCGCGAACATTTCGTTCGGCGGCCTTGAGCGCTTCCCAGCCGGGGCTGTCCGGCTCGCCGGCGAAGATGTGGGGGTGGCGGCGGATCATCTTGGCGCAGATCGAGTCCAGGACGTCTTCAATCGTGAAGGCGCCCAGCTCCTGCGCCATGCGGGCATGGTAGACGACCTGAAGCTGGAGGTCGCCGAGCTCGTCCTTCAGGTCGGCCATGTCGCCGCGGCGGATCGCGTCGGCGACCTCATAGGCTTCCTCGATCGTATAAGGCGCGATGGTCGCGAAGGTCTGGACGCGGTCCCATGCGCAGCCGGTGTCGGGATCGCGCAGCCGCGCCATGATCGCCACCAATTCGGCGAGGGCGGAAGTGGACGAAGTTGACGCGGAATGCATGATCTCAAAGTGCGATAATATACATTATGTAAAATCCACTCAGGGCTTCAGGACCAGCCAGCGGCCCTCGACCGCCCAGCCCGACAAGGACGACAGGAAGTTCATCCCGAGCACGTTGACGTCGCCGAAGCCGTCGGAGATGTGGACGGCGAGATCCTCGCGGTTGATCGAGCCGAGCCGCAGCCGCTCGGCCCGGCCGCGTTGGACGGCGACGGTGCCGTTCGCGGTCTGGACCAGCGCCGGCAACCCGCGACTCGGCTCGATGCCGGCGCGGCGCGCGGTATCGCCCGAAATGCTGGTCGTGGTGGCGCCGCTGTCGATCAGGAAGCGGACGTCCTCGCCGTTGAGCTGCGCATCGACCCAGAAATGGCCGTCGAGCGATTGCTTGATGCGCATCGTCGCGCCGGTCTGCACCGCCATTTTCTCACCGCGGCTCTCGTCGAGCACGCGCTGGCCGAGTTCGATGAAATCGTCCTTGAGCGTGAACGCGACGAACGCTGCAAGGAAGATCATCACCCAGCCGGCGAACATCTGCAGGCCCTTGCCGATCGGGATCCTGCGCACCATCAGGGCACTGATCACCATCACCAGCACGGCCATTAAATAGATGAATTCAGCGGCCTGGTTATCGTCGCTCACAATTCTACCTCAAGTCCGTCATAGCCCGGCTCGACCCCGTCGGGGAGCTCGCCCAGCAATGCGCGATAGTCCATCGAATTGTCCATGTGAGTCAGAATCGCGCGGACCGGACGAACGATCCCGATCCATTCGAGCGCCTGCGCCAGATGCGGATGGCTCGGGTGCGGACGATGACGCAAAGCATCGATGATCCACACGTCGATGCCTTGGTACAAGGCGATCATGTCGTCCGTCAACTGATTGAAATCTGTCGAGTATCCAATTGTCTTGCCGCCATGTTCGAAGCGGAGGCCGGCGGCGGTGATCGAGCCGTGCGGCTGATCGACGACGTCGATGCCGACGCCGCCCAGCCGGAGGCGATCGGTCAGCACCCTGGCTTCAACCACCGGCGGATAATCGCCCTTCCCTTCGAACGCATAGCCGAAGCGGCGCCGCAGCGCGTCCAGCGTTTCCGGGCGGGCATAGCCGGCCACCGGCGCGCCGCGTGCGTGGAAGAGCTGCCGCAGGTCGTCGATCCCGTGGCAATGGTCGGCATGGTCGTGGGTCCAGATCACCGCCGCGATGTCGGCCACGCCGGCGGCGAGCAGCTGCTCGCGCAGGTCCGGACTCGTGTCGACGAGGATGCGGGCGCCGTCCTGCTCGACCAGGATCGACACGCGGCTGCGCCGGTTCCTCGGCTCGGCGGGGTCGCAGCGGCCCCAGTCGTTGCCGATCCGCGGCACTCCCGACGAGGTGCCGCAGCCGAGCATGCGCAGCTTCATGAAAATCCCACCAAAGTAGTACCTTCATGCGGAGCCTTGAGAATAGAAGACGAGGCATGGCGCGCCTGCGCCGCCAGCGGGCGCGGCGTCATGCCGCCGCTTTCGTGAAGAGGGAGTCGAAGTTCCGGCTGGTCCGTTCGGCGAGCGTACCGACGGGCTCGCCCCGCAGCTCGGCGAGGAAGCGGGCGGTGTCGGCGACGAAGGCCGGCTCGCAGGTCCGGCCCCGGTGCGGGACCGGGGCGAGGAACGGCGCATCGGTCTCGGTCAGCAGCCGGTCTTCGGGTATCGCCTTCGCTACCTCCTGCAAGTCCCTGGCATTCTTGAAGGTGACGATGCCGGAGATCGAGACGTAGAAGCCGAGGTCGAGGGCGAGCCTGGCGAAGTCCGCGGTGCCCGTGAAGCAGTGGATGACGCCGGTAAACGCCCCCTTCCCCATCTCGTCGGCCAGGATCGCATATGTGTCCGCCTCTGCCTCGCGGGTGTGGACGATGATCGGAAGGCCGCTCTCGCGCGCCGCGGCGATGTGGGACCGGAAGCCCGCGCGCTGCCGGTCGCGGTCGGAGCGGTCATAATAGAAATCGAGCCCGCTTTCGCCGATCCCGACCACCCGCGGATGGCGCGCGCGCTCGACGAGGGTCGCGGTCTCGACTTCGGCGTGGGTGTCGGCGTCGTGCGGGTGGATGCCGACCGATGCCCAGACGTCGGGCTCGCGCTCGGCGAGCCCGATCACCGCGTCCCATTCGGCCGCCCGAGTGGAGATATTGAGCATCCTGGCGACGCCGGCCGCCCGCGCGCGCCCGAGCACCGCCTGCTGGTCCTCGGCCAGGCCTTCATAATTGAGGTGGCAATGGCTATCGACGAACATAGCGGCGCATGTAGGGGTTCGCAGGCGCGGCGTCATCCCGTCGGCGGCGGCGCCAGCCGCATCAGCCGTCTGCCGGCATTTCCAGCCGCGGAAAAACCGGTGCCGGAGGCGCCAGCGTGAAGCCCGAGCTTGCGAGCCGCGCGTAGCTGCCGGCATCCTCGAGCGCGGCGAAGCTGCGCTCGCCTGCCGGGATGCCCATCTGGTCGAGCAGCTTGCCGGCCCCGGCCGGGATGACCGGCTGGATCGCCACCGCGAGGTCGCGGATCGCCTGGTACAATGTCGCCAGGACGGCGTTCATCCGTTCGGGATCGGTCTTGCGGAGCGCCCAGGGGGCCTGGGCGTCGATATATTGGTTGCACGCGAACACCGCCTTCAGCCAGGCTTCGATGCCCTGGGTCAGCGCAAGCCCCTCGAAATGCTCCGGAACGTCGCGCCGGGTAACCTCCGCGACCTGGGCCAGCAAGGCGCGGTCGGCGGGATCGCCCTTCCCTCCCGCCGGCAGCACGCCGTTGCAATTCCTTGCGATGAAAGACAAAGTACGCTGGGCGAGATTGCCGAAGC
Organism: Allosphingosinicella sp.; assembly: GCA_035942355.1. Taxonomy (GTDB): domain Bacteria; phylum Pseudomonadota; class Alphaproteobacteria; order Sphingomonadales; family Sphingomonadaceae; genus Allosphingosinicella. The sequence continues at coordinate 12,211 of DASZDE010000012.1, read as the reverse complement.
TGTTGGCGAGATCGGCATTGACGCGGGTGACGATCGCCTCGGCGCTGTAGCTGCCGTCCTGGCCGAACGTCACCTCGCGGAGCAGGAAGTAGCGCAGCTGGTCGACGCCGAACGCCGCCGCCAAGTCGAGCGGGTCGACGACGTTGCCGACCGACTTGGACATCTTCTCGCCGCGGTGGAGGACGAAGCCGTGGCCGAACACCTGGCGCGGCAGCGGGATCCCCGCCGACATCAGGAAAGCAGGCCAATAGACGGCGTGGAAGCGCACGACATCCTTGCCGATGATGTGGATATCCGCCGGCCAGTACCGCTCCCAAGCTTCTGTCTTGTCGGGATAACCGACGCCGGTGATATAATTGGTGAGCGCGTCCAGCCACACGTACATCACATGGTCGCCGCTGCCCGGCACGCGGACGCCCCAATCGAAGCTGGTGCGCGAGATCGACAGGTCGGACAGCCCGCCTTCGACGAAGCGGAGGATCTCGTTGCGGCGAGTGTCGGGGCGGATGAAGTTCGGGTGGTCGCGATAATGATCGAGCAACGGCTGCTGGTAGCGCGACAGCCGGAAGAACCAGCTCTCCTCGACCGTCCACTCGACCAGAGTGCCTTGGGGCGAGAGCTTCTCGCCGCTTTCGGCGGTGACGATTTCCTTTTCGTCGTAATAAGCTTCGTCGCGGACCGAGTACCAGCCCTCATAGCGGCCGAGATAAAGGTCGCCGGCCTCCGCCATCGCCTGCCAGATCGCCTGGCTGGCGCGATGGTGGGCGGACTCGGTGGTGCGGATGAATCGATCGAACGAAATATCGAGACGCTCGTCCATCGCCCGGAAACAGGCGGACATTTCCTCCGCCAGGGCGGCGGGCTTGACGCCCCTCTCGCGCGCCGTCTGGGCCATTTTCAGGCCGTGCTCGTCGGTGCCGGTCATGAAGAAGACGTCGCGGCCCATCAGCCGCTTGAAGCGGGCGATCGCGTCGGTGGCGATCGCCTCGTAAGCGTGGCCGACATGCGGCGGGCCGTTCGGATAATTGATCGCCGTGGTGATGTAGAAGGGCTTCATCGGCCCGGGCATTAATGGGGTTTGGCGGCGAGGAGAAGCCTTCCGCCAACCCGAGGGGAGGATCACGAAATCGCCCGGTCCCGTCCCGCATGCTGGGGAGGAGACGCCGGCGCCAAGGCGGCGAGCAGGCCGGCGAGCTCGAACACGACGCTGTGCGGCTCGAGCGACAGGCCGACGGCGCTGCCGGCCAGGCCGGACGCGCGCTCCCACAAGGCCAGCGCTTCGGCGAGGGCCGCGCCGCGGCGCCGGCGGGCGGCGGCGGCGATCGTCGGCGGCACCCGGGCGAGGAAGGCTTCGTAGCGGGGCTGGGCGGATTTGAGCGCCAGCGCCGATGCGAGCTTGCTGCGGCGGGCATTGGTCGGGTCGCCGGCCCGCACCAGCTCGCGCATCGCCGCGTCGAGCGCGCCGATGTCGAGCCCGCGGAACGCCGCGGCCCGGCCTGGCGAGCCCTCAGCGATCTCGCGCAACGCCTTGATCTCGCTGCGGTCGGCATCGGGGAGCGCCGCTTCGAGCGCTGACGTCATGGCGGCATCGTCGAGCCGCGACAGGCGCAGCTGGCGGCAGCGCGAGCGGATCGTCGGCAGCAGCCGCTCGGTGGCGTGGCTGACCAGCAGGAACAGGCTGTGCGGCGGCGGCTCCTCGAGATTCTTGAGCAGCGCGTTGGCGCCGCCGCGCTCGAGATCGTCGATCGCGTCGATCACCACCACGCGCCACGGCGACATCGACGAAGTGGTGCCGAACAGGCGCTGGAGCCCGCGCACCTGTTCGACGGTGATGCTGCGGGCGAGCTCGCCGCCGTTTTCCTTCGGCAGCCGCTCGAGCCGCATCAGGTCGGGATGGCTGCCCGCCTCGACCAGCCTGGCCGTGGGATGCGTCGCAGGGACATCGAGGCCGGGTGCATCCACGCGCCCCGCTCCTTGGGCGAGCACCCGCAACGCCGCCTTGTCGGCGAACAAGGCCTTGCCGATGCCCTTCGGGCCGCTGATCAGCCACGCATGGTGAAGACGGCCGCCGTCGAGCCCCTCGCGAAACGCCGCGACGGCCGCATCGTGGCCGAAGAGCGGCGTCACAGCAGGTCGCCGACCGCGGCGAACAGCCTCGCGGTCACTTCGTCGACCGTGCCCCCGGCATCGACAATATGGAAGCGGTCCGGGTTCTGCACGGCCAGGGCTCGAAAGGCCTGGGCGACGTCGTCATGGTAGGCGCCGCCCCTGCTGCCGAACCGGTCGAGCTGCCCCTCGTCGCGGGCGAATTCGCGAGAAGAGGCATCGGGCGCGGGCAGATCGAGCAGGAGCGTGCGATCAGGCAAGAACCCGCCGGTGCCGATCTGGTGGAGCGTCATGATCGCAGCCATGCCGACGCCGCCGGCTCCGCCCTGATAAGCGAGCGAGCTGTCGAGAAAGCGGTCGCTCAGGACCCACTTTCCCTGGTCGAGCGCCGGTCGAATCGTCCGCGCCACGTGATCGGCGCGCGCTGCTGCGAACAAAAGCGCTTCCGTCGCCGCGGTCCAGCGGTCGACATCGCCGTCGAGCAGGAGGGTGCGGATCGCCTCGGCGCCGGGGCTGCCGCCGGGCTCGCGAGTGGCGATGACGTCATGGCCCCGTTCGCGCAGCTTCTCGGCCAGGCGGCCGAGCTGGGTCGACTTGCCGACCCCTTCGCCGCCTTCCAGGCTGATGAAGCGGCCGCGCACCCGTCAGGCGAACAGCGAGGCCAGCCCCGCCCACAGCCGGCCGAAGAAGCCGGCTTCCTCGACTGCCGCGGCGGCGACCAGCGGCATCGTCTGGGGCGGCGTGTCGCCGGTCTGAACGACCAGGTCGGCGACGTGCTGGCCCTGCTTGATGGGCGCCTTGAGCGGCCCGTTATACACGACCTTGACGCGCAGATTGTTGCCGCTGACGAGGCCGGCGGGCAGCGTGACGGCCAGGTTGCGCGGCGCGAGCAGCCCGACCGTGTCGTCGCCGCCGAGCTGGACGCGGGCGTCGGCGACCTTCTCGCCCTTGGCGAACAGCGGCTGCGACTTCCAAGCGCGGAAGCCCCAGTTCATGAACTTGACGCTCTCGTCGATGCGCTGGTTGTAGCTCGACAGGCCGGCGATCACCATCACCAGACGGCGGCCATTCTGCTCGGCCGAACCGGTGAAGCCGTAGCCCGCCTCCGAGGTGTGGCCGGTCTTGAGGCCGTCGGCGCCGGCGATCTTGCCAAGCAACGGGTTGCGGTTGCCCTGGGTGATCGGCTGGTTGCTGCCGAGCGTCCGGCCCCAGGTGAAGCTCTCCTTCTGGTAGAAGGCTTTGTAGAGGTCGGGCGCCTGCTCGATGGTGGCCGCGGCGAGCCTGGCGAGGTCGCGCGCGCTGCTGTAGGTGACGCCCTCGTCGGGCCAGCCGTTGGTGTTGCCGAAATTGGAATTGGTCATGCCGAGGCGCTTGGCCTCCTGGTTCATCAGCGCGACGAACGCGGGCTCGGTGCCGGCAATGCATTCGGCAAGGACCACGGTCGCATCATTGCCCGACAGGGTGACGATGCCGTGGAGGAGGTTCTCGACGCTGACCTGCTCGCCCGGCGACAGGAACATGGTCGAGCCGGCCTGCGGCCCGTGCCATTGGCGCCAGGTTTCCGGGCGCACCTGGCACATGTGCTGGAGCTTGACATCGCCTTTCTTGACCAGGTGGAAGGCGAGATGGGTGGTCATCATCTTCGCCATCGACGCGGGCGGAATGCGGCGGTCGGGATCCTTCGAATAGAGCACCGCGCCGGACGAGAGGTCGACCATATAGGCGACCGGCGCGGGCGTCTCGAACGGCGGCGCGGCGGCCGAAGCCGGGAAGGCGAGAGCAGTCGTAGCAAGTCCGGAATACAGCAGCTTGCGCATCATGGTTCGAGGAAATCCTTAGCAGTTGGTTCGGCACGCCCGGGCGGGCCCGATCAGTCTTAACGGCTCGATTCGGCCGGCGCCAGCCTCGTTCAGCGCGAAATCGCGTCGGCGAGCAGGCCGACCGAGAGCGCATAGAAATTGGAGCAATTGTAATCGAGGATGGTGCGGTAGTTGGTCGTGAGCAGGTAGCCGGTGCGGCCGGGGCCGTCGGGCTCGATCAGGCTGACGAGCTCGGTCTGGGCGGGCCAGCGGCCGCCCTGGGCGACCAGGCCCATCCGGCGCCATTCGCCGACGCTGAGCCAGCGGCTGTGGCGCTGGTGGACGCGCGGGCAGCGCGGGCTGGTGACGCGATTGGCGAGCGCGGCACGGTTGAGGCCGGCGGGGACGCTGACCGGGACGCCCCACGTCACGTTCGACTTCCAGCCGGCATTCGACAGATAATTCGCGATCGAGGCAAGCGCGTCGGCCTGGCTGGTCCAGATGTTGGCGCGGCCGTCGCCGTCGCCGTCGACCGCGAGACGGAGGATGACCGACGGCAGGAACTGCGGGTGACCGGTCGCTCCGGCCCAGCTGCCCTTGAGCTGCCACCGCGGGATGCCGCGCTCGAGCAGCTTCAGCGTGGCGACGAACTCGTCGGCGAACAGGCGCCGGCGGCGGCCTTCGTAAGCGAGGCTGGCGAGCGAGTTGAGCAGGTCGAAATCGCCGGTGACCGCGCCGTAGCTGGTCTCATGCCCCCAGATCGCCACCAGGATCGAGGGCTGGACGCCGTAGCGCCGGCCGATCGCGTTGAGCCGGCCGAGATTGGCGGCGTAGCGCTCGCGGCCGCGGCTGATCAGGGCGGCGTTGACGTGCCGCTCGCGATACGGCGCGAAAGGCGGGATCGCGTTGGGGTTCGACACGCCGCCGGGCTGGCCGCGGTCGAGCTCGACCGTGCGCTGGCTGAACTCGAGCGTCGGGAACACGCGGTCGATGGTGGCGCGGCTGACGCCGGCGCGCTGGGCGTCGGCGCGGAGCTGGGGCAGATAGGAGCGGAAGCCGGCCTGGCTGAGGCTGGCGCGCTGCGCGAGCGCGGCGGTGCCGCCGGCGCCATAAGGAGGGAAGGCCGCAAGGGCGACCGCCATGGCGTGGCTGATGAGACGCATACTCCTGCCCCCTTACGGTCGCGGGTCTTGGCCGACAAGCGCCCCAGAGCGGCGGTGGTTCCGCGCGGCTTGCGCGCCGACGCGGGTCGGGCCTAAGGCGGCGCGGCCGGGATGGGTGGCCGAGTGGTTTAAGGCAGCGGTCTTGAAAACCGCCGTGGGTGCAAGCCCACCGTGGGTTCGAATCCCACCCCATCCGCCAGCTCCGATCCGCTCCCCACGAACCAAGTCGCCCGAGCCTTGCATCCTTCAGTGGCAGGGTTCAGAACAATGCGGCCAAGTCATTGCAAAAGGGGCGTCATGGCATGGTTCGGAATCCGGCTGGGGCTGGCAGCGGCGGCGCTGCTTGCCGCCACGCCGGCCGCCGAGGCCGCCTGGCTCAAGGCCGAGAGCGACAATTTCATCGTCTATGCCGAAGGCAAGGAAGCAAGGCTGCGCCAGCACGTCACCCTGCTGGAGGATTATGACGAGCTGCTGCGGGCGCTGACCGGGGTGGCGTCCCAAGCGTCGCCCCGAAAGCTCGAAGTGTATCTGGTCCGCGGCATCGGCCAGCTGAGGACGGTGCGGCCGCTTGGCTCGGACGTGCTCGGCTTCTATTCGGCCACGCCCGACGGGATCGCCGCCTTCGCCGACATGGGCGGCTACAATGTCGTGTTCGGCGGCGACGACGTGCTGCTCCACGAATATGCGCACCATTTCATGCTGCAATATTTCCCGGCCGCCTACCCGCCTTGGTATGCCGAAGGCTTCGCCGAATATATGATGACCGCGGAATTCAAGCCGAACCAGATCGAGTTCGGCCGCTACAACCGGTCCCGCGCCTCCTGGCTCGCCTATCGCGACGGCTGGCTGTCGATGGACGAGCTGCTGTTCAGCGATCCCGCCGAGCTGGACGCGCCCTATTTCTACGCGCAGAGTTGGCTGACGGTGCATTATCTGCTGCGCGACCCCGCCCGCAGCGCCGCCCTCACCAAGTTCCTGGTGGCCACCAGCCGCGGCGAGGAGCCGCGCAAGGCGTTCCGGCGGGCTTTCCAGATGAGCCCGGCCGAGCTCGGCCAGGCGCTGCAGCGCTATGCGGTGCGGGGCCTGACCTACACCAGGGTCACGCGCGAGAGCGCGGCCAGCCCTCCCCGCATAACGGTCACCCAGCTGCCCGCCTCCGCCGACGACCTGCTGCTGCTCGAGGCCGCGCTCGAGCGGGGGGTCGGCAAAAAGCTGCACAAGTCGGTGCTGAATCGGGTGCGGCGGGCGGCGGCCCGGTATGCCGACGATCCGCTCGCGCGCCGCGTCCGGGCCAGGGCGGAGGCGCTGCTCGGCGATGGCGCGGTCGCCGACCGGCTGCTCGAGCCGCTGCTCGCCGCATCGCCGGGCGACGCCGAGCTGCTCTACATCAAGGGCATGCGCTACCTGGTCGCGGGCCGTGCGGACGAGGCGACGCGGCGCCAGCATTTCCGCCACGCGCGGATCTGGTTCGCCCGCGCCCACAAGGCCGACGCGGATCATTTCCCCACCTTGTTCCGCTACGCCGAAAGCTTCTCGTCCGAACCGAGCTTCGTGTCGGAAAACACGACCAACATCCTGCTGCTCGCCCATTCACTGGCGCCGCAGGTCGGCGAGATCAGCCTGCAGGCGGGTCAGATGCTGCTGCGCCGGGGTAAATATGGCGAGGCCGAGGCGCTGCTCGCACCGCTGGCCGCGAGCCCCCATGCCGGCAAGTTCAAGAAGGCGGCGGCGGCCTTGCTCGCCAAGGCCCGCGCCCGCGAGCAGAATGCCGAAATGCTTCCGTTCGGGATCAGCACCGACGAAGATGAGGACCGGGCGAGCGTCGGCGGGATTGCCGGATTGCAGCGCGGGCCAGCTCTGCTATCGCCGATCGGAGCTTTGCGAAGGATGCACGCGCCGTGGACAGGAACAAGCGCAATCTGGCACTAGCCGCGGCCGGCGGCGTCGCCTTGATTGCGGCCGCGCTCCAGCTCAACGGCGAGCCGGAGAAGGCGAAGCCCCGCGCCAAGACCGACGAAGAGGCCAGGCTCGAGCAGTTGGCCGACCTGATCCCTGCGAACAGCGTCGCCGACAGTTCCGAAGTCTCGGCCGGCGGGATGCCGCCGCCGCCGGCAGCAGTGCCGATGCCCGACGGGGAGGCCTTCGACATCACCGGAGCGGTCAGCCGTCACAATCGCTCCGCTGGCGCCGCCGACGCGAGCGACTATCTCGATTGCGACGGCGATTGCACCGGGCTGGGTGCGCAGCCCGAGCCGGTCGAAGGCGAGCCAGCCGCGACGGCCGTGTTGCCGATGCCGATGGTCACCGACACCGTGCCGCCCGACGCCCAGCCTGGGCACTGAGATGCCGATCCGACGCAGGCGGGGAGCAGCCGCCTAAAGGACGAAGTCGCCCGCGACCAATGTGTGAATGCCGTCGATACGGATGTAGAAGTCGGCGGTGCCGTCGCCGTCGACGTCGCCTTCGATATAGGTGTTGCCCTGCGCCACCCTGAAGCGCAACTCGCCGCCGACGCCGTTTCCCGAGAAGGCGCCGGTGCCGATGAAACTGAAGCGGTCGTCCAAATCCGGAGTGGCGGTTCGCGCGTCGAGTCCGCGCACGTTGATCTTGTCGCCATCCGCGCGCGAGAAATCGGTGATCCGGTCGCAGCCGGCGATGAAGCCCATCACATCGCCATTCTCGAAAGCGAACTGGTCGGCGCCCGCCCCGCCGGTGGCGGTGTCGCGCTGAACGCCACCGCGGAGCGTGTCGGCGCCTTCCCCACCCGCCACGGTGTCGGCCCCCTCCTCGCCCAGCAGCCGGTCGCTTCCGGCGCCGCCTTCGAGGCTGTCATTGCCTAGCTCGCCGAACACGAGGTCGTCGCCTGCGTCGCCGTTCGCGGCATCGTCGCCATAACCGCCGTACAGGACGTCCTTCTCGCCGCCGCCGTGGAGCGCATCCGCGCCGCTCTGGCCGCGGATCCGGTCCTCGCCGCCGCCGCCTTCGATCCGATTGGCGACACCTGAGCCGGCGAAATGGTCGTCGCCGCCCGAGCCGACGAGATTTTCAACCCGCAGCAGCTTGTCCTCGCCGGCGCCGTGGGTCTGCTGGGCGGTTGCGAACGCCAGGTTGACGCTGACGCCCTCGGCGGCCGACGCGAACGAGGCCGTGTCGACCCCGTCGCCGCCGTCCAGCGTGTCATTGCCGCCGCCGCCCTCGATGACGTCGTCACCGGCGCCCCCGAGGATCACATTGACTCCGCCGTCGCCGGTGAGGGCGTCGCCGAAGCCGGAGCCGGTGATGTTCTCGAGGCCGGCCAAGGTGTCGGTGCCGGCGCCGCCAGTGTCCTGCGCCTTGGGGGCGAGGAGGCTGACGGTGACGCCCGCGCCGGCGGATGCATAGGAAACAGTGTCGACGTCACTTTCCCCGTCGAGATCGTCGTTGCCGGCGCCCCCGTCGAGGACATCGATGCCGGTGCTGCCGATCAGCTCATCATTACCATCGCCGCCGAACAGCTGGTCGCGGACGCCCGAGCCGATCAGACGATCGTCGCCGGCGCCGCCGTCGGAGATGCCGCGGCCGGTGAGCCAAAGCCGGTCGTTGCCGTCGAGCCCTTGCAGGCGGCCGTTGCCGGAGATGAAGTTGGCGAGATCGTTGCCGACCAGGGTGCGGTTGAGGCTGCGGATCTTCAGATGAAGATCCTCGAAATGATCGGGCAGCGTGAAGTCGGAGGAGGTATAGACGGTGTCCTTGCCCTGGTTCTCGTCTTCGACCAGAAAAGTCTCGCCGTCGTTGATGAAATAGGTGTCGTCGCCCTCCCCGCCCTGCACCCGCGAGAAGCCGGAGGCGATCACGAACTGCTCGTCGGCGGCGGTGCCCCAAAGCCATTGATCGGCTTCGACCCACATCCAGCCGTCGGCCGCGAGTTCGAGCCGGAGCTCGGCGTCGAGCTTGGTCCTCGCGGTCCGGTAGCGCGGGTCGGCAGCGAGATTGTGCCACTGATTGGGGTCGTTGCGGAGGTCGTAAAGCTCGGTCGAGCCGTCCTCATAGCGTATGTAGCGATAGTCGTTGGTGCGAATCGCGGCGCTGCCGTACATGGTGGTGACGGCGACGCCGCCGTCGATCCGCGCCGGATCCTCGATGAACGGGCGCAGCGATCGCCCGGACAGCCCGCCCGGGACATCGAGGCCGAGCATGTCGAGCACGGTCGGCATCAGGTCGACCAGCTCGACCACCTGGCCGACCCGCTGGCCGTCATCCTCCCCGCCCGGCAGGGCGAGCACGAACGGGGCGCGCGCCGCCTCCTCCCACAAGGTGAATTTGTGCCAATTGTCCTTGTCGCCGAGATGATAGCCGTGGTCGGTCCACAGCAGGATCGCGGTGTCGCCGAGCTGGCCGTTCGCCTCGAGCGTCTCGAGCACCCGCCCGAGCATCGCGTCGGCGAACGAGATGCTGGCGAAATAACCCTGCAGCGCCAGCTTCCAGGCATTCGCATCGACGACGCCCTGATGCTCCTCGCCATGGACCAGCGCCTTCATGAAGGCGGGGACGTCGGACAGATCGCCGTCCAGGGTGAACGGCAATTCGATCTCCTCGAGCGGGTAGAGGTCGAAATATTCCTGCGGGACCACCCAGCCGAGATGAGGTTTGACGATGCCGAGGAACAAGGCGAACGGATCGGAGCCGGCGGCATTGAGCAGGCCGATGGCGTGGCTGGTCGCCAGATAATCGCCATCGACGCCGATAGGCTGCGAGGAAGGATGCGGGTTGAGCAGCCCTGCGCGTTCGAACAGGCCTGGCGGGCTCCGGTAGCGATAGTCGCTGACGGTGGCGGACACCTCCTCGGGCGTGAAATGGTCGTGGAAGACCTTGCCGATGACGCCGGTATAATAGCCCGCGCTCTTCAGCCGGGCGGGCAAGGTGGCGGCGGGATCGAGATATTCGTACCACAGCTCGCTATTGTTGTGGACGCCGGTGAGGCCCGGGTTGAGACCGCTCAGCGCGGAGGCGCGTGACGCGTTGCACACCGCGACCTGGGCGTAGGCATTCTCGAAGGTCGTGCCCATCGCCATCACGCGGTCGATGTTGGGCGTGTGCAGCGTACCGCCGTAAAGCGACTTCAGGAACGCGAACGCGTTCATGTCGTCGAACGTCACCGAGAGGAAATTCACAGCCTGCTCCCCGCCAGCCCGGGCATCACAGAATGAAGTCCGCGGCGACGAGCAGATGCTCGCCATTGAGGCGGATCATCAGGTCGGCAAGCCCGTCGCCATCGACGTCGCCCTCGACGAAGGTGTTGCCCCCGACCTGCCGGTAGCGCAATTCGGCGCCCTCGCCGCCGCCCGAGAAAGCGCGCCTGCCGATGAACGTGAAGGCGTCGTCGCCGGCCGCCGAAGAGCTCGCGTCCACCGCCCTCAAATCGATCCTGTCGCCGGCCGCCCGATCGACGATCACGTCCGCCTCGCTCCGAGTCGCGGCGCTATCGCCATCGTCGAACAGGAAAACATCCGCGCCGTCATTGCCCTGCATGATGTCGCGGCCGCTTCCTCCGTCCACGCGGTCGTTGCCGGCGCCGCCGTTCATCCGGTCGCCGCCGCCGCCGCCGCGCAGCGTGTCGTCGCCGCCCGCCCCGGCCAGCTGATTGTCGCCGGCGGTGCCGGTAATGACGTTGGCGAGGCCGTTGCCGGTGCCGGCCTGCGCGGCACCGTAGAGCCGAAGCTCCTCGAAGTGGTCGGCGAGCTCGTGGTCAAGATAGGCGCGGACCTGGTCGCGGCCCCCGTTCGATCCCTCGACCGCTTGATCCTCGTCCTGCTGGACGAAGTAGATGTCGTTGCCGAGGCCGCCCGCCATCGTGTCTCGGCCGAGCCCGCCGATCAGCACGTCGCTGCCGGCCGCGCCGTTCAGCCGGTCGCCGCCGTCGCGCCCTTCGAGCCGGTTGTTCCCGGCGGAGCCGGTCAGCACGTCGTTGCCGAGCGAGCCGATCAGATTCTCGACGTCCACCAGACGATCGATCCCGGCGCCGCCGGTATTGCCCGGGGTCGTCCGGCCGAGGTTTACCACCACCCGCGAGGCGGCGAGCGCATAGGAGGCGGTATCGGTGCCTTCGCCGCCGTCGAGGACGTCATTCCCTCGGCCGCCGTCGAGGACGTCGTTGCCGGCATCGCCGCTCAGGATGTTGGCGCGGTGGTCGCCTTCGAGCCGGTCGGCGAACCCCGAGCCGGTGACGTTCTCGAACCCGCTTAGAGTGTCGGTGCCCGCGCCGCCGGTGAATTGGGCCCCGCCACGGGCCAGGCTGACGCCGACGCCGGCCAGCGCCGAGCTGTAGAAGAGCGTGTCGACGCCCTCGCCGCCGTCGAGCCGGTCGTTGCCCGCGCCGCCAGCAACCATGTCGGCCCCGGCGCCCGCCGACACACGATCGTTGCCGTCGCCGCCGCGCAGATCCTCGGCCCAGACTCCGCCCTGGAGGAAATCGTCGCCCGCGCCGCCGTCGGCCCGCCCGATGCCGAGGGTCTGGAGCCAGTCGTCGCCGTCGGCGCCCCTGATCAAATTGCCGCCGACGATGTGGTTGTCGCCGTCATTGCCGATCAGCGTCTTGTTGCGGCTGCGGTTCCTCAGCTGCAGATTCTCGACATGGTCGGGCAGGGTGTAGCTGATCGAGGTATAGACGATGTCGGTGCCGCCATCGGCCGCTTCGACCAGGTCGGCGCCGCCAGCGGTGATGAAATAGACGTCGTCGCCGTTCGCTCCGGCCACGGTCGAGGAACCCGGTGCGATCACGAACAATTCGTCGCCCGCCGTCCCGGTCGCATCCTGGCCGGCCTCGACCCACACCCAGCCGTCGGGCTCGAGCTCGGAGCGGAGCTGGCTGTCGAGCTGGCTTCGGACCGCCTGCCAGGCCGGGTCGGCAGCGAGGTTGTGCCATTGATTGGGGTCGTTGCCGAGGTCGTAAAGCTCGGTCGAGCCGTCCTCGTAGCGTATGTAGCGATAGTCGTTGGTGCGGATCGCCGCGCTGCCGTACATGGTGGTGACGGCGACGCCGCCGTCGGTCAGGCCGGGGTCGGCGATGAACGGCAGCAGCGAGCGGCCCGACAGGCCGGCGGGGATCTCCATGCCGAGCAGATCGAGCACCGTCGGCATGATGTCGACCAGTTCGACCACCTGGCC
>DASZDE010000011.1:0-24527 GCA_035942355.1 Allosphingosinicella sp. | reverse complement strand
GGGTCGGTGATGCTCGATGCCGCATAGCTTTCGAACAGGCTGTTGTCGGCCAGCCGATACTGCTGGAACCCGCGATTGCCGGCTGCCGCCACCACCACCACGCCGTTGGACGCGAGCGATTCGGCCTCGACGCAGACTTGGGTCCGGCCGCACGCATAGTTTCGGACGTTGTGCGGAATCGAAAGGCTCATGTTGATCCCGTCGATCACCGAATAGCCGCTCTGGTCGTTGAGAAAGCGGATGAACTGGAGTGCGGCGATGACCGCGAACTCGCTGTCGCCGAGCGACGATCCGAGCACGCGAAAATCATAAAGGGCGATGTCGGGGCAGACCCCGTCCATCCTGACGGAGTCGCTCCGCTTTGGCTCCTGGTTTCGTTTGAAGTCGAGCCAGTGAGCGCCGATGATGCCGGCGACATGGGTGCCGTGAGGATGCGGCGGGGACTCTGGGTTGACCTGCTCGATCAGCGGCCGGACCTTGGCCCAGTTGACGCGCTTGCCCTGCTTGCGGTCGTCGGCGAGTTCCTTGAGCGTGTCCCTGATGGCGCTCGCCTCGAGGCTGCTCTGCGGATCGATCTCGCCGACCAGCTTGTCGTGGTCGATCGCATCGACGCTCATGATCGCGCGAATGCGCCGAAAGTCGAACGTCGCCTTCACGCGGTGCGGTCGCGGGTTCTGCGGGGGATCGGGGGCCTTGCCCTTCTCGACGTCCGTGGCGGCTCGCTCCTGGTCCCGGAAGATTTTCGGATAGTCCCAGAAGGCCGGGTGGGCCTGGTCGATGCCGCTGTCGAGCACCGCCCAGCCTATCTCTTTGCAGCTGATCGAAAACAGCGAACGGGCGGCATCGGCCTTGATGGCGCTGACCGACTGGGTGACGGCAGGCTCGGCCTCGCGATTGAGGCTGACCTGGAAGATCAGCCCGTTCCACGGGCAATCACCGTGGGCGTTCGCGAAGCCGCGATGGCGGGCTATGATCAGCCGTAGCGTCTTGCTCCCTTCCGCGACGATGGCGCCCCGCCCCAGCTTTTCGACCGCCGCGGCAAGGGTGTCCAGGGAGCCGGCGCCGGCCGGCTCTGCGGATTTGGCCGCGGCCGCTCGCAACACGCCGAGAAGCAGCCCCAGCTTGGCCGCCTGCCGATCCGTCGTGGGCATGCGGTCATAGCATCTGAACGCTTGGCCGTTGGTCAAGCGGCCGGCCATGTTCTCGTCGCGCAGGGCGGAGCGAAGCTCCAGCCTGATCCACAGACGGAGCTGACGGTCGCTCGGATAGGCCGGTGCGTCGCTTGTCCGGCCTCCGGGAACATTCTGGTCCCACTCGTCGCAGATTCCGTCCCACCATTTGGTGGCGGGGATGGCGACGCCGGCCAGGTCCTCCAGCGTCAGGCTGGCGACCACGAGCCCCTGGAGATAGGCGACCTTGCGGTTGTAGGGCCCCTCTTCCTCGTCCGCGAGGCCGGTGCGGGCGACAAGCTTGGCGACCTCGCCGGTCGGTTTCTCCCAAGTGGGGTTGATGAGCAGGTCGTGCTCCTTGCCCGGCTCTTCGGCAAATCGCGCCCAGACGTCGCCGAGCACTGGAAAATCCTGCAGCTCCCGCCGCCGTCCCCCTACGCCCAACAGCAGCGCATCGATGATTTTGGGCGGGAGGCTGATCGGCATTGCCTCAAGCCTGCGATGCGCGATTGGAAAAACCGGGCGACGGCCGCAGCAAGTGTGAAGCGGCGGGCGCCGTTCGTGCGGCGTACGCGCCGCCGAGGTCCTCCCGCGGTTCCCAGGGTGTCATTGGCGGGGCAGCTGCCGTGCCACGGTCCAGTCGCGAATCGCCTCCCGCTCGAGAACAGGACGGCAGGATGAACCCGCCGTGCGCGGCGTCAACTTGAAATGGCACCAAAATCAACGGAAAAACGGGGAGTAGGCAGGCCTCGGTTCAGCCCAGCAGCAGATAAAGCCCCCCGCCGAGGAGGGCGACGCCGAACACGATGCTGACCACCTTTTCCGCGCCCTTACGGTAGGGGATCCCGGCGTGGCGAAGCATCACGATCTGCTCGTCGGTAAGTTCGGAGCCGCCCGGCAGCAGCGCGTCGACCAGGCACGACAATGCGATCAGGATCAGCGCGACGCCCGCCCAGAAGCTGCCGCCGAGCGCGTCGATCACCCGCCCCGCCAGCAACAGCGCAAGCCCGGCCAGCACCAGCCCGTAGCCCGCCACCTTCGTCGGAGTGACCGGACCCATGGGCGTCGCTACAGCTTCGGCAGCGTTACGCCGCGCTGGCCCATATATTTGCCGGCGCGCTCGGCGTAGCTCGTTTCGCACGGCTCGTTGCCCTGCAGGAACAGGAACTGGCATGCCCCTTCATTGGCGTAGACCTTGGCGGGCAGCGGCGTGGTGTTCGAGAATTCGAGCGTGACATGGCCTTCCCAGCCGGGCTCGAGCGGGGTCACGTTGACGATGATCCCGCAGCGCGCGTAGGTCGATTTGCCGAGGCAGATGACGAGCACGTCGCGCGGCACCCGGAAATATTCGACCGTATGGGCGAGCGCGAAGCTGTTCGGAGGGATGATGCAGACGTCGCGCCTGCGGTCGACGAAGCTGTTCGACGCGAAGTCCTTCGGGTCGACGATGGCGTTGTCGACATTGGTGAAGATCTTGAAATCGTCGGCGACGCGCGCGTCGTAGCCGTAGGAGGAAAGGCCGTAGCTGATCGTCCCCTCGCGCTTCTGGCCGTCCACGAACGGCTCGATCATGCCGTCGGCGCGCGCGCGCTCGCGGATCCACTTGTCCGACATGACCGCCATCAGCCGCGCTTCTCCGCCGGTTCGCGGCCGCCGCAGCCGGCCAGCATGCGGCCGCTCAAGCTGACGGTGACGGTGTCGGGGTAGCTCCGACCGCCGGTGGTGCAGGCCTGGGGCCGCGCCTCCACCGCGATCACCTGAGTGCCCGCGCCGGATTCCCAGCGGCGGACGCCGTTCACCTGGCGGGGGAGGGCGCGGGGATAATCATGGCTTGTGAGCTCGCCGTCCGCGCGCCCCCCCTCCGGCCCGAGCGTCAGCACGATGCGGTCGCCGCCGATCGCCACCAGCCAGAACGGATCGTGCCCCATCGCCCCATATTCGTAGGCGCCGACCGGGTCGAGCGGCGCCTGACGCGCCCCGGCGCAGCCTGCGGCAGCCAGCAGGGGAAGGAGGCCAAGCAGCTTCATCGACCAAGCTTTCGCGGGATTGAGCGCGAAGAGCAAGGCCCCGGCCGAGGTCATTTGATGTGGAGCACGCAGATCAGGGTGAACAGCCGCCGGGCAGTGTCGAAGTCCATCTCGATGCGGTCCTCGAGGCACTCCTTCAACAGCTCGGCGGCGTCATTGTGGAGCGCGCGCCGGGCCATGTCGACCGTCTCGATGCCGCGCGGCGTGTCCGACCGGATCGCTTTGAAATAGCTGTCGCAGATCGCGAAATAGTCGCGGATCGGGCGGCGGAAGCGGGCGAGGCCGAGCCGGATCGTGTCGAGGGCGGCGCCATTCTCGTCCATGAGGTCGATCGCCAGCCGATTGTCCTCGACCCTGAGCATGATGCGAAACGGTCCGCTGAAGCCCTTGGGCGCGAAGAAATTCTCCTCGAGCAGGTCGAAGATCGCGACCCGCCGCTCCTGCTCGACATCGGCGTTGCGCCAGATGATCGTGCGGTCGTCCAGCTGCACGTCGATGATCCGCGGCTCGCCCATGCCGGCCTGTTAGCGGGTGCAGCAGGGCCTTGCCAGCGACTGACCCTCGTCATTCCCGCCAAAGCGGGAATCCCGCTTGCCTGCCTGGTGCCGGAAAGACAGCGGGACTCCCGCTTTCGCGGGAGTGACGAATACAGGTCTTATCCCCAGTTCGGTTCACCAAAAGCATCTTTCGGAGGCTATGCCGCTACGCGCAGTGCGCATAGGATGCGCCATGGCCAGTCCGCTTACCCTGATCGAATCGCCTCCGCCCGAGGCGCCCGCCCTTCCGCAGAATGTCGAGGCCGAGGCCGCCCTGCTCGGCGCGCTGATGATCGACAACCGCCTGGCCGAGGACATCCAGCTCAAATTGCGCCCCGATCATTTCTTCGAGCCGCTCCACGCCCGCATCTACGAAGCCATCCTGAAGCTGGTCGACAGGAACATGATCGCGTCGCCGGTAACGCTGCGGCCGATGTTCGAGGCCGACGAGGAGATGAAGGAGCTGGGCGGCCCGGCCTACCTCGCCCAGCTCACCGGCAGCGGCGCCGCGATCATCGGCGCCCGCGACTTCGCCGAGCAGGTCTACGAGCTGGCGCTGCTGCGCGCTTTGATCGGCGTCGGCCGCGACATGGTCGAGCAGGCGCTCGACACCAGCGAGGAGGTCGACCCCAAGGGCCAGATCGAGGCGGCCGAGGCGGCGCTTTACCGGGTCGCCGAGGAAGGCGGCGGCGAGGGCTCGATCAAGACCTTCGCGCAGGCGACCCGGCTCGCGGTGCAGATGGCGGAAAAGGCGCTCAACACCGGCGGCGGCCTTTCCGGCATCACCACCGGCCTCGACAGCGTCAACGCCAAGACCGGCGGGCTCCACCATTCGGACCTGGTGATCCTGGCCGGCCGGCCCGGCATGGGCAAGACCGCGCTGGCCACCAACATCGCGTTCAACACCGCCCAGCGCCATGTCCGCGACCTGGAAGACGGCATCGCCCCCGAGAAATCGGCGGGGGCGGGCGTCGCCTTTTTCAGCGTCGAAATGTCGGCCGACCAGCTCGCCACCCGCATCCTCGCCGAGCAGTCGGGAATCAGCTCGGAAAACCTCCGCATGGGCAAGATCAGCCAGCAGGATTTCCGCAACCTGGCGCGGGCGGCGGCCGAGCTCGAATCGCTGCCGCTCTACATCGACGACACGCCCGGCCTCACCATCGCGGCGCTGCGCACCCGCGCGCGGCGGATGAAGCGCCAGAAGGGCGTCGGCCTGATCGTCGTCGACTATCTCCAATTGCTCCAGGGCACCGGCAAGAACAGCAACGACAACCGGGTCAACGAGATTTCGGAGATATCGCGCGGCCTCAAGACCCTGGCCAAGGAGCTCAACCTGCCGGTACTGGCGCTGTCGCAGCTCAGCCGCGCGGTCGAGCAGCGCGAGGACAAGCGTCCGCAACTTTCCGACCTGAGGGAATCCGGCTCGATCGAGCAGGACGCCGACATCGTTCTGTTCGTCTATCGCGAGGAATATTACGTCCAGTCGCGCGAGCCCAAGCGGCCGATGGAAGGCGACGACGCGAAGACCTTCGAGGCGCACGACCAGTGGGCGCGGGACATGGAGCGCGTCTACGGCCTGTCCGAACTGATCATCGCCAAGCAGCGCCACGGCGCCACCGGCAAGGTGAAGCTCAAGTTCGAGAGCAAGGTCACCCGATTCAGCGACTATCTCGAGGACAGCTATTTGCCGGAGGCCCGCGGCTAGCGCCCGCCGCCCGGAAGCCCGCCGGGACCGGCCCCTCGCGCCCCTCTGGAATGCAGGGGACGCCCTTCGGCCCAGGCCTCGACCCGGATCCGCTCGGGCGGGATTCCCGTCGCCGAAGCGAGCTTGGCGCGGGCGCTCTCGAGTATCTCGGCGATCCGGGCTTCGGCCGCGGGCGTGGGCTCTCCGCCCGCTTGGCCCGTCCTCAGAAAATCCGGCGTGACCGCGAAGATCCGGGCGACCGCTTCCAGCGCGTCGGCGCGCGGGCAGCTGCCGGTTTCCCACGCATGGACGGCCGCGCGGGACACGCCGACCAGCCGGGCGAGCTCGGCGCCCTTGATGCCGCGCGCCTTGCGAAGCTCGGCTATCCGCTCGCCTATCTCCGGATTCCTCATCCTGATCACCAGCCGCCGCATCGAGTGAAGCACTCGTCGCTAACGGCGGCCGGAGTCGCTTATTCCATCATTGATCCAATCCCGTCGAAAGTCACCGTTCAACCTGCCTTGACACGGCGCTCATCCCGAACCGGCAGTCTGCGCGCCTAGCCTTCGAGCGCGTTCGCCGCATAGGGGTCCCGGAGCCCGACGGTGATGCTCGCCCGCGCCGTCTCCGCCTCGGAGCTGGTCACCGGATAGGCACAATAATCGGCGGCGTAATAAGCGCTCGGGCGGTGGTTGCCGCTGAGGCCGACGCCGCCGAACGGCGCGTTGGACGGGGCGCCGTTGGTCGGCTTGTTCCAATTGACCACGCCGGCCCGGACATTGGCCCAGAACCGGTCGTAGAGCTGGGGACCGCCGCCGACCAATGAGGCGGCAAGCCCGTAACGGGTGGCGTTGGCCTCGGCCAACGCGGCGTCGAAGTCGGGCACCCGGATCAGCTGCAGCACCGGCCCGAACATTTCGGCGTCTGGCCGGTCGCGGACTTCGGTCACGTCGATTACGGCGGGCGACAGGAACGGCTTGTCGTCGGCTGCCCGCTCGAGATGCTTGATTGGCCGGCCCCCCTTGGTCATCAGGTCGAAGAACGCCTCCTGCAGCTGGTCGGCCGCCGCATTGTCGATCACCGGCCCCATGAACGGCGCCGGGGTCGCGTGCGGCTGGTCGACGATCAGCCGCTCGGCGAGTTTGCAGATATTGGCGACCAGCTCGCCATGGGCGCCGTCCTTGACGATCAGCCGCCGCGCCGCGGTGCAGCGCTGGCCGGCGCTGAGGAATGCCGACTGGACCGCGATCACGGCGGCGGCATAAATGTCGGGAGCATCCCAGACCACCAGCGGATTATTGCCGCCGAGCTCGAGCGCGAGGATCTTGTGGGGCGCGTCGGCATAGTGGCGGTGGAGCGACAGGCCGGCGCGCGCCGAGCCGGTGAACAGCAGGCCGTCGATGCCGGGATGGGCGGCCAGCGCCCGCCCCTGGTCCGGCCCGCCGATCAGGCACCGCACTACGCCTTCGGGCACGCCGGCCTCGTGGAAGAAGCGGACCAGCTGCTCGCCCACCGCCGGGGTCTTTTCCGAGGGCTTGAACACCACCGCGTTGCCGGCCAGCAAGGCAGGAACGATATGGCCGTTGGGCAGGTGCGCGGGGAAATTGTAAGGGCCGAGCACCGCCAGCACACCGTGCGGCTTGTGCCGTACCGCGACCCGGGCGCCGAGCGCGCCTTCGAGCTTACGCTGCGAGGTCCGCTCGGAATAAGCGGAGATCGAGATGTCGACCTTGCCGATCACCGCGTCGACCTCGGTGCCCGCCTCCCACAACGGCTTTCCGGTCTCGCGGGCGATCAGATCGGCGAACCGGTCCTTCTGCTGCCGGACCACGTTGGCGAAGCGCCGCAACGTCTCGATGCGGACGGTGAGCGGCTTGGAGGCCCAGCCCGCCCACGCATGGCGGGCGGCGTCGACCTCGGCGCCGGCGTCGCCGGTCTCGCCGGTCCAGACCGTCGCTCCGGTGGCCGGCTCGGTCGAGGTCACGCTGGTCATCGAGGCTGGTTTCTCCTCCGGCAGCCCCCAACATGTTTGCGGCATCGGGTCAAGCGCCGCCCCCCATGGCCTCGCCCATCCGCCGCACCGCCTTCACCTTGGCTTCCAGCGCCGACCAGTCGTCGTCCCGATCGATCCGCGACCAGATCGCCTCGACCTCGTCGATGTGCATCGATTGAGGCGCCTCGTCGGACCAGAAAGGGTGATCGGGCATCGCCGAGGGCTCATAGTCGTCAATGATGCGCCGGAAGTCGGCAAAATGCTCGCCTTCATAGACGGCAGCGGCCGGCGGCGGGCCGCGCCGCGTGCCGCCGCGCCAGTCGAAGAAGAAGCGGTCGATCGCCACGATTTTCGGCGCCAGCCCGCTCTCGATTGCGGCGAGCAGTGCATTGTCCTCCTGCTCCCCCCGCGGCCGCACGCCCAGCCGCGCGCAGATCGCCTCGCGCAGCGCCTGTTGGAACGCGAGCGGAAAGCCTTCGAGCGGCGGTGTCAGCGCCTCCGCCTCGGCGACCAGCCGCAGCGCGCCGGCGAGCTGGACCACATCCCAATGGATCGCCTCCGGCTGCCGCCCGAACGCATAGAGGCCGGCATGGTCGAAATAGGCGGCGGTGAAGGTCCCGTCCCAATAAGGCGTCCACCGCCATGGGCCGTAATCGAAGCTTTGCGCGGTGATGGCGATATTGTCGCTGTTGAGCACGCCGTGCACGAAGCCCGCGGCGATGTAGGAGGCCGCCAGCCGCGCCGCCGCCGCGGCGACATGGCCGAGCAGCCGGGCAGGTCCATCCTCGCCGCCGTCGTCCCCGTAATAATGTTCGAGGCAGTAATCGGTGAGGCGCCGCATGGCGTCCGCCTCGCCGAAATAAGCGAGCCGCTGGAAGGTGCCGATCCGGATGTGGCTGTGCTGGAGCCGCACCAGCACGGCCGAGCGGGTGGGGGAGGGCTCGTCGTTGCGCTCCAGCGCCTCGCCGGTCTCGATCAGCGAGAAGGTTTTGGAGGTCTCGACGCCGAGCGCCTCGAGCATCTCGGTCGCCAGCACCTCGCGCACGCCGCCTTTGAGGGTCAGCCGTCCGTCGCCGAAGCGGCTATAGGGGGTCTGGCCCGAGCCCTTGGTGCCGAGATCGAGCAGCCGCCCCTCATGGTCGCGCAGCTGCGCGAACAGGAAGCCGCGCCCGTCGCCGATCTCGGGATTGTAGACCCGGAACTGGTGGCCGTGATAGCGCAGCGCCAGCGGCTCGGGCAGATTGTCCGGCAGCGGCTCGAACCGGCCGAAATGCCGCACCCACGTTTCGTCGTCGAGCCCGCCCAGCCCCACGGCAGGTGCCCAGCGGTCGTTCCTGAAGCGGAGAATCGTTTGCGGGAAATCCGCCGCCTCGACCGGATCGTAATGGGCATCGCCTAGCGAAAGGATAGCCGTTTCAGGACGATAGGGGCTGGGTTGCGGGCGATGGCTCATGGGATGCTATGAATGGGCCTCGTGAGGGTGATGCATGGCGGCTTGGTCGGACGGTTATTGGTGGTCGAACGACGGGCTTCGGCTTCATTATCGCGACTATGCCGGCTCCGCCTCCAGTGGAAGGAATGGGCGCCCGCCGATCCTTTGCATCCCGGGCCTGACGCGTAACGCTCGCGACTTCGAAGCGGTTGCCGACCGGCTCGCCGGCGAGTGGCGCCTGATCTGCGTCGAGCTGCGCGGCCGCGGCGAGAGCGCCTACGCCAAAGACCCGATGAGCTACGTCCCGCTCACCTATCTCCACGACGTCGAGGCGCTGATCCGCGAGCTGGCGCTCGACCGCTTCATCCTGTTCGGCACCTCGCTCGGCGGCCTCATCACCATGCTGCTCGCGATGAGCGACAACAGCCGCATCGCCGCCGCTCTGCTCAACGACATCGGGCCAGAGCTCGACCAGCGCGGCCTCGAACGGATCCGCTCCTATGTCGGCCGCTCGCACAGCTGGCCGACCTGGCTCCACGCCGCCCGCTTCCTCGCCGACGCGCAGCGCGACCGCTACCCCCATTGGGCGATCGACCAGTGGCTGGTCTTCGCCAAGCGGCTGTGCCGGCTCAACCCGCAGGGGCGGATCGTGTTCGACTATGACATGCGGATCGCGGAGCCGTTCAAGCTGCCCGGCGGCGGTACCGGCTTCGATCTGTGGGGCGCGTTCGACGGCCTGCGCGGCGTGCCGACGCTGCTCCTCCACGGCGAGCTTTCCGATCTCCTCAGCCCCGGCACGATCGCGAGGATGAAGGCGGCGAACCCGGCGCTCGAGAGCGTTACCGTCCCCGGCGTCGGCCACGCCCCAGCGCTCGACGAGCCCGAGGCGGTCGCGGCGATCGACCGGCTGCTGGCCCGGGTTTCGCGCTGAGCGGGGCTGCGCCATAAGGACCCATGGCCGTCTGCATCCTCCACGCCCACTCGACCTTCGCGCTCGGCGGCAAGGAGGCGCGGTCGGTGCGGCTGATGAATGCGTTCGGCCAGGCCGCCGAGCACAAGATCCTCAGCGGCATGCCGGAGCAGCTTTCGGCGCGCGCGGCGATCGCGCCGGAGATCAAGGTGGAGTTTCCGGCCGATGCGCCCCGCCTCACCGGGCGGCCCGGCCTCGGGCGGCTGTTCAGGCTGTCGCGTTACATGAAGCGCTTCGATCTCGTCCTCACCTACAATTGGGGCGCCTTCGATGCGGTGATGGCGCACCATCTGTTCGGCGGCCCGCCGCTCGTCCATCACGAGGATGGTTTCAACGAGGACGAGGCCGGGCAGCTCAAGACAAGGCGGAACCTCTATCGACGCCTCGGCCTGTCGGCCGCCTACCGGCTGGTGGTGCCTTCGA
This sequence comes from Allosphingosinicella sp., assembly GCA_035942355.1. Taxonomy (GTDB): domain Bacteria; phylum Pseudomonadota; class Alphaproteobacteria; order Sphingomonadales; family Sphingomonadaceae; genus Allosphingosinicella. Next base: position 14,293 of record DASZDE010000011.1, on the reverse strand, counting down.
TGACGCTCGAGCGGGTCGCGCGCAAGGCCTGGGGCCAGCCGCCGCACCGCGTCGAGCGGATTCCGAACGGCATCCCGGTGGGCCGCTTCGCGGCGGCGCCGGAGGAGGGCGCGATCCCCGGGCTGGGCAAGCGCGCGGGCGAGGTGGTGATCGGCACCGTCGCCGGCCTGCGCGCCGTCAAGAACCTGCCCCGCCTGGTCCGAGCGTTCGCGGCCATGCAGATGAAGCAGGCGCGTCTGGTCATCGTCGGCGAAGGGCCGGAGAGCGAACGGATCGCCGCCGAAGCGCGTGCGTGCGGCGTCGCCGACCGGGTGCAGCTGCCGGGTTTCCTGGCCGATCCCGCCCGCTATGTTGGCCGCTTCGACATCTTCGCCTTGTCGTCCGACAGCGAGCAATTTCCGATTTCGCTGGTCGAGGCGATGGCCGCCGGCTTGCCTGCCGTCGCCACCCAGGTCGGCGACATGGTCGAGATGGTGTCGGCCGACAATCGCCCGCTCATCGTCGCGGCCGGCGACGAGGCCGCCTTCGCCGCCGCGCTCGACACGCTGGCCGAGCGGCCCGACCTTCGCCGCTCGATCGGCCGCGCCAACCGGGAGAAGGCGGCCCGGGATTATGACGAGCGGGCGATGATCGCCCGCTACGCGCGCCTCTACGGTGAAGCGATCGGCGCCCCCGCGGCGTTTACTCCGGCGCCATGAAGCTTTTGGCCTAAACCGGATTCGGCGCTATAGGCGCTGGCAGCCCGCTTGGAGGAACCATGTTCAAAGGTATCCGGCCGATCCGCTATGCCGGTCGCGAAGTGCTTCCGCTCGTCGAAGGCGGCAAGGGCGTGTCGGCCACCAATCATGCGAGCTCGGGCGCATGGGCGGCGGCCGGCGGCATCGGCACCGTATCGGCGGTCAATGCCGACAGCTACGATCCCGAAGGCCGTATCGTCCCGCAAGTCTATCATGCGCTCACCCGCCGCGACCGCCACGAGGAGCTGGTCCAATATGCGATCGACGGCGCCGTCGCCCAGGTTCAGCGCGCCTACGACATTGCCGGCGGGACGGGGGCGATCAACATCAACGTCTTGTGGGAGATGGGCGGCGCCCAGCGCGTCCTCCACGGCGTGCTCGAGCGCACCCGCGGCCTGGTCGCGGGCGTCACCTGCGGCGCCGGCATGCCTTACAAGCTGTCCGAGATTGCCGCCTCCTACGGCGTCAACTATTTGCCGATCATCAGCTCCGCCCGCGCGTTCAGCGCGCTGTGGAAGCGCGCCTATTCCAAGGCCGCCGAGTGGCTCGCGGCAGTGGTCTATGAGGATCCGTGGCTCGCGGGCGGGCATAATGGCCTGTCCAACGCCGAGGATCCGCTCCAGCCGCAGGATCCGTACCCGCGCGTCAAGGCGCTGCGCGAGACGATGCGCGCCGGCGGCATTTCCGACGAGGTACCGATCGTGATGGCGGGCGGCGTCTGGAACTTGAGGGAATGGGAGCATTGGATCGACAATCCCGAGCTCGGCCAGATCGGGTTCCAGTTCGGCACCAGGCCGCTGCTCACCAAGGAAAGCCCGATCCCGGAGGAATGGAAGGCGCGGCTGATGACGCTCGATGATGGCGACATCCTGCTCCACCGCTTCTCGCCGACCGGCTTCTACTCGTCGGCGGTGCGCACTCCGTTCCTGCGCAATTTGGAGGCGCGCTCGCACCGCCAGATCGCCTTCACCAAGGAGGAGCTTGGCGACCATTGCTTCCAGCTCGACGTCGGCGTCGGCGCCAGGAAGAATTACTGGGTCACGCGCGGCGACCTCCTCCACGCCCGCGAATGGTATGCGCAGGGCTATACCGAGGCGCTCAAGACTCCTGACGAGACACTGGTGTTCGTGACGCCCGAAGAAAAGGCGATGATCCGCAAGGACCAGTCGGACTGCATGGGGTGCCTCAGCCAGTGCGCCTTCTCGTCATGGGCCGACAATGAGAAGAACTCGACCGGCCGGCTCGCCGATCCGCGCAGCTTCTGCATCCAGAAGACGCTGCAGGACATCGCCCATGGCGGGCCGGTCGACAACAATCTGATGTTCGCCGGCCACGCCGCCTTCCGCTTCAAGCAGGATCCCTTCTACTCCAACGGCTTCGTGCCCACGGTTAAGCAGCTGGTCGAACGCATCCAGACCGGCGACTAGGCTCCCCGCTCCAGACCTTCCCCTGAAGGCGACGGGCTTTGGGCCCACCCCTCCAGCACCTGGTCCGGAGGCCGGTGGCCATCCGCCCAGGCGCGGATATTGGCGATCACCTTGGCGCCCATCGCCGCTCGCCCTTCGAACGTTGCCGAGCCCATGTGCGGCAGCAGCACGACGTTCGGCAGCGGCAGCAGCCGCGGGTGGACCTCGGGCTCGTGCGGGAAGACGTCGAGGCCGGCGCCCGAGATGATCCCCGTCTCCAGCGCCTCGACCAGCGCGTCCTGATCGACGATCGCCCCGCGCGCGGCATTGATCAGATAGGCGTCGCGCTTCATCAGCGAAAGCCGCCGCGTGTCAATGATGTGGTGGGTCTCGGCCGTGTGCGGCGCATTGATGGTGAGCACGTCGATCGCCTGGAGCATGTCGTCGAGCCGGGGCCAGTAACGCGCTCCCACCGCCCGCTCCGCCCGTGCCGGCAGCCGCTCACGGTTGTGATAGTGGATCGAGAAGCCGCACGCCCGCGCCCGCTTGGCGACGGCGCGCCCGATCCGGCCCATGCCGAGGATGCCGAGCGCCTTGCCGGTGACGCTGTGGCCGACGAGACCAGTGGGCGACCAGCCGCGCCACTCCCCTGAGCGCAGCAGCTTCTCCCCCTCCGCCAGCCGCCGCGGCACCGCGAGGATCAGCGCCATCACCAAGTCGGCCGTGTCCTCGGTCAGCACGCCCGGCGTGTTGGTTACGATGATCCCGCGCGCGGCGGCGGCCGCCAGGTCGAGATGGTCGGTGCCGGCGCCGAAATTGGCGATCAGCCGGAGCCGGTCGCCGGCGCCTGCGATGACTTGGGCGTCGATGACGTCGGTCACTGTCGGCACGAAGACGTCGGTCCGGCCGGCGGCGGCGACCAGCTCGGCGGCGGTGAACGGATGGTCGTCCCGGTTGAATTCAGCTTCGAACAGCTCCGCCATCCGCGCTTCCACCGCTGCCGGCAGCCGCCGCGTCACGATCAGCTTTGGCGGCGACGGGCGGGCAATGCGCGGCATCGGAGGTGGCTATGCCGTCCCGATGTGAAGCGTCAAGCGAGATGCCGGTTGAAGCGGCGGCGGCGGGATGCTTAGAGTGAGCGTGGGCGGGCGACGGGAGAGCGTGAGAGATGCGGCAGTCCTGGGTAGCGGCGCTGATGCTGGCGGGAGCGGTTCTGAGCGGGCCCGCGGGTGCGCAAAAGGAGCGGCAAACCCCCTATTGGGCCTCGATCGCCGCGAGCGAGGCGCTCATGCGGACGGGGCCCGGCAGGAACTATCCCGCGACCTGGCTCTACCGGCGCGCCGACCTGCCGATCAAGGTGATCGAAGTCTACCCGAACTGGCGCAAGGTTGAGGACCCCGGCGGCACCACCGGCTGGATGCTGGTCAATCTGCTCAGCGACACGCGCACCGCCCTGGTCATCGGGGATGAGCCGCGGCCGATGCACGAGGCGCCGGCGGCGAGTGCGAAGGTGCGGTTCCGCGCCCAGCCGGGGGTGGTCGGCCGGATTTCCGAATGCGCGTCCGGCTGGTGCCGGTTCGACGTCCAGGGCCGCCGCGGCTACATCCGAACCGAGCATGTGTGGGGCATGGATCCCGGCGAGTCGGTCGAATGAGCGGGCTCAGCGCCGCCGAAGGCGGTGAGCTCGGCATCCAGGATTTCTCTGGGTCTGTCGGTGAAGCGTTCGAGGTGGCCACCGTCGCCGGATTGAGGCTGGTGCTCGAAGGGGTCGAGCCGCTCGGCCATTCGCCGCGGCCGGGCGGCGCTTTCAGCCTGCTGTTCCGCGGCCCGGCCGATCCGGTGCTGCCGCAGGCCATCTACGAGCTGAGCGGCGGCGGCGAATCGCACGAAATCTTCATCGTCCCGATCGCCCGCGACTCCGCCGGCACTCAATATCAGGCGATCTTCAACTAGCTTCGTCCTGGGACCGCCATTCGAGCAGGTCGTAAACGCCTTTGTCCTCGACCGGCGTGAAGCCGAGCCGCAGGTAGAGCCGCATCGCCGGGTTGAACTTTTCGACGTGGATCGACACCCGCTTGCCGGCGCCGCGCGCCATTTCCAGCACGTCGCGCAGGATGGCGGCACCGATGCCCTGGCCGCGATTGGCCGGAGTCAGCGCGATGTCGATGATGCGGAACTGGGACGGCCATTCTTCGGTGTAGAGCCGGCCGATCGGCTCGCCCCCGCGCTCGACCACCAGCCATTCGGCGTCCGGGTAATGGGCCTGGTAATGGCGGTGCTGGGCGTCGAACTGCTGAGCCAGGAACTGCGCCTGGGCTTCGGCCGGCCACCCGGTCGCGGCGACTTCCTCGCGGCGGGTCGACGCGTAGAGCTCGGCCAGGAAAGGCAGATCCTCGTTGGCCATCGCCCGGTAGGCGATACCGGTGCGGCGTGCGGCACGAAGCGGCGGCGGCATCGCTTTAGTTGAAGATCCCCTGCAGCCGCCTGATTCCCGTGCGGGTAAGGAAGATCCGCATTCCGCTGTAGCTGCGGTTGCCGACCGCAAAAATCCGGTCGCTGCCGATCATGACCGGCTGGGTCGCCTCGAACACCACCGAGAAGGCGCTCCGCCGCGCCACGTTGCGCGGGCGTCGGCCCGGCGAGGCCAGCGCCTCCACCTCGACCAGCCGCAGCCATTGCGCGCCCTTGTTGCCGGCTATGCGGAAGGCGTGGCCGATTTGGGCCTTCCACTCCTCGGCGCCGGCGCCCTCGAGCGTCCAGTATTCCCGCTCCCACCAGCTGGCCTCGCCGGCTCCCTTCTGGGATGCCAGCAGGCTCAGCGGCACGCCCGGGGCGGCCACGGCCCCGGCCGCCACCGCCGCACCGGTCAACCCGACGAGCAACTTACGCCGTGAAACCGACTCGGATGGTGTGTTCATTCCCCCACCTCCCCCAAAGTGCGAGCGGCAAGCATAAAGGAAAAGATACGGCGACGATATGGTCCAGCGATTTTTATTTTGATCGATTTCGGATCGTTGAGACTATTGGCGCGGCGGCGCTTGAGATTTGCAAGCAGAGCGGCCAACGGGAGCCCGATGGCCGAACCGACCCCGCCGCCGCCGCCCGCTCTCCTCGACGGCGCCGCGCTCTTCCTCGACTTCGACGGGACCTTGGTGGAGCTGGCCGAGTCCCCCGCGGCGATCAGCGTAGCGCCGGATGTCCGGCCCTTGCTGCGGCGGCTCGACCGGCGCCTGGCGGGGAGGCTCGCGATCGTCACCGGGCGCGCTATCGCCGATCTTGAGGCGCATCTCGACTGCGCGGGGATCGCCGTCTCCGGCTCGCACGGTCTCGAGCTGCGCCTCCGCGACGGCACCGCCATCCAGCTGGCGGCGCCGACGCGGCTCTCCGACGCACGCCCGCTCACCGCCGGCTTCGTCGCGGCCAGGGACGGGCTGCTGCTGGAAGACAAGCCGTTCAGCATCGCCGTCCATTATCGCAAGGCGCCGCAGCTTGCCGGCGAGGCCGAGGCTTTCCTGTCGGACCTGGCGAACCGGCTCGGGATGGCGGTCCAGCACGGCAAGATGGTGGTCGAGCTGAGGCCGCACGGTGCCGACAAGGGCGACGCCGTTCGCGCGTTCATGGCGGAACCGCCGTTCGCGGGCGCGCGTCCTGTGTTCATGGGTGACGACCTGACCGACGAGACGGCCTTTGCGGCGGCCGCGGCGATGGGCGGCGGCGGCATTCTGGTGGGGTCGGCGCGGCCGACCGCCGCGCGCTGGCGGCTCGCCGGGGTGGCCGAGGCCGTGGCCTGGCTCGACCGGGCGGCTGGTGCGGCCGATGGCTGACCTGTCGCTGTGGCCGATCGGCAATTGCCAGGTCAGCGCGCTGGTTGATGCCGCGGCGGGCTTCGTCTGGGGATGCCAGCCGCGGGTCGACGGCGATCCGTTGTTCTGCTCGCTGCTGGAGCCGCGCGATAGCGGCGAGCCGCCGCGGGGCGAGTGGCGGCTGGCGCTCGAGAACCAGGTCGGCGCCGAGCAGCGCTACCTGCGCAACACCCCGATCCTGGTCACCCGGCTCACCGACGCCGACGGCGCGGCCGCCGAAATCTTCGATTTCTGCCCCCGCTTCGAGCGGTCGGGGCGGATGTACCGGCCGATCGCCTTCATCCGCATCGTCCGCCCGGTGGCCGGCGCGCCGCGGCTCAAGGTGATGCTCAACCCGGCCACCAACTGGGGCGGCAAGGACGCCGAGCGGACCAGCGGCACCAACCATATCCGTTACCTGCTGAAGCCGCAGCCGCTGCGGCTCACCACCGACGCGCCGGTCGGCCATGTCGCCGAAGGCCGCAGCTTCCGGCTCGAAAAGCCGCTCCATTTCTTTCTCGGTCCCGACGAGCCGTTCAGCGGCAATGTCGGCCACACGCTGGCGACGATGCTGCACCAGACCGCCGACGACTGGCGCCATTGGGTGCGCGGCCTCGCTATCCCGCTCGAATGGCAGCGGCAGGTGATCCGCGCCGCCATCACGCTGAAGCTCTGCCAGCATGAGGAGACCGGCGCGATCGTCGCCGCGCTCACCACCTCGATCCCGGAGGCGCCCGACAGCGGCCGCAACTGGGATTATCGCTATTGCTGGATCCGCGACGCTTATTACACGGTCCAGGCGCTCAACCGGCTCGGCGCGCTCGACGTGCTCGAACTCTATCTCGGCTATTTGCGCAACATCGTCGACGAAGCCAAAGGCGGCCATATCCAGCCCCTTTACGGCGTTTCCGGCGAGGCGCGGCTCGACGAGCGCGAGGCCGAAGCGCTGGCCGGCTATCGCGGCATGGGGCCGGTGCGGATCGGCAACGCCGCCCACACTCAGGTCCAGCACGACGCCTACGGCCAGATCATCCTGTCCAACGCCCAGGCCTTTTTCGACGAGCGGCTGTTCCGCCGGGCGACCGAGGCCGATTTCGCCAGCCTGGAGAAGGTCGGCGAACGCGCGTGGGCGATGCACGACCAGCCCGACGCCGGCCTGTGGGAGTTCCGCACGCGCAGCTCGGTCCACACCTACAGCTCGGTGATGAGCTGGGCGGGCTGCGACCGGCTCGCCAATGCCGCGGCCGCGCTCGGGCTCGAGGACAAAGCCGCACTGTGGCGCGAGCGGGCGGAGGCGGTCCGCGCCCGCATCGAGCAGGACGCCTGGCACGAGCCCGAGCGGCGCTTCGCCGCCACCTTCGGCGGCGCCGAGCTCGACGCCAGCCTGCTCCAGCTGATCGACATGCGCTTCCTCGAGCCCGACGATCCGCGCTTCGTCGCGACCTTCAACGCCGTCGAGCGCGAGCTGCGCAAGGGCGGGCATATGCTGCGCTATGCCAGCGAGGACGATTTCGGCCTGCCCCAGACCGCGTTCAACTTCTGCACCTTCTGGCTGATCGAGGCGCTCCACATCGTCGGCCGGGAGCCGGAAGCGCGCCAGCTCTATGAAGCGATGCTCGGCCGGCTCACCCCCGCCGGCCTGCTCTCGGAGGATACCGATTTCAGGACCGGCGAGCTGTGGGGAAACTATCCGCAGACCTATTCGCTGGTAGGGCTGATCAATTGTGCCGTCCTCCTGTCCGACCCGTGGAGCGCCGTCCGATGAGCAACTTCCGGTCATGCCAGCGAAGGCCGGCATCCCAGCGAGAAGTTCCCCTGGGGACCCAGCCTGCGCTGGGGCGACGGTGAAATGAGCCGCCTGATCGTTATCTCCAACCGGGTCACCGCCGGCCAGGGCCCGGCCGGCGCGCAGGGCGGGCTGTGGGTGGCGCTCGGCGCGGCGCTCAGGGAATATCGCGGCATCTGGTTCGGCTGGTCGGGCGGCATGACCGACGAGTTTACGGGCCATATCGACCTGCAGCGCCACGACGGCGTCACCACCGCCGCGATCGACCTCGAAGAGCAGGATATCGACGAATATTATAACGGCTACGCGAACCGTACCTTGTGGCCGCTGTTCCACTACCGCATCGACTTGGCCGAATATGACCGCAGCTTCGGCAGCGGCTACGAACGCGTCAACGAGCGCTTCGCCGACACGGTGACGCCGCTGATCGAGCCGGACGACCTCGTCTGGATCCACGATTATCACCTGATCCCGCTCGGCGCCCAGCTCCGCCAGCGCGGCGTCAAGAACCGGATCGGCTTCTTCCTCCACATACCGTGGCCGCCGTCGCGGCTGCTGGTGTCGCTGCCGTTCCACGAGAAGCTGGTGCGCTCGATGCTCGCCTACGACCTGATCGGCTTCCAGACCGAGGAGTGGCTCGATTCGTTCCGCCACTATGTCGAGCGCGAGCTCGGCGGCCGGGTCGAGTCGGACGGGATCGTCCATGTCGAGGGCCGCTCGGTCTGCGCCGCCGCCTTCCCGATCGGCATCGACTTTGCCGAGTTCCAGGACGCGGTGGCGAGCGACGTCGCTCAGGACGCCTACGGCCGCCTCAGGAAGAGCGCCGAGGGCAAGCACGTCATCATCGGCGTCGACCGGCTCGATTATTCGAAGGGGCTGGAGGAGCGCTTCTTCGGCTACCGCCGCTTCCTCGAGGAGCATGACGACTGCCTCGGCAAGCTGTTCCTGCTCCAGGTGGCGCCGCCGTCGCGCGGCGAGGTCCACACCTATGAAGTGATCCGCGAGCGGCTCGACGAGCTTTCCGGCCGCATCAACGGCGATTTCGCCGCGGTCGACTGGGTGCCGATCCGCTACGTCAACCAGGGCTATCCGCGCGAGGAGCTGGCCGGCTTCTACCGCGCCGCCGAGATCGCGCTGGTCACGCCGCTGCGGGACGGCATGAACCTGGTCGCCAAGGAATATGTCGCCGCCCAGGACCCGGACAATCCGGGCGTGCTGATCCTGTCGCGCTTCGCCGGCGCCGCGCTGCAGCTCAAGGACGCCTTGCTGGTCAACCCGTACAGCAAGGACGAGATCAGCGACGCCATCCGCCGGGCGCTGCAGATGCCGAAGGACGAGCGCATCCGCCGCTGGCGGGCGATGATGGCGAGCGTCCGCGACGAGGACGTGGTCGCCTGGCGCCACGCCTTCGTGGCGGCGCTCGAGCGGGTGCGGATCGTCGAGGCGAGCGAAGCGGCGCAGTAGCTCCTCCCGCGGCCGCAAGGAAATCCGGCGGATATGGCACCGTAACGTCTCCCAGGAGTTGTGGGCGCAGGTAAGCAGCCGGCCGGTCTCGGTCGCCGGCCGCAATGTTCGATGGGTAAGAGTGAAGTAATGCGTAAAGTGCGTACAATGATCCTGGGTGGGGCTGCCGCCTTGATGCTTGCCGCTGCGCCGCCTGGTCTGGCCGCGCAGGAGCCGCGGCCGATCGAAGACCGGCTCGAGGCGCTCGATCCCGGCGACTATGTGTGGCAGCCGGAGCTCGCCGCCGAGGGCCCGGTCGAGATCGTGATCAGCCTCGGCTCGCAGCTGGCCTACGTCTACCGCGACGGGACGCTGATCGGCGCCTCCACCGTCTCGAGCGGCCGCGAAGGCTATGAGTCGCCGGTCGGCCGCTTCCAGATCCTCGAGAAGAAGAAGGTCCACCGGTCGAACCGCTACGACGACGCGCCCATGCCCTATATGCAGCGGCTCAACTGGTACGGCGTCGCGCTGCACGGCGGCCATGTGCCCGGCTACCCCGCCTCGCACGGCTGCATCCGGCTGCCGATGAGGTTCGCGCAGAAGCTGTTCGAGATTACCGAACGCGGCGGCTTCGTGTTCGTGACCGACGAGGCGCCGGAGTCGCCGCAAGCGGCGCTGGAGCTGGCCCGGGCCCATGCCGACGCACCGTTCGGCCCCGGCCGCACCCCCGAAAGCGCCGTCGCCTCGCCCTGAGCGGGCGAACCCCGGAACCTTTTCGGCCTGGATTGCACCGCTCCTGTTCCCCCCGGTGACACACTTGGCCCCCGCAATGGGGACACGCACTTTTTCGCGGAAAAGCACGTGTTCTCTCGCGCTTTGCTAGCGTCCGGGCTTGACGGATCGCAGCAAGGTTAAGGTCCGCCGCGCGTAGACGATATCGATCGCGATTCGGAGCAGGCGAGGCGACAGGGCGAGCTGCTGGTTGCGGTCCACGCAGGAGGAGAGGGTGGGCGCCAGCGCCCGCAGGGCCTCGCGTTCGGCAGGGCTTCCGGGTTGGGTGCCGGACACGTTCGCCACCCCCACGAGGTTCACGGAGGCCATGCAGTCGGCGAGGCGATAGGGGCGCTGCATCACGCCGGCATGGTCATAGCCGCGTTCGACGCGGAAATGGTCGGGCGAGAAGTCAGGGTTCGAATTCGGGCCCATCTCGACCCGCTGGACCATTCTCGTGACCAAGGTTCGCGAGAGCGCCGCGCGGAGGGCGGCTCCCGCTTCCCCGTCGCCGGCCGGCGATGAGGCTCCGCACCGCTGAATCACCGTGGCAAGCGCCTGCAGCGCAGCGGCCTCGGCCGGGGCGGCGGGCTCGGTGACGAGCAGGTCGACGACCCGCCTCCGCCCGCGTTTCAGGATGCAGTCCACCGCTCTGGGCGGCAGGGCGCCGGCGGCCGGCGGCGCGGCAGGCAGGGCCTGAGCGGCGGCAAAAGCGAGAAGCGGAAGTGCGGGCACGGGCGGGACCCTAGCGGATCGGCGGACGATCGCGAAGGCTTGGCCGAGTCCGTGGTGACGGGCGGAGCCTGGCGGCCGTGTCTCCTCATCGCCGGTAGGCGGGGAGCGACCAGCCTTTGAGGATGGCGGCGGCGCGCAACGCGAAACCGGCGAGCGCGGCCAGCGCGGCGGCGGCGAGGCCCGACGCTCCGGCGAGGGTGAGGGCGACCATCAGGCCGGCCGAGAGGGCGGCGGCGGTGACGTAGAGCTCGGGGCGCAGCAGGATCGAGGGCTGTCCGGCGAGCAGGTCGCGGACGATGCCGCCGGCGCAGGCGGTGAGCACGCCCATCGCGAAGGCCGGGAGCGGCGCGGCGCCCCAGGCGAGGCCCTTGGCGGCGCCGAAGGTCGCATAAGCAGCCAGCCCGACCGCGTCGAGCCAGACCAGGCCGCGGCCGCCCCACAGGCGCAAGGGCGTCAGCCAGATGGCGAGCGCCGCGCCGAGGCAGATGAGCAGCGTCCAGTTCTGGTGCATCCAGAAGATCGGGGCGCCGATCAGCAGGTCGCGGACGGTGCCGCCGCCGACGCCGGTGGCGACGGCGAGGAAGAAGAAGGTGACCAGGGTCTGGCGCTTCTGGGCCGCGAGCAGTGCGCCCGAGGCAGCGAAGACGGCAATGCCAAGATAATCGAGGGCGCCGAGCGCCGGCAGCATCACCGGCGCGAGCGCGGCGGCGGTCATCCCGCCGCCCCGTCGCCCGAATTCCGCCGCCGGCGCAGGCCGGAGAGCATCGCCTGGACCTGGCGCCGGACGAAGCCCTCCTGGCTCAACACGAATATGTGGCTGATGTCGATCATGCGGCTCTCCTTTGACATGAGATGCGCCGATCAGGATCCTTCCGAAGCGGCACATGGGGGCTGCTGGCGCGGCTTCAAGGGCTGCGCCGCGCCGGCTCCGGCTTCAGCCTCGAGCGGTCGGGCCGGTGCCGGGCCGGTGGCTAAGGATCGATGTCCGGGACCACGGGAATGTCGAAGTGCAGGACATCCTCGCACCGCCCCAAGCGCGAGTAGAGGGCGATGGCGGGCTCGTCGCCGCGATCGGCCTGGATGAAGATCACCCAGACGCCGCGCCGCGCGGCGATGCGCTGCAGCTCCCGGATCATGCGGGTGGCGATGCCGCGGCGGCGGTAACCGGCCGCGACGGCGAGGTCGTAGACGTAGATTTCGCTGCGTTCCTGCTCGAACTTGGGCAGCACATAGGCGGCGAGGCCGCCGACGACGGTCTCGTCGTCGAGCGCGGCCACGGCGATGAAGGTGTCGCCGGCGAGCAGGCGGATCAGATAGGAGCGGCTTGGGCGGGCGTCGTTATAGGTGTGGGGCTCGCCGAAGGCCTCGCCGAACATCGTCAGCATGGCTTCGAGCAGCGGCGCGTCGTCGGGGATTAATTGGTAGACGGTAAAAGTCATGTGGATTCTTTCAAAGGCTCGCGAGGAGTTCGGCGACCACCCGCATGCAGTGCGCACGTGGGTCAGGGGCAGGCTGCCGTGGTTCCTGATCGATCTCGGTCTGGCCAATTTCGGCGCTGACTGCGAGAGCCTCGATGCGCAGCATAACTGGTGCAATATCGACAACGTTCACAGCCGCTGCATCTTCTGCGGGCCTGAGCGCGAGGGTCAACTCTGGCGCAAGAACCCTTATGCCGGAGCGATCGTGTGGCACGATCTTGATAAGGCAGTTCGAGCGCGACGTTCCCGCTAGTCCATCAGCTCCACCGCCATCGCGGTGGCTTCGCCGCCGCCGATGCAGAGGGTGGCGAGGCCGCGCTTCTGGCCGTGGGTTTCCAGCGCGGAGAGCAAGGTCGCCAGCAGCCTCGCGCCGCTTGCGCCGATCGGGTGGCCGAGCGCAGTGGCGCCGCCGTGGACGTTGAGCGCCTCGCGCGGGATGCCGAGGTCGCGCATCGCGATCATCGCGACGCAGGCGAAGGCCTCGTTGACCTCGTAAAGGTCGACGTCGCCGACGCTCCAGCCGGCTTTCTCGAGCGCCTTGCGGACGGCGGGGACGGGGGCGCTGGTGAACAGGTTCGGCGCCTGGGCATGGGCGGCGTGGGCGACGATCCGGGCGACCGGCTTGACGCCCAGGCGGTCGGCGACGCTCTGGCGGGTGATGACGAGGGCGGCGGCGCCGTCGGAGATGGACGAGGCGTTGGCGGCGGTGATCGTGCCGTCCTTGGCGAAGGCCGGCTTCAGGCCCGGGATCTTGTCGGGGTTGGACTTGCCGGGCTGCTCGTCGACGGCGACGACCTCCTCGCCCTTGCGGGTGCGGACGGTCACCGGCGTGGTCTCGCGGTCGAAAGCGCCCGATTTGATTGCCGCGGTGGCGCGGCGCAGCGATTCGATCGCATAATCGTCCTGCGCCTGCCTGGTGAACTGATATTCGCGGGCGGCGTCCTCGGCGAAGGTGCCCATCGCGCGGCCGGCATCATAGGCGTCCTCGAGGCCGTCGAGCATCATATGGTCGTAGACGGTGTCGTGGCCGATGCGGGCGCCGGAGCGGTGCTTCTTCATCAGATAAGGCGAGTTCGACATCGACTCCATGCCGCCCGCGACGATCAGGTCGGCCGAACCGGCCGCGAGCATGTCGTGGGCGAACATCGCCGCCTGCATGCCCGAGCCGCACACCTTGTTGACCGTGGTCGCCTCGACCGAGCGGGGCAGGCCGGCGCCGAGCGCGGCCTGGCGGGCGGGGGCCTGGCCGAGGCCGGCGGGGAGGACGCAGCCCATGAAGATCTTGTCGACCGCTTCGCCGGAGACCCCCGCCCGCTCGACCGCGGCGCCGACGGCGGCGGCGCCGAGCTCGGTCGCGCTGGCGCCGGCGAGGCTGCCCTGGAAGCTGCCCATCGGCGTGCGGGCGTAGGACAGGATGACGATCGGGTCGTGAGCTTGCATTGGGAACTCCAAACCGTTCGGGCTGAGCTTGTCGAAGTCCGTTACTTCTCTTGCGTGCAAAGGCAAGGAGAGGGCTTCGACAAGCTCAGCCCGAACGGTTGGGGGGTCTCAGTCCCGCGTCCGGTTCACATAGTGCCGCGCCCCGCCTTGTTCAAATCGCGCAGCCTCTGCTAGGGCGCCGCGAACAGGAGAGACGCAAGATGTCCGACACGGGCCTCGACTTCGCCCTCGGCGAGATGGCCGACGCGATCCGCGACACCACTTCCCGCTTCGCCGCCGAACGGATCGCGCCGCTCGCCGCCCGGATCGACGCCGAGGACTGGTTCCCGAAGGAGCTGTGGCCGGAAATGGGCGAACTCGGCCTGCACGGCATCACCGTCGCCGAAGAGGATGGCGGGCTCGGGCTCGGCTATCTCGAACATGTCGTCGCGCAGGAGGAGGTGGCGCGGGCGTCGGCCTCGGTGGGATTGAGCTACGGCGCCCATTCGAACCTGTGCGTGAACCAGATCAGGCGCTGGGCGAATGAGGACCAGAAGGCGAAATACCTGCCCAAACTGATCTCGGGCGAGCATGTCGGCTCCCTCGCCATGTCCGAGGCCGGGGCGGGCTCGGACGTGGTCGGGATGAAGCTCAGGGCCGACAAGGTGCAGGGCGG
>DASZDE010000010.1:0-1748 GCA_035942355.1 Allosphingosinicella sp. | reverse complement strand
TACTCCTCTCCTAGGTCGCCGCCGCACTCGCCGATGTCTCGCGCCTGCCCTCTTCGCTCAAGGTGCTGCTCGAGAACCTCCTCCGCTCGAGGACGGCAAGACCTTCACCCGCGCCCGCTAGCGCCAATCCTCCACCGCCAGCCCCTCGACTCGCGCGAATTCCCGCACATTCGCCGTCACCAGGATCAGCCCCCGCGCCAGCGCCTGACCCGCGATGAGCAGGTCGTACGGCCCGATCGGCGTCCCCTTCCGCCGCTGGTCGGCCCGTATCCGCGCCGCCGCCCGCGCATCCTCGGCCTCAAAGGCGATGAGCGGCAGACCTATGCTGTGCACGACCTCCAGGCTTCGTTTCCGTCGCTCGCTGTCATAGGCGCCGAAATATAGCTCGTGGAGGACGATGGCGGAAAGACCGGCCTCCTGGCGGTGGATCCGCAGCCGGCGCCCGACCTGACGGTCGTCCTGGACAATCGTCGCGATCAGGACGTTCGTATCGATGAGGTAGCGCATCAGTCGAAGCTGATATCGGCCCGCTCGTAGCTGTCGGGACCCGGCCGGTCGAGCGCGGCGCGGGCGAAATCCTCATCGAGGGTACCTGCAATCTCGTCGATCCAGTCGCGCTCCGGCTCGACCGGTTCGAGGATGACACGCTCGCCCTCGCGGCTGATCCGCACCTCCTTGCCTTCGAACCGGAATTGCTTGGGCAGCCGCACCGCCTGGCTCCTTCCGCTCCAGAAGATTTTGGCAACGACGCCCATCCGGCGGCTCCTTGGTAGATACCATTGCTATATATCATCGCCGCAGCGGCCCGGCTACCCTTCCCCCGCCGCCGCCACGTTGCTAGAGCGCGGGCAATTCCGCAGATCACGAAATTCCGCCGCCCGCTTTTCGCGATCCACGAAATCGAAAGGCTCCAGATGACCGCCGTCGGCCACGACACGCTCCAGACCCGATCCCAGCTCCAGGTGGGATCGAACACCTACGCTTATTACTCCCTCGCCAAGGCGGCCGCCGCGCTCGGCGATATCTCCCGCCTGCCTTTCTCGCTCAAGGTGCTGCTCGAGAATTTGCTGCGGTTCGAGGACGGGAAGACCGTCACTCGCGAGGACATCCAGGCGCTGGTCGACTGGCAGCAGACCCGCAGCTCGACCCGCGAGATCCAGTACCGGCCGGCCCGCGTGCTGATGCAGGACTTCACCGGCGTCCCCGCCGTCGTCGACCTCGCCGCGATGCGCGACGCGATGAAGGCGCTCGGCGGCGACCCCGCCAGGATCAACCCGCAAGTGCCGGTCCACCTCGTCATCGACCACAGCGTGATGGTCGACGAGTTCGGCACGCCGCGCGCGTTCGAGGCCAATGTCGCGCTCGAATATAGCCGCAACATGGAGCGCTACCAGTTTTTGAAATGGGGCAGCCACGCCTTCGCCAACTTCCAGGTCGTCCCACCCGGGACCGGCATCTGCCACCAGGTCAATTTGGAGCATATCGCTCGAACCGTGTGGTCCTCCGCCGATCCGTCCGGCGCGGAAGTCGCCTATCCCGACACATTGGTCGGCACCGATTCCCACACCACCATGGTCAACGGCCTCGGCGTATTGGGCTGGGGCGTCGGCGGGATCGAGGC
The DNA here is from genome assembly GCA_035942355.1 of Allosphingosinicella sp. Lineage (GTDB taxonomy): Bacteria > Pseudomonadota > Alphaproteobacteria > Sphingomonadales > Sphingomonadaceae > Allosphingosinicella. Next base: position 127 of record DASZDE010000010.1, on the reverse strand, counting down.
CGAGGCGGCGATGCTCGGCCAGCCGGTCTCGATGATCGTCCCCGAAGTGGTCGGCTTCCGCCTCGGCGGCGCCCTCAAGGAGGGCAGCACCGCCACCGACCTCGTCCTCACCGTCACCCAGATGCTT
>DASZDE010000009.1:0-1597 GCA_035942355.1 Allosphingosinicella sp. | reverse complement strand
CGGCGACGGCGACGACCGCGTCTATGCGTCGGTCACCGGCAGCGGCTATCATGTCGAGCGCAGCGCCAACCGCCTGAGCGGCGGCGCCGGCGACGACTATCTGTTCGGCGGCGCCGGCGAGGACATCTATTTCTGGCAGCGCGGCGACGGCTCCGACACGTTCGCGGACAAGAATTACGGCGAGGTCTATGCCGACGTCGTGTCGCTCGGCGAGGGCGTGACCGCCGCCGATGTCTCCGTCATCGATGGCGGCGAGACCATCACGCTCGCAATCGCCGGCAGCGGCGGCGGGCGGATCGTGCTCAGCGGTTTCGACGCCACCTACGGGCCGCACGATCTCCTGTTCGTGGACGGCAAATTCTACGACCTGCACGAGCTGGAATCCTACGGGATCGGCTGGCATTCCCTGGCCGACATCGATGCGCTGCCTCCCACCGGCACCGGCAGCGGCACCGGCGGCACCGGCGGCGGCGGCGGCGCGGGCACCGGGCCCGGCGTCGGCGGCGGCGAGGGCGACACCGAGATCCCGCCCTTGCTGTTCGACCTCGACGGCGACGGCTTCGAGCTGATCGCGCCGCACAAATCGGGCATCTATTTCGACTGGGACGGCGACGGCATCAAGGACGAGACCGGCTGGGCCGGCCCCGACGATGCTTTCCTGGTGCTCGACCGCGACGGCGACGGCGCCATCACCCGCGCCGACGAGATTTCGTTCGGCACGGTGCAGGGGAAGAAGGATCCGTTCGTCACCGACCTCCAGGGCCTGAGGGGCTTCGACAGCGACGGCGACGGCTCGCTCGACGCCGACGATGCCGATTTCGGCCGGTTCGGCCTGTGGCGCGACGCCGACTCGGACGCCGTGGTCGATGCCGGCGAATTGCTCGGCCTGGCCGAGGCCGGGCTGGCGGCGCTGAGCCTGACCGGCTGGGAGACCGGCGACGGCTTCAACGGCCAGGATAACCACATCTTCGCCACCGCCGACGCGGTGTTCGCCGACGGCTCGGTGATCGCGGTCGCCGACCTGTTCCTCGGCTATGACGGCTCGGCGCACGCGGCTTATGCCGGCGGCGCGAGCGGCGGCTATGCCGGAACCTTCGGCGAGCCGGACCTGGCCTGAGCCGCCGGCGGGCCGCGCCCCAGCGGCCGCGCTCCTTCACGACCCAGCTTCAGCTCTTCTCGGCGTCCAGCTCCGGCTCGAGCAGGCGGTGGAGGTGGACGACGACATATTTCATCTCGGCATCGTCGACCGTGCGCTGGGCGTTGCCGCGCCACGCGTCGAGCGCGCTCGCATAATCGGGGAACAGGCCGACCAGGTGGATCGCGTCGAGGTCGACGAAGTCGAGCCCCTGCGGGTCCTTGACCCGGCCGCCGAAAACGAGATGCAATTTGCTCATGCCGGCCCTCCAGGATCGGCGAGCGCGTAGCAGGACCGCGCGCCGAGGCAAGCCCCAGCCGCGCCGGCGCCTGCCCGGCCGCGCCGGCGCATGCCTAGCCGCGCTGGCGCATGAAGGTGACCAGCGCGTCGAAGCCGTTGCGCTGGACGTAGGAATCGAAGTCCGCACGCTGCGCCATGGTGACGTTGACGCAGCCGACGATG
>DASZDE010000008.1:0-13939 GCA_035942355.1 Allosphingosinicella sp. | reverse complement strand
AGTGGGGACAGTTACCAGTAACTGTCCCCTCACCAGCAGGGGATAAGCGGGGACAGTTACCAGTAACTGTCCCCTTCCGAAAGGGAATCCTATTTGGTGAAAGGGGGTTGCAATGTAGGATTTGTTCTGGTTGTGTTCCACTGAAGCGCGGGGTGGAGCCATGGTGGCGGAGCGGAGAAAGAAGCGGCGGTTTTTCACCCGCGAGCGAAGGCAGGCGTATCTCGCGGGGCTGCGGCGGACGGGGAACCATGCGGCGGCGGCGCGGGAGGCGGGGATCGGCGCGGCCGCGGCCCGGCGCTACCGGCGGCGCAAGCCCAATTATGAGGCCGAATGCGTCGCCGCCGAAGCGGAAGCGCAGCGGCGGCTGGCGGGTGCGGAGGGGCCGCTCGAGGGCACGAAAGAAGGTGCGTTCGAGAGCATCAGGCGCGGCGCCGACGGGCGGCTGAAGATCCAGGCGCAGGGGAGCCGGCGCTGGAGCAAGAAGGCCGAGGACATCTTCTTCGACGTGCTGCGCGAGTGCGGCAACATCTCGGCGGCGGCGCGGGCGGCGGGCGTGACCCGGCGGACGGTGTGGCTGAGACGGCGGCAATGGCCCGCCTTCGCGCGCCGCTTCGACGAGACGATGGAGGAGGCGGAGATCGTGCTCGAATATCGGGTCGCCTGTCTGGGTACGAACTGGAGCGAGGCGGCGGAGGAGGCGGAATCGGGGACAGTTACCGGTAACTGTCCCCACCTCGCGTCGGAATCGGGGACAGTTACCAGTAACTGGCCCCAGCCGTTCGATCCGGAGCTGGCGATGCGGTTCCTGAAGTGGCGGGCGGACAAGAAGCGCGGAGCGGCCGGGCCGATCGCCGCGCTGCCGCCGGCCGAGGCGGTGCGCGAGCGCATCCTCGCCAAGGTCGCGGCGGTCAGGCGGCACGAGGCGCTGAGGGCGAAGCGACGGGCAGAGGAGGAGGAGTGACGAGCGGCCTCCGTAATTGGGGACAGTTACCGGTAACTGTCCCCATCGGGGAAGCAGGCAAAGTGGGGACAGTTACGAGTAACTGTCCCCTCAGGAGGGTCGGGTGAAGCGGGATGTGGTGGAGGCGCTGGCGGCGCTGCCGGAAGATCAGGCGCGGCTGCTGCTCAAGGGCGTGAGCGAGGCGGACGCGCTCGTTTTCGACGCGGATTGGGAGAGCTGGGCCCGCGCCGGACAGACGCCCCCGGCCTCCGCCGGGGCAGGCTGCGCTTCGTGGCGGCAGTGGGTGATGCTGGCGGGCCGCGGCTTCGGCAAGACCCGGGCGGGCGCGGAATATGTGTCCGCCTTTGCGCGCCAGGCGGGGAAGGCGGGGACAGTCCTCCAGGCGGGGACAGTTACCAGTAACTGTCCCCTCAGGATCGCGCTGGTCGGGGCGACGATCGACGAAGCCCGCGCGGTGATGGTCGAGGGACCAAGCGGCCTGCTCGCGGTGGCGCGGGCGGACGAGCGGGCGCACATGCGCTGGCAGCCTTCGCGGCGGCGGCTGGTGTTCGCGAGCGGCGCCGAGGCGCGGCTTTATTCGGCGGCCAATCCCGAAAGCCTGCGCGGATTCGAGCATCACCTCGCCTGGTGCGACGAGCTCGCCAAGTGGAAACGCGCCGAACCGACGTGGAACAATTTGCGGCTCGGGCTGAGGCTGGGCGACCCTTCGACAGGCTCAGGACCGCGGGCGATCGTCACGACGACGCCGCGGCCGGTGCCGCTGCTGAAGCGGCTGCTCGCCGACCCCGCCACCGCGGTCAGCGGCGGGCCGAGCTGGGCCAATCCCCATGTCGCGGAGGATTTCCTGGAAGCCGAGATCGCGACCCATGGCGGCACCCGGTTCGGGCGCCAGGAGCTGGAAGGCGTGCTGCTCGACGATCTGGAAGGCGCCTTGTGGACGCGCGCGCTGATCGAGCGCAGCCGGGGCGAGATGCCGGCGGCGGGGACGCTCCGGCGCGTCGTCGTCGGGGTCGACCCGCCGGCCGGCGCGGAGGGGACCTGCGGCATCGTCGTGTGCGGGCTCGACGCGGGCGGGATCGGCCATGTGCTCGCCGACCTGAGCGTCACCGGGCTGGGCCCGGAAGGGTGGGCGCGCAAGGTCGCGGCCGCGGCCGGAGCCTGGGCGGCGCACCGCATCGTCGCCGAGGCGAACAATGGCGGCAAGATGGTCGAGACGGTGCTGCGCGGCGCCGAGGCGGGCGCTTCGCCGGGCTCGGGAGGGGCGCTGCCGGTGACGCTGGTCCACGCCGCCGAGGGCAAGGCGGCGCGCGCGGAGCCGGTGATGGTCGCTTTCGAGAACGGCCGGATCCGGCTCGCGGGGCGCTTTCCCGAGCTGGAGGACGAGCTGGCCGGGCTGATCTACGGCGGCGACTATCGCGGGCCGGGGAGCTCGCCGGACCGGGCCGACGCGATGGTCTGGGCGCTGACCGAGCTGGTCGTGAAGCCGCAGCGGGCGGAGCCTCGGATCCGGGCGCTGTGAGGTAAGGGGACAGTTACCGGTAACTGTCCCCGTTTAGAAGGTGGGGACAGTTACCAGTAACTGTCCCCAGGCGGTGGGCGGCGAGGCGGTCGTAATAAGGGCGGCAGCGGTCGGCGAGGCGCTGCGCCTCGACCGGAAGCCGAGGGAGCGGACCCTCCGGCGGGCCGAAGCCGATGCTCGCCTCGACGGCGCCGTACCAGTGGGGCGCCCACGGACCATCGGTGGGGCGGCGGCCGGGGGGCCAGCCGAGCATCGCGGCGTCCCAGCGGAGGCCGAGGCGGGCGCACAGCGCCTTCAGCACGCGCTCCGGACCGGCGAGCAGGTCGGCGGCGTCGATCACCGGCGGCGGCCCGCCCAGCCGATCGGCCTCGCGCTCGAAGAATTCGGACTGCCGCTCGAGGCCGAAATCCTCGAACAGGGCCGCTTCGCGCTTCCTGAGATAGGAGGCGATCATCCGCTCCGGCGCGCGGATCAGGAAGGCATGGGTGAAGCCGGCGAAATCGCCATAGCCGATCGGGCCCGCCATGTGATGCCACATATGCTTCTGGTACCAGACCGGCTTGCCCTCCGGGACCGGGCCGGCGAGCGCGCGGGCGACGCTCGCCCAGTCGCAGTCCATCGCGGCGATCACCGCCTCGCGCATCGGATGGGGCGCGCCCGTCTGTTTGAGGAAGGCGCCGTAATAAGGCTCGTCGCTGACGAACGTGTCGGCGCGGCTGCCGAAGCTGCGCATCATCGCGGTCGAGAGGTTGCGCGGCCCGGACCACATGGCGATGCGGTGGGGACAGTTACCAGTAACTGTCCCCGTTTCCTTCGCGCGGTGGGTGGGGACAGTCACTTTGCGCGGCGCCGCAGCCGGAAGGGCGAGGCCGCGCGTGAAAGTGACTGTCCCCTCACGGCCGCTTCGCCCGCGCCACGTCGGCCTCCACGCGCGCCTGGTAGAGCCGCTGCAGCCGCTCGACCATCGGCCCGCGGCCGTCGGTCATGGCCCGCCCGTCGATCTCGCGGACCGGCACGATTCCGGCGAAGGTGCCGGTGACGAAGGCCTCCTCGGCGCCGTAGACGTCGGTCAGCGAGAAGTTCTTCTCGAACACCGGGATGGCGGCCTCGCGGCAGATGAGGATGACGTTGCGGCGCGTGATCCCGCCGAGCGTGTAATCGCCGGTCGAGGTCCAGACCTCGCCGTTGCGGACGATGAAGAAGTGGGTCGAGTTGCAGGTCGCGACGAAGCCGTGCGGATCGAGCATCAGCGCCTCGTCGGCCCCGGCCCGGGCGGCCTGGATGCAGGCGGCGATGTCGTTCAATTTGGAGTGCGCGTTGAGCTTCGGGTCCTGGACGTCGGGAAAGCCGCGGCGGACGTGGACGGTGAACAGGCGGAGGCCGCGCTCGGCGAGGCCGGGCGGCGGCTGCTTGTGCTCGGCGATGATGACGATGGTGGCGGGCGAGATGACGACGCGCGGGTCCTGATAGGGGGTCGAGCGGATGCCGCGCGTGACCATCAGCCTGATGTGGACGCCCTCGTCCATGCCGTTGGCGTCGAGCGTCTCGTAGAGCCGCCGCACCAGCGCCTCGCGAGACAGGCCGATATCCATCGCGATCGCCTTGGCGCCCTCGAACAGCCGGTCGAGATGAGGGGCGAGGAAGGCGATCCGCCCCTTGTGGACGCGCAGCCCCTCCCACATTCCGTCGCCGAGCATGAAGCCCGAATCGAACACCGAGACGACCGCCTCGGCGCGCGGCTTCAGCTCGCCGTTGACGTTGATCAGGATCGAGGCGTTGCGCGGGTCGGCCGCGCCGTCGTGCAGGCTCTTGGACATCGCGGCGGCTTAGCACAAGCTCCCCGCCCGGCAAGAAGCGGGGGAGGCGGGGAAGGTGGGGACAGTTACTAGTAACTGTCCCCGTCTTGCCGTGGGGACAGTTACTAGTAACTGTCCCCGTCTTGCTGGCGCTGTCGAACCTTGACTCGGCGGGCCGGATCGGCTTGGAGCGGCGCGTCGAGGTTTGCGCGGTCCCTCCGATCGACCGCGCGGCCGAAGTTTCCTGATCCGGACTTCGGACGAACGGAAGGAAGACGACCATGCGCCATCGCGTCGGCGGGCGGAAGCTGCAGCGCACCTCGAGCCATCGGGCGGCCCTGTTCCGCAACATGGCGGCCGCGCTCATCAAGCACGAGCAGATCACCACCACCACCGCCAAGGCGAAGGAGCTTCGCCCCTATGTCGAGAAGCTCATCACGCTGGCCAAAAGAGGCGGCCTTTCCAACCGCCGCCTCGCTCACGCCCGGCTGCTCGACGATGCCCAGCTGGTGAAGTTGTTCGACGTGCTGGCGCCGCGCTACGCCGACCGGGCCGGCGGCTATACCAGGATCGTCAAGGCCGGACTGCGCGCGTCGGACGCGGCGCCGATCGCGATCATCGAGCTGGTCGACCGGGACGTCGCCGCCAAGGGTCAGGATTCGGGGCCGGTGCAGGGCGGCGGCGAGGAATTCGACGAGGCGGCCTGAGGCTGTCTCCCGAACAGGGCGGCTCCGTGTCCGGCGTCAGCAGCAGCGGCTGATGCCGCCGTAACGGCGCGCGGCGCAGTCGCGGTGGAACTCGGCACGGGTCATCGCCGGCTCGCCCGGGTGGCGGGCGCGGCGGTGGGCGAGATAGGCGCCGTAATCCGGGACGCCGACCATCAGGCGGGCGGTTTCGGCCGCGCGGCGGAGCGCTTCACGCCATGGCATCGGCAATTTCCGTCGTGGTCGGGGTGTCGGAGCGGCGGGCGGACGCGATCGACCTCAGGCCGTAGAAGACGATCGCCAGCACCACCGCGACGAACAGGGCGCACAGGCCCGCATTGATATAATCGTTGACGATCACCTGGCGCATCTGGGCGAGGCTTTTCGCGGGGGCGAGGATCTCGCCGCGGGCAAAAGCGGCCGAATAGCTGGAGGCGTGGGCGAGGAAGCCGATCTTCGGGTCGGGGTGGAACATCTTCTGCCACCCCGCCGTGAGGGTGCAGATGAGCAGCCAGCTCAAGGGCAGCAAGGTCACCCAGGCGTAGCGCTCGCGCTTCATGCGGAACAGGACGACGGTGCACAAGGTGAGCGCGATCGCGGCCAGCATCTGGTTGGAGATGCCGAACAGGGGCCACAGCGTGTTGATGCCGCCGAGCGGATCGGTAACGCCCTGGTAGAGGAACCAGCCCCAGCCGCCGACGGCGATGGCGGTGGCGACGAGGTTGGCGGTCCAGCTGCGCGTGTCCTTCAGCGGCGCGACGAAGGTGCCGAGCAGATCCTGGATCATGAAGCGGGCGACGCGGGTGCCGGCATCGACGGTGGTGAGGATGAACAGAGCCTCGAACAGGATCGCGAAATGGTACCAGAAGGCCATCATGCCGGGGCCGCCGATCACGTTCGACAATATCTCCGCCATGCCGACGGCAAGGGTCGGGGCGCCGCCGGTGCGCGACAGGATGGTCGCCTCGCCGACGTCGCGCGCGACCTGGTCGAGCATCGCCGGGGTGATCGCGAAGCCCCAGGCCGAGACCGCCTGGGCCGCCTCCGCGGTGGTGGCTCCGATCGCGGCGGCGGGGCTGTTCAGGGCGAAATAGACGCCCGGATCGAGCACGCTGGCCGCGACCAGCGCCATGATCGCGACGAAGCTCTCCATCAGCATGGCGCCGTAGCCGATCAGCGGCAAATGGGCCTCGCTGTCGATCATCTTGGGGGTCGTTCCCGACGCGACCAGGGAGTGGAAGCCGGAGACGGCGCCGCACGCTATGGTGATGAACAGGAACGGGAACAAATTGCCGGCGAAGACCGGGCCCGAGCCGTCGACGAAGCGGGTGACGGCCGGCATCCTGAGCTCGGGCTGGACGATCAGGATGCCGATCGCGAGCCCGACGATGGTGCCGATCTTGAGGAAGGTCGACAGATAGTCGCGCGGGGCGAGCAGCAGCCAGACCGGGATCACCGAGGCGACGAAGCCGTAGCCGATCAGCATCAAGGCGAGCGCTTCGCCGGAGAAGGTGAAGGCGGGTCCCCAGACCGGGCTGGTGGCAACGCTTTCGCCGAGGATAATGGCGAGCATCAGCCCGACGAAGCCAATCAGCGAAACCTCGAGGATGCGGCCGGGGCGGAGGTAGCGGCCGTAGAGGCCCATGAGCAGCGCGACCGGCATGGTCGCGAAGACGGTGAAGGTGCCCCACGGGCTGTCGGCGAGCGCCTTCACCACCACCAAGGCGAGCACCGCCAGCAGGATGATCATGATCATCAGGATGCCGACCATGGCGATGGCCCCGGGGACATTGCCCATCTCGGCGCGGATGATCTCGCCCAGCGAGCGGCCGTCGCGGCGGGTCGAGACGAACAGCATCACGAAGTCCTGCACGGCGCCGGCGAAGACGACGCCGACCAGCAGCCACAGCGTGCCCGGCAGATAGCCCATCTGCGCGGCCAGGACCGGGCCGACCAGCGGCCCGGCGCCGGCGATGGCCGCGAAATGGTGGCCGAACAGGACGATGCGGTTGGTGGGGACATAATCGAGGCCGTCGTTGCGGCGCACCGCCGGCGTCCGCCGCGCCGGATCGATGCCGAGCACGCGGCGGGCGATGAACCTGGCGTAGAAGCGATAGCCGGTAAGGTAGACGCAGCTTGCCGCCACCACGATCCACAGCGCGTTGATCGTCTCGCCGCGGTGGAGCGCCACCACGCCGAGCGCGACGGCTCCGAGCGCCGCGGCCAGCGCCCACGGCACCCAGCCCCACGCCGATTCCGCCCTTGCCGCCATAAGCCTCTCCGTCGCCGGCCCCCGCTCGACCCCGCGGGAGGCCCGGAGCCGCCATTGCTAGCGATCCGACGCCGCAGCGGGCAAGCCAGAAAGGCGGGCCGGCTGCTCTACCTGCCCCAGGACTCGGGCGTCGGGCCCCCGGGCGGGCGCGCCGCCGCGCCGTGCCACCGCCGTTTCCGCCCGCGCATGGACATGGCACTCCGCCGGACCTTCGGCGTTTGCGAGTATCGGCAGAGGAGCGCCGAAAGGAGAAATCGATGGCCGCTGAAAGCGAATTGTTGGGTGAGGGGAGCCCGGTGTCGTCGGGGTCGCCGGCGCTCGATTATATCTTGAACGGCGGCTATGCGTCCAACCGCGTCCACCTGATCGAGGGCGAGCCGGGGGCCGGCAAGACCACGCTCGGGCTGCAATTCCTGATCGAAGGCGCCGGCAAGAACGAACGCTGCCTGTACATCACCCTGTCCGAGAGCCGGAACGAATTGCTCCATGTCGCCGGCACCCATGGCTGGGACTTGGCCGGGGTCGAGATATTCGAGCTGGTGCCACCCGAGCTCAGCCTCGACACCGAGCGCGAGCAGTCGATCGTCTATGCGTCGGACCTCGAGCTCGGCGAAACCGTCAAGATGGTGATGGAGGAGGTCGAACGGGTGGCGCCGGCGCGGGTCGTGTTCGACAGCCTCTCGGAGATCAGGCTGCTGGCGCAGGGGCCGCTTCGGTTCAGACGGCAGGTGCTGGCGCTCAAGCATTATTTCGCGAAGCAGGGCTGCACCGTGCTGTTCCTCGACGACCTCACCCACAACGAGAACGACCTCAGCCTCCACAGTCTCGCCCACGGCGTGATCCGGCTCGATCAGGTTGCGCTCAGCTACGGTGCCGAGCGGCGGCGGCTGCGCGTCTACAAGATGCGGGGGCGGTCGTTCCGCGGCGGCTTCCACGACTTCGTGATCCGCACCGGAGGGCTGGAGGTCTTTCCGCGGCTGGTGGCGAGCTCCTATCCGGACGGCGGCCACCCTCACAAAGCGGCGGAGAGCGGAGTGCCGGAGCTCGACAGGCTGACCGGAGGCGGCCTCGACTATGGGACGTCGACCCTCATCATCGGCCCTTCGGGTTCGGGCAAATCGACGCTGGCGCTGCAATATGTGAATGCCGGGCTCGGCCGCGGCGAGAAGGCGTTCTTCGTCAGCTTCGACGAGACCGAGGCGGTGTTCTCGCGCCGCGCGCGGGGACTCGGCATCGACCTGGAACCGCACGCTCGGGCGGGGCTGTTCGCTTTCCGCCAGGTCGACCCCGCCGAGCTCTCGCCGGGGGAGCTGACCTCCATCCTGCGCGAGCAGGTCGAGGCGGGGGCGACGATGGTCGTGCTCGATTCGCTGTCCGGCTATCAGCATGCGATGCCCGAGGAGCAGCACATGCTGCTCCAGATGCATGAGATCGTCACCTTCCTGAACCAGCAGGGCATCCTCACCTTCCTCGTCCTCACCCAGACCGGCATGGTCGGCCCGATGCAGTCGCCGGTCGACCTCACCTATCTTGCCGATGCGGTGATGCTGCTGCGATTCTTCGAGGCGAGGGGCGAGATCCGCCGCGCCATATCGGTGCTGAAGAAGCGCACCGGCGCTCACGAATCGACGCTGCGCGAGCTCCGGATCGACGCCGGCGGGATCAGGGTCGGCGAGAAACTTGCCGGCTTCCGCGGCGTTCTCACCGGCACCCCCATTATCGAAGGAAAAGTGGATTTGCTCGAGGACCGCGTTGGCGACCGGAGCTGACCCCTCAGCCGGCGACGCGTTCCTGGTGATCGCACCGGCGGGGCGCGATGCGGAGGTGATCGGCGAGCTGCTCGCCAGCGCGCAGATCGACTGCCTGTTCGACCCCGACGGCGAGCGGCTGCTGGCGGCGCTCGCCGCCGGCGAGGCCGCAGGGGCGATCGTCACCGACGACGCGCTGGCGCGGATCGGCACGTCCCGGCTCCGCGAGGCGATCGAGCGGCAGCCGCCCTGGTCGGACTTTCCGTTCGTGCTGCTGGCCCGGCGCGGCGAGACCCGGCACGGCGCTCGCTCGATTGAGGAGCTGGTCAACGTCACCATCCTGGAACGGCCGCTCCACCCGGCGTCGTTGGTCAGCGCCGCCCGCTCCGCGTTGCGCGCGCGCACTCGCCAGCGGCTCGCCGCCAAGCACCTCGCCCAGCGCGAAGCGGCACGAGCCGAACTTCGCGAACTTGCCGACACGCTGGAGGGCAAGGTCGAGGGACGGACCCGCGACCTCGCTGCCGCCAACGATCGGCTGACGGCCGAGATTGCCGAGCGTGAGCGAGCCGAGACGCGGCTGGTCCAGGCGCAGAAGATGGAGGCGGTCGGCCAGCTGACCGGCGGGATTGCCCACGACTTCAACAATCTGCTCACTGCCGTGGTAGGCTCGCTCGACCTGCTGCTGCGGCGCACCGATGACGAGAAATTGCGCAGGCTTGCCGGAATTGCGCTGCAGGCGGCGGAGCGCGGCGCCCATCTCACCTCGCAGCTGCTCGCCTTCTCGCGCCGCCAGCGTCTGTCGCCGGCTCCCATCCAGCCGAACGGAATCGTATCCGGAATGGGCGATCTGCTCGCCCGCACGATCGGTCCGCACGTGCGGGTCGAGACGCGGCTCGATCCCAATTTGTGGAAGGCGCTGGCCGATCCCACCCAGCTCGAGGTGATGATACTCAACCTCGCCATCAATGCGCGCGACGCGATGCCGGGAGGCGGCCGGCTGACCATCTCCACACGCAATGTCGACACCGTGCCGGACCAGCTTGCGGCTGAGCTGCCAGAGGGACAATATGTCGCGATTGCCGTCGCCGACACCGGGACCGGCATGACCCCGAGCGTGCTGGCGCGGGCGTTCGAGCCTTTCTTCACCACCAAGGAGCAGGGCAGGGGCACCGGCCTCGGCCTGGCCCAGCTTTACGGCTTCGCCAAGCAATCCGGCGGGACGGCTCGTATCGAGACGCGGGAAGGGGAGGGGACGACGGTCACCATCTATCTGCCCCGCACCCAGCGGCAGACGGCGACCTCGGAACCGCCGGTGCCCGAGGCCAAGCCGGCGGAGCGGGTGCGGATCCTGGTCGTCGACGACGACGACGATGTCCGGACCATCGCTGCCGCCCTCATCGAGGAGATCGGCTACGAGGTGGTCGCGGTGGCGAGCGCCGAGGCGGCGCTCAGGGCGCTCGAACCGGACCGCTTCGCCCTGGTCGTGACGGATGTCGCGATGCCGGGCGCCACCGGCGTCGACCTTGCCCGCCGGATCCGGGAGATTGCTCCCGATATGCCGATCCTCTTCGCCAGCGGCTTCGCCGACGTGCAGACCTTCGGCCCCGAACTGTCGGACGAAATGGTGCTGAAGAAGCCCTATCGGATCGCCGAGCTGGCGGCGCGGATCGGCGCCGCGCTCGCCGATCGCCGCCGCGGCGGCAATGTCGTCGAGCTGCGACGCTAAAGCGTTGGGGGTCACATTGCATATTGCATCGTCACCCCGGACTCGATCCGGGGCCCGACTTCTTCAAATCGCTGTCTTCCACGGAAAAGAAGGCGGATGCCGGATCAAGTCCGGCATGACGAGGAAGGAAACCTTATCGCGGAGCGCTGTAGGCCAGTCAGGCTCTCGCGCTTCAGCGGACCTGCTCGACCGTGAGGCTCCCGGCCGGGAGGGGACGGAGCAGGTCTCCCACCGGGGCGCGCGGATCGAGCCACCGCGCCCAGTCGGCCCGCTCCAGCACCACCACCTGGCGGCTGTGGTAAGGGGCGACGTCGGGTCCGGGGGCAGTGGTCAGCATCGTATAGGCCTCGCCAACCGGGCTCGGGCGCCAGATGCCGGCGATGCAGAACCAATCCTCGCCGGCCTTTGTGAACAGCCACTTGTCCTTCCGCTTCGCTTTGGGATCGGCGGGCGCGGTGAATTCGTAGAAGCCGTCGGCGACGATCAGGCAGCGCCCGCTGCCGAACTCGCGTCCTTCCGAGCGGAAATTATAGACCGGCTTGCCCCCGGGGCCGGGCCAGCTCCAGCGGCGCTGCACGAGCTCGGCACCGCCTTCGGCGCTGGCGCGGACGATGGCATTGGTGTCGGTGATCCGGATGCTGTCGAGCGGCGCCAGGTTCGGCATGCCCTCGGGGAAGCGGAGCGGGATGCGCAGCTGGCTGAAATCGTCGCGGATTTGGCCGAGGGCGATGCGGCGGCGCTGCTCGTTGCACATGGCGCCTCCGATAGCCGCGCGGCGGCGGTGCGGCTACCGTTTCATCGCGGCGCCGCGTCGACCCTCACAGCACGAAGTCCCCAGCCTGCAGCGGCGTCGTGCCATCTATGCGGATGAAGAAATCGGCGACCGCGTCGCCGTCCGTATCGCCCGACACGTAGGTGTTGCCCTGCGCGACCTCGGCCCGGAGCTCGCCGGCGGCGCCGGAGAAGGCCGCGCCGCCGACGAAGGTGAAATTCTGGTCGCCGGCGGCACTTCGGTCTGCGTCCATCGGCCGCAGGTTCACCCGGTCGCCATCGGCGCGGCTGAAGTCGGTCACGATGTCCGCGCGGCCGCTTGTGCCGGCCGCATCGCCGTCGTCGAAGCGGAACTGATCGGCGCCCGCACCGCCGGTCAGCCGGTCCTTGCCGCGGCCGCCGGTCAACATATCCCCACCCGCGGCGCCGGCCAGAGCATCGGCGCCGGCATCGCCGCGCAGCTGGTCGCCGGCCTCGCCGCCGCGCAGCTCATCCGCGCCGCCGAGGCCGGACAGCGAAACGCCGCTATCGTGCCCGATCAGCAGGTTGTCGAGATCGTTGCCGGACCCTCTCGAGGCGGCGCCGACGAGGGTGAGCTGCTCGACCTCGGCGGCCAGCCTGAGCGACACGGTCGCGACCGCGACATCATAGCCTTCACCGGCCACTTCGAAGGCCCGGTCGCGAGCGGAGCCGACGACATAGACGTCATTGCCGCCGCCGCCCGCCATGAGGTCGGCGCCTGCGCCTCCGACCAGGCGATCGTCGCCCCCGCCGCCGCCGAGACGGTCGTCGCCCTCACCGCCCTCGAGCCGGTTCGCGGCCGCGTCGCCGCCCAGGTCATCGTCGAAACCGGAGCCGATCAGATTCTCGACGCCGAGCAGCTCGTCGGTGCCCGCAAGCGTCAGTTGCCCGCGGGGCGCGTCGAGGCGAACCGTGACGCGGCCGGTGGCCTTGGCATAGGAAGCGGTGTCGTTCCCCGCCCCTCCGTTAAGCAAGTCGTTGCCGCCGCCGCCAATCAGCAGATCGTCGCCTTCGCCGCCCTCGAGGCGGTCGTCGCCGCCGCCGCCGTCGAGCGTGTCGTCCCCCGCCTCGCGATCGGCCACAGCGGGATCCCACTCATCGCCGAGCCGGTCGTCGCCGCCGCCGCCCAGCAGCAGGTCGTTGCCGGCGCCGCCATGCACCCTGTCATTGTGCAAGCCTGCGCTGAGGATGTCGGCGCCGGCCTCGCCCAGGAGCAGATCCGGGCCGGCGAAGGAATCGAGCCGGTCATCGCCGTCCCCGCCGGACAGATGGTCCTGGGACGCACCGCCCTCCACCCGGTCGTCGCCGCTGCCGGCGTGGACATGCAGCAGGCGTGGCCCGTCGCCGGTCACCAGCGCATCGTCAAACTCGCTGCCGGTAAGGTCGGTCAGGAACTCGATTTCGCTGATCGTCGCTCCGCCAATGGTGAGCGCACCGCCTGAGGTCAGGACCGTGAAATCGATGGCCAGCCCGGCCGGCGCGGTGCTCAGGTCGAGATTGAGAAAATCCGGCTCATCCACGCCGTCGGAGCCGATGCCGCCGCCGTCGATCGTGTCGCCATAGCCTCCGGAAAGAGAATCCGAACCCTCGCCGCCCGACAGCGTGTCGCGATCCTCGTCCGGGGCTTCACGGTTGGTCAGGTGCACAGTCGCGGACAGGAAATCGCTGCCGGCGCCGCCTTGCAGCGTGTCGGCGCCGAGGCCGCCCCACAGATCGTCCGCTCCGGCGCCCCCGTCGAGATCGTCGTCGCCGCCGCTGCCGTAGAGGATGTCGGCACCCCCGCCACCCGCCAGGACATCGTCGCCACCCTCGGCAGGGTGTAGCTCGAACCGCTGGAAGTTCAGATCGCCGAGGATCGTGTCGTCACGGTCGCCGCCGTTGATGGCATCGTCGCCGGGGCCGCCGACGGCGCGGCCGAGCCCCGCGACAAGGTGGATGGCGTCATTGCCCTCGCCGCCATCGATGAAGATGTCCGTGGCTCCGGAACCGCCATACAGCGTGTCGGCGCCGCCGCCGCCGGCGATCGTCACCACGGAAAGATGGGTCGGGGCGAGCGAACGAAGGTCGAGCTGGTCCGCCTCGCCGGTGCCGATCAAATTGCCGCTGGCGATCTCGAAGCCGCTGAACAGGGCGCCGCCCGACATCGAGTTGAAGCGGGCATCGTCGAACACCAGCCGGTCGCTGCCGCTGCCGCCGTGGACGCCGCCGCCGATCGCGCCGCCGAAGGTCCCGGTGAGGATCACCAGATCGTTACCGGCGCCGCCATCGATGTCGTCCCTGTCGCCGGAACCGGTGATGCGGTCATCGCCGTCGCCGCCGGCAAGGACGTTGGTGCCGGCGCCGCCGTCGATCGCATCATCGCCGCCGGCGCCGTCCAGTTCATCGTCGCCGCTGCCGCCATAGATCTGATCGCGCTGGGGC
>DASZDE010000007.1:0-11063 GCA_035942355.1 Allosphingosinicella sp. | reverse complement strand
GTCGACACCAGCTCGATCGCCGCCGAGCCGCTGATCGAGGAGCCGGTCGCGAGCGGCGGCGACAGCACGATGTGGACCGACTGCCCCGACGAGGAGGGCGGCGCCGATGACGGGAACGAGCGATGCGCAAACTGACCCTGTCCGCCCTTGCCGCGGCGCTTGCGGGCGCGCCTCCGGCCGCATCCGCGCAGCCGCTCAGCCTGCAGGACAGCTTCCGGATCGGCTCCGGCTCGGGCGTGCTGTGCTCGGCCCAGATCGCCAGCTCGAGCAAGGCGCTCAGCGACATGTTCGATCAGGCCTATTCGATCGTGTGCCGCGACGCCGCCGTCCCGGTCGGACAGCTGTTCGCGCTCAAGGACCGCGGCGGCGATCCGGCCGCTCGGCTCGCGAGGCTGCGGGCCGACAAGGCGGTGTGCGAGGCCCCGCAGCAGGAGCAGATCGAAGGCTTGGGAGCGGTCGAGGCCGCGACCTGCCGGATGAAGGAGCTCGACGTCGCCTATCGCGTCTATCAGTGGCGGGCGAAGGATAAGCTTTATGTCGCCGAAGGGCTTGGCGGCTACGATTCGGCGCTCCGGCTCGGCCTCCGCACCATCATCGCCGACCGCCCCGTCGACGGCGAGATATCGATCGCCACCACCGAAGCCGGGGATCCCGCCGCCTTCGCGCGGGTCCAGGCCGGAACCCTGGATCCGCAGCGGGCGCTGGCCGAAGCCTATCGCCGCAACAATGCCGGCAGCTATGCCGAGGCGGCCGAGTTCTTCGGTTCGCTGCTCGCCGGCACCGCCGATGAAGGCAGCCAGGCCGAGGCGCTGGTCAACCAGGCGCTGCAGCAGTCGAACCTCGGCCATTATGCCGACGCCAACGCCTTGTTCGCCCGCGCGCGCGGCCTCGTCGCCGGCGATCCGGTGATGGCGCGTATGTTCCGCAACTATCGGGCGATGCACCTGCTCAACCAGCAGCGCCTGCGCGATGCGCTCGCCGAGCTCGACCGTCCGCTGCCGAGCGTCGCAGCCGCGGCGGGCGGCGAAGTCGCCAACCTCGTCATCGACCCCGCCACCGCAGCTCGCCTGAACGCCGAATCGCCAGTGACGCGCCAGCTGACCGCCGCCGGCTCCGGCCTGCTTCCCGAGGAGAAGGTCCAGATCCTCGAAGGCCAGGCGCAGCATCTGCGCGGCACCATCCTGCGCCTCCAGCGGCAACCGAGCCAAGCGGCGGCGGCGCTCAACACGGCGCTCGACCGGCTCGCCTCGGTGCGCGGCGGCCGCGTCACCTCGACCGTGTGGATGCGCGGCCAATTGCTCGGCGAGCTCGCCTCGATCGCCGAGGAGCAGGGCAACGATGCCGAGGCCGAGCGGCAGCATCAGGCGGCGACGACGCTGATCGGCACTTATTATCCCGGCTCGGCCGCGCTGGTGAACACGCAGGCGCGGCTTGCCGCCTTTTACACGCGCACCGGCAGGACCGAGCCGGCGCTGGCGCTCTACCGCCAGATCGTCGACGCGAATGCCGAGAGCGGCAGCGCTTCGCCGGCCCTACGGCGCACCCTGGCCCCCTATTTCGCGTTGCTCGCCGGCCGCGCGTCGGAGCCCGGAGCGGTGGCCGACATGTTCAAGGCGAGCCAGGTGCTGGTCCGCCCCGGCGTCGCCCAGACCCAGGCGGTGCTCGCCCGCGAGCTCAGCGGCGGCAGCGACGAGGCCGCACGCCTGTTCCGCCAGTCGGTGACGCTGACCCGGGACATCGAGCGGACCCGCATCGAGATATCCCGCCTCGGCGCGCTCACCGAACCGACCGCCGCCGACTCGGTCAGGCTGGCCGAGCTCCGCGCCCAGCTGCCGGTGATGGAGCGCGACCAGGTCGCCACCCAGGCCAAGCTTAGCGAATTCCCCCGCTACCGCGTCCTTTCAGGCGGCGCGATGAGCCTCGCCGAGCTGCAGAAGGTGCTCCGCCCAGGCGAGGCCTATTACAAGATGACGATGGTCGGCGACGACGGCTATGCGATCTTCGTCACCCCGGATGCGGCCCGCGCCTACCGGATCGGCGCCCGGGCGAACGAGCTCGAACAGCAGGTCGACGCTCTCCGCGCCACCATCTCGGTCGTCGAGAACGGCGTGCCCGTCACCTATCCGTTCGATGTCGAGCTGTCGCACAAGCTGTACGGCGCGCTGTTCCAGCCAGTCGAGGCCGAGCTCGCCTCGGTCCGCCACCTGATCTTCGAGCCCGACGGCGCGATGCTGCGGCTGCCGGTCAATCTGCTCGCCACCGAACGCTCCGGCGTCGACGCCTATCTCGCCAAGGCGCGGCGGCCGAACGACGACGGCTTCGACTTCACCGACATCAAGTGGCTCGGCCGCGACCGCGACGTCAGCACCGCCGTTTCGGCCCGCTCGTTCCGCGACGTCCGCAACGTCGCGCCGTCGGATGCCCGGAACGACTATATCGGCTTCGGCGAGAATGCGCCTCCGCCGGGCGCGGTCCGCACCGCCAGCACCGTGCGCGGCCTGATCGACGAGAGCGCCGGCTGCTCGTGGTCGCTCGATGCGTGGGGGCGGCCGATCTCGTCGGCCGAGTTGATCACCGCCAGCCAGACCTTGGGAGGTGGATCGGACACCGAGATCGTCACCGGCCAAGCCTTCACCGACACCGCCATCAAGGCCCGCGACGATCTGTCGCAATACCGGATCATGCATTTCGCGACCCACGGCCTGGTCACCGCTCCGCGCCCCGAATGCCCGGCGCGGCCGGCCCTGCTGACCTCGTTCGGCGAGGAGGGATCGGACGGCCTGCTCACCTTCGCCGAGATTTTCGACCTCAAGCTCGATGCCGACCTGGTCATCCTTTCCGCCTGCGATACCGCCGGCAAGGCTAGCCTGGCGGCGACGCGCGAGGCGGGCCTCACCACCGGCGGCGATTTCGCGCTCGACGGACTGGTGCGGGCGTTCGTCGGCGCCGGCGGCCGCTCGGTGATCGCCAGCCACTGGCCCGTTCCCGACGATTACGAAGCGACCAAGCGCCTGATCTCCGGGCTATTCACCGCACCTCCCGGCACGGCCACCGCGACGGCGCTCCGCAACGCGCAGATCGCCTTGATGCGGGAGCGCGACACCTCGCACCCTTATTACTGGTCGGGCTTCGCGATCATCGGCGACGGCGCCTCGGCAGTGACCCCGAAGGGCTGAGCTGGGCACCGTCTCCCGTCGGCAACAGTGCGCGGCCGAAGCCGCAGGGGCGGCACTTTTCGCAAGTCCCTTCGTTTCGCTGCCCTACGGGGGGCGAACATCCTTGGGTCGAGCCGGTCTCATTCTCGCAATCATGGCTGCCGGATCGCTTGCGTCCGCGGCGGCCGCTCAAACGCAGCCTGCGGCCGCGGCCGAGGAGCCGGGGACGCCGCTCCTGTCGGACAGCGAGTTCGAGGCGCAGCTGCCGCCGCTCGATCCCGCGCTCGAGGCTCCGCTCGAGCCGATCGAAAGCTTCGACATGCCGGCGGTGCCGGCCGGCGAGGCCGGCCAGGCAGCCGCCGCCGAAGCGGTGCCCGACGCGCCGCTCCCCGATCCGGCCCTGACCGAGCCGCTGCCGCCGCTTGCCACGTTCGACGTCACCCCGCCGCCCCCTGCCGCCGAGGACGAGGCCGAGCCGCCGCCGGTCCGCTACACCCTGACCGTCGAGGGGCTGGAGGAGGTTGGGCTCGAAGGCCGCTTCCGCGAGCTCTCCGCGCTCGAGGATGCCGACGGCGAGGCCGCCAACGGCGCGATGATCGCGGCGCGCGCACGCGAGGACGAGGCGCTCGCCATCCGCCTGCTTCGCTCCGAAGGCTATTATGACGGCACCGCGGTCGCCGCCACCGAGCAGATCCCGGAGCAGCCGGGCCGGCTCCGGGTGGTCCTCACCGCCGTTCCGGGCAAGCGCTACCATTTCGGCTCGATCGCCGTCGCCGGACCGGAGACGGTCCCGCCGGGCCTCGCGCGCCGGTCGCTTCCGCTCGAGACCGGCAAGCCGATCGTCGCCGCCGAGGTCGAGGGCGGCGAGGCCAATTTGCTGCTGCGCCTGCCGGAGCAGGGCTATCCGTTCGCCGCCATCGGCCAGCGCGACATCCTGCTCGACCCGGCCACCGCGCTTGGCGACTACACCCTGCCGGTCGAGCCCGGCATACGCGCCCGCTTCGGCGGCTACACCACGGAGGGCGACCTCGCGTTCGACGCGGAGCATGTCGGCGTCCTCGCGCGCTTCGAGCGCGGCGAACTTTATGACAGCCGGATGGTCGACGACCTGCGCGAGGCGATGGTCGCCACCGGCTTGTTCGCCACGGTCTCGGCGGAGCCGGTGCGCACCGGCGAGGCGGCGCCCGACGGCACCGAATATGTCAACATCCTGGTCCGCCAGGATGCCGGCCCGGCGCGCGCGTTGACCGCCAGCGCCGGCTTCAACACCGGCGAGGGCTTCCGCCTCGAAGGCGCGTGGGAGCATCGCAACCTGTTCCCGCCCGAAGGCTCGCTGCGCGCGGCGGGCGTGCTCGGCACCCAGGAGCAGTCGGCCTCGGTCACCTTCCGCCGCGCCAATGCCGGCCAGCGCGACCGCACCGTCCTGCTGGTGGCGGAGGCCGGGCGCCGGGACTATCCCGCGTTCGAAGGCTACACCGCCCTCATCTCCGGCCGGATCGCGCGCGAATCGACGCCGATCTGGCAGAAGCGCTGGACCTGGGCCTATGGCGCCGAGCTCATCGCCACCAACGAGACCCTGTTCCGCCGCAAGGACAATCCCGAGCCGAGCGACACCTATTTCATCGGCGGCCTGCTGGGCCAGCTCGGCCATGATGCCAGCGACAGCCTGCTCAACCCGACCAGGGGTTTCCGTCTGCTCGGCCGGATCAACCCGGAAGTGTCGCTCCACGACGGCACCCGGCCCTATATCCGCAACCTGATCGAAGGCAGCGTCTATTATCCGATAAGCGAGGATTTCGTGGTTGCCGGGCGCGCCCGATTGGGCTCGATCTTCGGCATCGAGCGCAACGAGCTGGCGCCCTCGCGCCGCCTCTATGCCGGCGGCGGCGGCTCGGTGCGCGGCTTCGGCTATCAGGAGCTCGGCCCCAAGGATGCCGAGGACAACCCGATCGGCGGCCGCAGCCTTACCGAATTCGCGCTCGAGGGCAGATACCGTTTCGGCGACTATGGCGCGGTCGCCTTCATCGACGCCGGCCAAGTCTATGAAACCGAATATCCGAAGCTCTCGAACCTGCGTTACGGGGTCGGCATCGGCGCCCGCCTCTACACCAATTTCGGCCCGCTCCGCCTCGACGTTGCGACACCGATCAACCGGCAGCCGGGCGAATCCCGCGTCGCCGTCTACGTGTCGATCGGTCAGGCCTTCTAATGGCGGACGAGGCCCCGCCGCTGCGGCGCCGCCGCGCCCGCACCGCGGCCAAATGGTCGGGCATCGTGCTGGCAGGACTGCTGGTCCTGCTCGCGGTCCTGGTTCTCGGCCTCAACACCGATCTGGGCCGCCGCTATGTCGTCCGCCAGATCAACAATATCGAAATGGCCTCGGGCCTCGACATCGACGTCGGCCGGATCGAGGGTTCATTGTTCGGCGAGCTGATCGTCCATGATCTCACCTTCAAGGACCCGAAGGGGGTTTTCCTGACCGCGCCTCGTGCCGAGCTCGATTGGCGGCCGTTCGCCTACTTTCGCAACCATATTGACATTCGGACGCTGGTGGTCCCCGATGCGCATCTCCGGCGGCTGCCCGAGCTCAGGCCCGGTGACCCGGACGCGCCGCTGCTGCCCGACATCGACATCGACATCGGCCGGCTGGAGGTCGGGCGGCTGCGCATCGACCCGGCGGTCACCGGCCGCCGCCATCTGCTGACGGTCCGGGGCGCCGCCAAGATCGCGGACGGCCGGGCGGAAATTGGCGCCAGCGCCCAGGCGCTGACCGCGCCAGGCATCGCCGGCGGCGATCGCATCGCGCTCCGCCTCAACGCCATCCCCGAAGCCGACCGGTTCGACTTGGAGGCGCGGCTGCAGGCGCCGGGGAACGGCTTCGTCGCCGGCCTGGCAGGGATCGACAAGCCGATCGCGGCGATGATCAGCGGCCGCGGCAGCTGGGCGAACTGGCAGGGCCGAGCCCAGGCGGCGCTCGGCGGACAGGCGTTCGCCAAGCTCGCGGTCACGGGCCGCAATGGCACGTTCTCGATCGACGGTCCCCTGCGCCCGGGCCTGCTCCTGGCCGAAGGCCCGCTCCAGCGGCTGGTCGCCCCGCTCGTCCAGGTCAATCTGGTGACGACCCTCGCCAACCGCCGCGCCGACAGCCGGCTCCGGCTCCGTTCATCGGCAGTCGCGGTGGCCGCGGAAGGGCTGGTCGATTTCGGCGGCAGCCGCTTCCAGGGGCTGCGTGTCGCCGCCCGCCTGCTCCAGCCGGGCGCCATCGCTACGGACCTGAACGGCCGGGACGTGCAGGTTGCGATGGTGCTCAACGGCGCCTTCGCTGCGCCGGTGGTGGCCTACGACCTGCGTGCCGGCGCGCTCGGCTTCGGTGAGACGGTGGTCGAGGGCCTCCGCGCCCAGGGCCGCGCCCGCATCGATGCCGACCGCATCACCGTCCCGATCACAGCCCGCGCCGCGCGTATCACCGGCCTCAATGCCGCAGTCGGCGGGCTGCTCACCAATGTCGCGCTCGACGGCAGTCTCAACATTGCTGGCTCGCGCATCCTGTCCGACGACCTTCGCATCCGCTCCGACCGGGTCAACGCCACCGCCGTCATCGTCGCCGACCTCGCCAAGGGCGAATATCGCGCCGGGCTGCAGGGGCGGGTCAACAATTACCTCGTCCGCGGGATCGGCCTGATCGACGTCGACACCCGGCTCGACGTGGTCAATGAGGGCCGCGGCTTCGGCATCCAGGGCCGCGTCGCGATCCGCACCCGCCGCATCGACAATGCGTCGGCCCGCGATTTCCTGGGCGGCAATGCGCTCGTCACCGCCAGCATCACCATGAACCCGGCGGGTATCGTCGCGCTCGACAATATCCGGCTGGTCTCGCCCCAGCTGCGGATCAGCTCGGGCAGCGGCAGCTACGATCCCGCCGGGCCGATCCGTTTCCGCCTGAGCGGCGTCTCGACCGCCTACGGGCCGCTGGCGGTGGTCGTCACCGGCACCGCCGCCCGGCCGCAGGTGCGCCTCAGGGCCGCCAGTCCCGGCTTCGGCATCGGCCTGCGCGATGTCGATGCCGAGATCCGCGCCACTGCGAGCGGCTGGCGGATCAATGCCGCCGGCCGCTCCCAATATGGCCCGTTCACCGCCGACGTGACCATCCTCACCGGCCGCGGTCCGCTTACCATCGAGGTCCACCGGCTGGTGTTCGCCGGCTTCACTTTCACCGGCCGGGTGGTGCGCACGCCGGCCGGCCCCTATGCCGGCACCCTCCAGGTGAGCGGCCAGGGCGTCGCCGGCACCGTCCGCCTCGCCGCCGCGGGCCGCCACCAGCGCGCCGACATCTCCGCCACTGCCCACGGCGCCCAGATTCCCGGCGACCCGCCGATCCTGATCCAGCGCGCCATGATCCGAGCGACCGCCATCCTCTATCCGACCGCTCCCTCGATAGTCGGAGACGTTCAGCTCGCCGGCGTCCGCAGCGGCGCGACTTTCGTGGAGACGGCGCGAGCCCGGATCGATTATCAAGGCGGCCGCGGCCGGGCCCAGCTCGTCGCCCGCGGCCGCAGCGGCGTGCCGTTCCAAATTGCCGCGAACGTCGCGCTGACGCCGGATCGCATCCGCGCCGCCGCGCGGGGCAATGTCAACCGCCTCCCCTTCCGCTTCGCCCGCCCCGCCGACATCCGCAAGTCCGGCGCCGACTGGGTGCTGGCGCCGGCCACCTTGATGTTCCCGCAGGGCAATGTCCGGCTCGCCGGCCGCTGGGGCAACGGCCTGGTGATCCAGTCGCGGCTCGACAATCTCGACCTGTCTATCTTCAATGCCTTCGCCCCCAACCTCGGGCTGGGCGGCAAGGCCAGCGGCAGCCTCGACTTCGCCAAACCGGCGGGCGCCTCCTTCCCGCGGGCGGACGCGCGCATTCTGGTGGCGAATTTCACCCGCGCCGGCGTCGCCACGCTTTCAGAGCCGGTCAACCTCGCCTTTGCCGGTCAGCTCCGGCCCGAGGGCGGCTCGGCCGCCGCCGTCATCCGCCGCCGCGGCGCGGTCATCGGCCGGGCGCAGGCCCGGCTCCAGCCGCTTTCCCCGGGATCAGGCGGGTGGATGACCCGCCTGCTCGCGGCGCCGCTGGCGGGCGGCATCCGCTACAACGGCCCCGCCCAGGTGCTGTGGTCGCTGACCGGCATCGCCGACCAGCAATTGTCCGGTCCGATCGGCATCGCCGCGGACTTTATCGGCCGGGTGCAGAACCCGCAATTCACCGGCGTCGTCCGCGCCAACGCGCTCACCTTTGTCGACGAGACGTACGGCACGCGCATCACCAATCTCGGCCTCCAGGGCCGCTTCACCAGCTCGCGGCTGGAGATCACCCAATTGAGCGGCCGCGCCGGCAATGGCACCGTCACCGGCCGCGGCAGCGTCGGGCTCGCCTCGGCGGCAGGCTATCCGATCGACATCCGCCTCGCCTTTGACCGCGCCCAGCTCGCCCGCAGCGACGCGCTCGGCGCCACCGTCAGCGGCAATGTCGCCATCACCAACAGCCGCGCCCGCGGCGCGCTGATCAGCGGCGACCTTCAGCTGCCCGAAGTCCGCTACCAGATCGTCCGCCAGGGCGCCGCCGAGCTGATCGAGCTGCAGGGCGTGCGCCGCAAGGGCGAACCCTTGCTGCGCCCGGACCGCGTCAACCAGCGCACGGCCGCGCCGAGCATCTGGAAGCTGGACCTGCGCCTGCGCGCCGACAATGAGGTGTTCGTGTCGGGCATGGGGCTGGAATCGGAATGGGAAACCGACCTCCGCGTCGGCGGCACCTCGACCGAGCCGATCGTCACCGGCACCGCCCGCGTGGTGCGGGGCGAGATCAGCTTCGCCGGCAACCGCTTCGATCTCACCACCGGCGAGGTCCAGTTCACCGGAAGCGAACCGATCGATCCGCGGCTCAACATCGTGGCCAGCGGCGACGTCGAGGATGTCACCATCAACCTCAACATCAGCGGCCGCTCCACCGATCCGCAGATCCGCTTCACCTCCAGTCCGGCCCTCCCGCAGGACGAGCTGATGGCGAGGCTGCTGTTCGGCGGCTCGGTGACGGAGCTGTCGGCGCTGCAGGTGGTCCAGCTCGGCGCCTCGTTGAGCTCGCTGCGGGGCGGCGGCGGCGGCCTCAACCCGATGGGCAAGCTGCGCTCTGCCACCGGCCTCAGCCGGCTGCGCTTCCTTGGGGCCGATGAGGCGACCGGGCGCGGCACCGCCATTTCGGCCGGCTTCTACATCTCGAACAAAATCTATCTTGAAGTGATCACCGACGCCCGCGGCTTCACCGCGACGCAGCTCGAGGTCGCCCTGTCCAAGGCGCTGAGCGTGCTCGCCCAGGCCGGCACGTCGGGCGGCGCCACCAGCGTCAACATCCGCTACCGCAAGCAATATTAGGTTGCGCGCGCGGGGGATGCCGGTGGTCCGGCCCTTTGTCATTGCGAGCATAGCGAAGCAATCTAGCTCCCGCACATCATGCTGGATTGCTTCGTCGCTGCGCTTCTCGCAATGACGAGGTGCCGCACACAGGGACAGACATCCATGCGCCTCCTCAAAGCCCTCCTCCTCTCGGCCGCTTTCGCTGCCGCCCCGCTCGCCGCGCAGACGCCCGCGTCGCACTCGCTCACCGTGATCCATGCCGGGACCCTGCTCGACCGGCCCGGCAAGGCGCCGCGGCGCAACGCCACCCTCACCATCCAGAACGGCAGGATCCTGTCCATCCAGGACGGGTTCGCGCAGCCGCCCGCCGGCGCTGCCCTGATCGACCTGCGCGACCGCTTCGTGCTCCCGGGCCTGATCGACAGCCATGTCCACCTCGCCTCCGACCGCGCCGGCAACGAAGGCCTCATCGCCGGCCTGACGGAGAGCCCGCAGATGAGTGCCTACGAGACGCTTTGGAACGCGCGGAAGACGCTTCAGGCGGGCTTCACCACCGTCCGCAACCTCGGCGACGACGGCTCCACCCTCGCGCTCCGCGACGCCATCGCCCGCGGCTGGGTCGACGGGCCGCGTATCGTCGATGCGGCCTCGTCGATCTCGACCACATCGGGCCACATGGACAGCCGCCTCGGCCTGCGCGAGGAACTGCACGAGGCGATCCCGCACGAGAATTTGTGCGACGGCCCCGACGAATGCCGCAAGGCGGTGCGCCGCCAGATCGGCCGCGGCGCCGACGTCATCAAGATCGCCACCACCGGCGGCGTCAACAGCCGCATCGGCGCCGGCCTTGGCGCGCAGATGTTCCAGGACGAGGCAAAGGCGATCGTCGATACCGCCCATCTCTACGGCAAGAAGGTCGCGGTCCACGCCCACGGCGCCGACGGCATCGCCGTCGCCTTGCGCGCCGGCGCCGATTCGATCGAGCACGGCACCCTCATCGACGCCGAGAGCCTGCGCCTGTTTCGCCAGACCGGCGCTTATTACGTCCCGACCCTGTCGACCGTGAACGGCTATCTCGAGCGGATCGCCGCCGACCCGAACGCTTATTCGCCCGAAGTCCGGGCCAAGATCGACTGGCGGATCGGCATCACCGGCCAGGCCCTGCGCAAGGCCGTCCCTGCCGGCGTCAAAATTGCGTTCGGCACCGATGCCGGCGTCTCCAAGCACGGCCGCAATGCCGACGAGTTCGAGCTCATGGTGAGGCACGGAATGACGCCCGCGAGCGCGATCCACGCCGCCACCGTCAACGCCGCCGACCTGCTCGGCCTGGCGGGCGAGATCGGCACGCTCGAAGCCGGCAAGGCCGCCGACCTCATCGCCGTCGCCGGCGATCCGCTCCGGGACGTCGCCGTGCTGAAGCGGGTCGGCTTCGTGATGAAAGGCGGCAAGGTCATGAAGGACGCGCGCTAATGGTTCCCCGGCGAAGGCCGGGGCCCACAAGGGCGCCCGGTGTGGACC
>DASZDE010000006.1:0-6655 GCA_035942355.1 Allosphingosinicella sp. | reverse complement strand
GCTTGGTGAGGACCACCGATTCGTGGCCCTGACGGGTGATCGAGCGGCTGTCGGCATAGCCGCTGATGATGATGCCGGGCATTCCGGGGCGGATGTCGCGGGCCTGCTTGAGAACGTCGGCGCCCGACAGGAGCGGCATCGCATAATCGGTGATGATGAGGTCGTAATCGGCCGGCGCGGCCTTCAGCTTCTTGAGCAGGCCGGGGCCGTCCGTGGCGGTCTCCACCTGGTGGCCCATGTCGAACAACATGCCGGCCGTCGTTTCGCGGACGGCCTCATGATCGTCGACAAGCAGGATTCGGAGGGGACGCCCGTCGGCCTGCGGCTCGGGCGCCGCCGGGGGCTGCTCCTCGTTCCTCGCCGCCGACTTCGGGGCGCGCGGCAGCCAGATCTCGACGGTCGTGCCTTCGCCCTCCTGGCTGTCGATGGCGATGGCCCCCCCGGACTGGTGGGCGAAGCCGTAGACCATCGAGAGGCCGAGGCCGGTGCCCTTGCCGACCGCCTTGGTGGTGAAGAAGGGCTCGGTCACCTGCTCGAGGATCGCCGCGGGGATGCCGCTGCCGTCGTCGGCGACGGCGAGCACGACATAATCGCCCGCGGGAAGGCCGAGCGGATTGGTCGAGCCGGCCTGCGCGTTGCGGGCGGTGACCGCGATGGTGCCGCCTTTCGGCATCGCGTCGCGGGCGTTGATGATGAGGTTCATCAGCGCCAGCTCGAGCTGGGTGCTGTCCGCGAAGGCGCACCACATGTCGGGGCCGGAGCGCCATTCCAGCTGGACCAGTCCTCCCAGCGTGTGGGCGAGCAGGTCGGTGACCGTCGCCGACAGCCGGTCGATGTCGATCGCGTCCGGCTGCAGAGTCTGGCGCCGGGCGAAGGCGAGCAGCCTCTTCACCAGCTCGGAGCCCTGCTCGGCCGCGCGGCGAGTCATGGCGATGATCTTCCTGTGCTCCTCCTCGAGCGGCAGCCGGCGCTCGATCAGGCCGAGACCGCCCAGGACGGCGGCGAGCAGGTTGTTGAAATCGTGGGCGATGCCGCCGGTCAACTTGCCGATCGCGTCCATCTTGCGCGCTTCGAGCAGCTGCTTCTCGAGATCCTTGCGGTCGGTGACGTCGAGCAGGGTACCGGCATATTGGGAGGCGTCGCCGTCGCCGGCGCGGAGCAGCACCGCCTGGTCGAGGAAATGCTTGTAGCGCCCGTCCGCGCACTGCCACCGATATTCGATCGCCATCGCTCCGGTACGCTGCCGGTCGCGGATCGCTCCGAGCGCTCGCTCCCGGTCATCGGGATGGAGTCTGTCGGACCAGAGCGTGGGCTGCGCCTCGACCTCGTCGAAGGAGAAGCCCGTGACGGCGCTGAAATTACCTCCGACGAATTGAGGCACGCGCGGCGCCGGTCCGTCGGCCTCGAGATAAAGGACGATCGGAAGCGAGGCGATGATCGCCGCCTGGCGCTGCTCGGCGAGGCGCAGCTCCTGCTCGACCCTGAGGCGCTCGGCATTGGCGCGCAGGTTCGCGTCGAGCAGTTTCTGCTCCTGCGCCGCCTTGCGCTGGATCTCCTGGGTCATCAGGAACAGGTCGACGAACACCGCCACCTTCGAGCGAAGCACGACCGGCTCGACCGGCTTGAAGACGTAATCGACCGCGCCCATCGAATAGCCGCTGATCAGATGCTCCTTCTCCTTGTTCACGGCGGAGAGGAAGACGATCGGGATGCGCTTGGTCTGTTCGCGGCTGCGGATGATCTGAGCGGTCTCGTAGCCGTCCATGCCCGGCATGTAGACGTCGAGCAGGATCACCGCGAACTGGCCTTTGAGGAGGTGGCGCAGCGCCTCCTCGCCGGATTTGGCCACGACCACGTCGGCCACTTCCTCGATCACCGTCTGGATGGCGAGCAGGTTGCGCTCGTCATCGTCGACCACCAGCACGCGGGCGCGTTCCTGCGCCGGATCCGGAGCGATCTGCTCCAGCCCGGGGCGATCCGCTGCCGCGGCTGCGGGCGCGCTCTTCGTCACCGGCCGTTCAATGCTCAAGCCCTCATTCCGCCGCGTTCTGCGTCAGCGCCGGCCTCCCCGTGCCCGAGCGCCCGCGCGCGCGCTGGACCCACACCCGGAGCAGCGCAAGCAGCAACTCGATGTCGACCGGCTTGGCGATATAATCGGACGCGCCCGCATCGAGGCATTTCTGCCGGTCCCCTTTCATCGCCTTGGCGGTGACCGCCACCAGCGGCACGTCGGCCAGCGCCGGCCGCGAGCGGATCTGCCGCATCGTCTCGTAGCCGTCCATTTCGGGCATCATGATGTCGATCAGGGCTACATCGACGCCGGGCGTCTGTTCGAGAATCAGAAGCCCGTCGCGGCCGCGCTCGGCGTGGAGGACTTCCGCGTCATAGCTCTCAAGGACGCTCGTCAGCGAATAGATGTTCCGGATGTCGTCGTCGACGATGAGGATCTTGGCGCCGGCAAGCTCAGGCACCTCGCGAACCTTGACAGGCGAGTCATTGTCGTTGATCGGCCCGCTGCCGCGGCGAAGGACGGGCCCCAGCGCCGCCGGCAGGCCCTCCAGGCTGTGCACCACCGAGATGTCGCGCGTATCGGCGAGGCGGTGGAGCGCCTTGCTGGTGGCGCTATGCTCCTCGCCTTTGCAGACCACCAGGACGGCGGCGTTGCCCGGTCCGTTCGCGATTGCGCCAAGCTCGCGCCCCGCGTCCTGCGTCTCGCCGCCGGCAACCAGAACCACGTCGAAATCGCCGAGGTTGAGCTTGGCCTTCGACTTGGACAGGCTGGCGGCGCTCTGCACTTCGACCAGAGGATCGGCGATGGCGGAGCCGATGGCCTTGCGGTCGGCGGCATCGCCCCCGATCACCAGCACCCGCCGCTCCGCGCGCTTTATATGGCTGTGAACCGACGCGAAGACCTGGCTCAGTTCCTCATGGTCGGCCGGTTTCTCGGTGACTCCGAACGCGCCCATGCCGATCACCGATTCGACTTCCTCCGCGCCGGAAATGACGTGGATCGGCAGATGGCGCGTCTGCGGATCGTGCTTCAGCAGGTCGAGCAGGACGAAGCCGTCGATATCGGACAGGCCGAGATCGAGGGTGATCGCATCGGGCTGGAGCTTGCGGGCCAGCGCGAGCGTGCCCGCGCCGGCGGTCGAGACCACGCCCTTGAGCCCGGCGTCGCGGGCGAGATCGAGCAGGATCGAGGCGAAGGTGACGTCGTCCTCGATGATCAGCACGAACGGATCGGTGCCGAGATTGTCGCGGTCGTCGACCACTTCCGCGCCGACCGGAAGCGCGTTCGGCACGGTGGCGCCGCTATTGTCGTAGCGCACCTGGACGCTGCTTGCCGCGACCGTCTCGGCAACCGCCTGCAGCGGCACGAACAACGTGAAGGTGGACCCTTCGCCCGGGCGCGAGCGCACCTGCAGCTCGCCGCCGAGTAGGCGGGCGATCTCCCGGCTGATCGACAGGCCGAGCCCGGTGCCGCCATATTTGCGGCTGGTGGTGCCGTCGGCCTGCTGGAACGCCTCGAAGATCAGCTTCTGCTTGTCCTCGGGAATGCCGATGCCGGTGTCGGTGACGGCGATGGCGATCGCCCGGTCGGCGGTCCTCAGCACCGGGTGGTTCGTGCTCCAGCCGCCGCTGGCGCAACGGACCGCGAGCGTGACGCTGCCGTGCGAGGTGAATTTGAACGCGTTCGAAAGCAGGTTGAGCACGACCTGCTGCAGCCTCTTCTCGTCGGTACGGATCGCGGTCGGCAGGCTGGGATCGAAATCCACTTCGAAAGCGAGCCCCTTATCCTGGGCGAGCTGCCGGAAGGTGCGCTCCATATGCTGGCGCAGGCTCGACATCGGCATGTCGCCGACCTCGATCGACACGGTGCCCGATTCGATCTTCGACAGGTCGAGAATGTCGTTGATGAGGCTCAACAGGTCCGAACCCGCCGAGTGGATGGTGCGGGCAAACTCGGTCTGCTTCTCGTTCAGATTGCCCTGCGGATTGTCGGCAAGCAGCTTCGACAGGATCAGCAGCGAATTGAGCGGCGTCCTCAGCTCATGGCTCATATTCGCCAGGAATTCGGACTTGTATTTCGACGTCAGCGCCAGCTGCTCGGCCTTCTCCTCGACCGCTCGGCGAGCCATGTCGATCTCGAGGTTCTTGGCCTCGACCTGCTTTTTCTCGTTCTCGAGCAGCTGCGCCTTCTCCTGCAGCTCCTCGTTGGTTGCGTGCAGCTCTTCCTGCTTGGTGGTGAGCTCGGTCTGGCGCGCCTGCAGCTCCTGGGTCAGCAGCTGCGACTGCTTCAAGAGGCCCTCGGTGCGCATCGTCGCGGCGATGGTGTTCAAGACGATGCCGACCGATTCCATCAGCTGGTCGAGGAACGACTGGTGGGTCTCGTTGAACTCGTTGAACGAAGCGAGCTCGATCACCGCCTTGACCTCGTCCTCGAACAGGGCGGGCAGGATGTTGACGCTGGCCGGGCTGGCGCGGCCGAGCCCCGAGCCGATCCGGATGAAGTCGCTGGGGACGTTCTGGAGGAGGATCGGCCGCTTGTCCGCCGCGGCCTGACCGACCAGGCCCTCGCGCAGCTGGAACACCGGCTTCAGCTCGTCCTTATTCTCGGCGCCGTAGCTGGCGGCGAGCTCGAGCACCGTCTCGTTATCCTCACGCTTGGTGACGTAGAACACGCCATATTGCGCGTTCACCAGCGGCGCCAGCTCCGACATGATCAGGTTGGAGACGGTGGCGAGATCCCGCTCGCCCTGCAGCATGCGGCTGAAGCGGGCCAGGTTGGTCTTGAGCCAGTCCTGCTCGGCATTCTTGAGGGTCTGCTCCTTCAGGTTGCGGATCATCTCGTTGATATTGTCCTTGAGGGCCGCCATCTCGCCGGACGCTTCGACGGCGATCGAGCGGGTGAGGTCGCCCTTGGTCACCGCGGTCGCCACGTCGGCGATCGAACGCACCTGATTGGTGAGGTTTGCCGCGAGCTGATTGACGTTGTCGGTGAGGTCGCGCCACAGGCCGGCGGCGCCGGGGACGCGCGCCTGGCCGCCCAGCCGGCCTTCGATGCCTACCTCGCGCGC
This sequence comes from Allosphingosinicella sp., assembly GCA_035942355.1. Taxonomy (GTDB): domain Bacteria; phylum Pseudomonadota; class Alphaproteobacteria; order Sphingomonadales; family Sphingomonadaceae; genus Allosphingosinicella. The sequence goes on along the minus strand of DASZDE010000006.1, from coordinate 1,577 downwards.
CATGTTGGTGACCTGGTCGCCGAAGGTCGACAAGGTCTCGATCATGCCGTTGATGGTATCGGCGAGCGCCGCGATCTCGCCCTTGGCGTCGACCGCCAGCTTGCGCTTGAGGTTGCCCTGGGCGACGGCGGTCACAACATCGGCGATACCGCGCACCTGGTTGGTGAGGTTGGTCGCCATCAAGTTAACGTTGTCGGTAAGGTCCTTCCACGTACCGCCGACCCCCGGCACCTGGGCCTGACCGCCCAACTTGCCTTCGGTGCCGACCTCGCGGGCGACGCGCGTCACTTCCGAGGCGAAGCCGTTGAGCTGGTCGACCATCACTTTGATGGTGTTCTTGAGCTCGAGGATCTCGCCCTTCACATCGACCGTGATCTTCTTCGACAGGTCGCCGCGCGCCACCGCGGTGGTCACCTCGGCGATGTTGCGCACCTGGCCGGTGAGGTTGTCGGCCATCAGGTTGACGTTGTCGGTGAGGTCCTTCCAGGTGCCCGCGACGCCGCGCACCTGCGCCTGACCGCCCAATTTGCCCTCGGTGCCGACCTCGCGGGCGACGCGGGTGACTTCGGACGCGAACGAGTTGAGCTGGTCGACCATCGTGTTGATGGTGTTCTTGAGCTCGAGAATCTCGCCCTTCACGTCGACGGTGATCTTCTTGGAAAGGTCGCCCAGCGCGACCGCAGTGGTCACTTCGGCGATGTTGCGGACCTGCCCGGTCAGGTTGGCGGCCATCGCGTTGACGTTGTCGGTCAAATCCTTCCACGTGCCGCCGACGCCCTCGACCTGGGCCTGGCCGCCCAATTTGCCTTCCGAGCCGACCTCGCGCGCGACGCGCGTCACTTCGGACGCGAACGAATTGAGCTGGTCGACCATCGTATTGATCGTGTTCTTAAGCTCGAGAATCTCGCCCTTCACATCGACGGTGATCTTCTTGGAAAGGTCGCCGCGCGCCACCGCGGTCGTCACCTCGGCGATGTTGCGGACCTGACCGGTGAGATTCTCGGCCATCAGGTTCACGTTGTCGGTGAGGTCCTTCCAGGTGCCGCCGACGCCTGGCACCTGCGCCTGGCCGCCCAGCTTGCCCTCGGTGCCCACTTCCCTCGCCACGCGAGTCACCTCGCTCGCGAACGAGTTCAGCTGGTCCACCATGACGTTGATCGTGTTCTTGAGCTCGAGGATCTCGCCCTTCACGTCGACGGTGATCTTCTTCGAAAGGTCGCCGAGCGCCACCGCGGTGGTCACCTCGGCGATGTTGCGCACCTGGCCGGTCAAATTGGCGGCCATGGCGTTCACATTGTCGGTGAGGTCCTTCCAGGTGCCGCCGACGCCCTCGACCTGCGCCTGGCCGCCCAATTTTCCTTCCGAGCCGACCTCGCGCGCCACGCGCGTCACCTCGGAGGCGAAGCTGTTGAGCTGGTCGACCATGACGTTGATGGTGTTCTTGAGCTCGAGGATCTCGCCCTTCACGTCGACGGTGATCTTCTTGGACAAGTCGCCCAAGGCCACCGCGGTCGTCACCTCGGCGATGTTACGCACCTGGCCGGTAAGGTTCGCGGCCATCGCGTTCACGTTCTCGG
>DASZDE010000005.1:0-8064 GCA_035942355.1 Allosphingosinicella sp. | reverse complement strand
GGCTGGGGGCCCGGGGGGTGAGGGCGCCTTCGTTCTTCACCCCCCCGGGGTCCCAGCCTTCGCCGGGACGACGTGGGCGGGCTAGCCAATCGGGGCCGAAATCGGCTAAGGAGGGCCCCAGGGACCCCCGGGGAACGGCTTTGGATTACAACCGCATCTTCGCGCAGGCGATCGACCGGCTGCATGCCGAGGGGCGCTACCGCGTCTTCATCGATATCCTCCGCAACCGGGGCGCCTTCCCCAACGCGCGCTGCTTCGCCGGCCACAACGGCCCCAAGCCGATCACCGTGTGGTGCTCGAACGACTATCTCGGAATGGGGCAGCACCCGGCCGTAGTTGAGGCGATGGAGGAAGCGCTGCATGACGTCGGCGCGGGCTCCGGCGGCACCCGCAACATCGGCGGCAACACCCATTATCACGTCGACCTCGAGGCCGAGCTTGCCGCGCTCCATGGCAAGCAAGGGGCGCTGCTGTTCACCTCGGGCTATGTGTCGAACGAGGCGGCGCTATCGACGCTGGGCAAATTGCTCCCCGGCTGCGTGATCTTCTCCGATGCGCTCAACCACGCCTCGATGATCGCCGGCATCCGCTCGAGCGGTTGCGACAAGCGCGTGTTTAAGCACAACGACCTCGACCATCTCGAGGAATTGCTCGCCGCCGAAGACCGCGAGACGCCCAAGCTGATCGCCTTCGAAAGCGTCTATTCGATGGACGGCGACGTGGCGCCGATCGCCGCCATCTGCGACCTTGCCGACACCTATAATGCGATCACCTATCTGGACGAGGTCCACGCCGTCGGCATGTACGGCCCGCGCGGCGGCGGCATCTCGGAGCGCGACGGCGTCGCCGACCGGCTCACCATCATCGAGGGCACGCTCGGCAAGGCATTTGGGGTGATGGGCGGCTATATCGCCGCCGACCGCAACGTGGTCGACGTCGTGCGCAGCTACGCGCCCGGCTTCATCTTCACGACCTCGCTGTCGCCGGTGCTGGTCGCGGGCGCGCTGGCGAGCGTCAGGCACCTCAAGGGCTCGTCCGCGGAGCGTGACGCGCAGCAGGTCAATGCGGCCAGGCTCAAGGCGATCTTCCACGAGGCGCGCCTGCCGGTGATGCCGTCCACCACCCACATCGTGCCGGTGATGGTGGGCGATCCGGTCACCGCCAAGCGGATCAGCGACATATTGCTCGCCGAATACGGCGTCTACGTCCAGCCGATCAACTATCCGACCGTGCCGCGCGGCACCGAGCGCCTCCGCTTCACCCCCGGCCCCGCCCACAATGAGCAAATGATGCGCGAGCTCGCCACCGCCCTGGCCGAGATCTGGGACCGCCTGGAGATGCGGCTCGCCGCCTAGCGCCACCGTCATTGCGAGCGAAGCGAAGCAATCCCGCCGGGACTCGGAGGCCGTGCTGGATTGCTTCGTCGCTTCGCTCCTCGCAATGACGGCGCAGTCACCGACCTGATTCTATTTCCCCGCCGCCGCCTTCAAATACGGCACCGGATCGACGTTCGCATAGCCGGCCGTGGTCGAGGCGAAGTGGCGCAGCCAGTAATTGTGGCCGCTGCCATAGACGACGAGGATGCGGTCGCCTGGGTCCGCGACCGTCATCAGCTTGGCGAATATCTTGGCGTTCCTGAGGTACCACATGGCGTTGAGGTCCGCCCCCGGCTGCTGCTCGGCATCGCCGATCGCCAGGATCTGATAATAGAGCGCCTGCTCGCTCCGCGTCGTCTCCGGCAGGTTGCGGTCGATCAGCAGCTCGGCGATGGTCATCCGCTTCTGCTTCTCCTCCATGTCCCGAGTCGCGGCCGCGCCCTTCGCCATCGCCGCCTGGAGCCGTTCCTCCAGCCGGTTCGCCTTGGCGAATGCGGCCACCTTGTCGAACGGAAAGTAATCGGGCCCGCCCGGGCCGGGCTGCTCGTCGATGGCATAGACCCTGCCGAGCTTCAGCTGGTGCGCCAGCCGGTAGCCGATCTGGACGGATTCGCTCTTGTCCGCCTGCAGCGCGGCGGGCGTGAAGGCCCCGAACCGCGCGTCCAGGAGGTCGGGCGTCTTCGGCACGCTTTCGATCATGATCTTGGTCGGCCGGAACGCGGCGAGCGCATCCGCCAGCGCCTGAAGCTCCGCCTGGCGCTTCGGCTGGGTCACGTCGTCCGCCTTCATGTTGTTGAGGTCGCGGCCGGGATTGTCGAAATGATAAGTGCCGAGCACCATCACTTGGACCGGCTCGGCGGCGGCCGCGGGCGCGGCGCTCATCAGGGCCGTCGCAGCTCCGATCATGGCAAGCATTCTCACGTCCGGCTCCCGTTTGTGTGTTATCGGTCTAATACAGGCAAAAGCTGTGGGCAAGTGCCTCCGGCTGCAATCTGTGGTGGTAAAAAGGCGGCTGCTCCCCTAGAGGATGTGTTTCAATCCCTGCTGGAGAGTCAGGCGTGGCCGACCGTATCGCCATCGCTTCCGATCACGCCGCCATCGAGCTCAAGGCTGCGCTCGCCGACCATATGCGCGCGCTCGGCCATGAGGTGATCGACCTCGGCCCCGCCGGCGCGGATCCGGTCGATTATCCCGATTACGGCTACCGGCTGGCCGAGGCGATCGCGTCGGGCGCGGCGACCAGGGGCGTGGCCATATGCGGGTCCGGCATCGGCATCTCGATCGCGGTCAACCGGCACCCGGCGGCGCGGGCCGCGCTCGTGGCGGAGCCGCTGTCCGCCCGCCTCGCCCGCGAGCATAACGACGCCAATGTGATCGCCATGGGGGCGCGGCTGATCGGCGTCGAAATGGCCAAAGCGTGCGTCGATGCCTTCCTCACCACCGGCTATGGCGGCGAGCGCCACCAGCGCCGCGTCGACAAGCTCTCCCATCCCAGCTTCGCGAAGGAGCCCGCATGAGCACCCGTCCCGCCAACGACCATCGCGACGTCCAGCACGAGGGCTTCTTCACCGAGCGGCTCGCCCAGGCCGACGGCGCCGTCGCCGAAGCGGTCGCCGCCGAGCTCGACCGCCAGCAGAACCAGATCGAGCTGATCGCCTCGGAGAACATCGTCTCGCGGGCGGTGCTCGAGGCGCAGGGGTCGGTGCTCACCAACAAATATGCCGAGGGCTATCCGGGCCGCCGCTACTATCAGGGCTGCGCGCCGTCGGACTCGGTCGAGACCCTCGCCATCGATCGGGCGAAACAGCTGTTCGGCTGCGGCTTCGCCAACGTCCAGCCGCATTCGGGCGCGCAGGCCAACGGCGCGGTGATGCTGGCGCTGACCAGGCCCGGCGACACCATCCTCGGCATGTCCTTGGACGCCGGCGGCCATCTCACCCACGGCGCCAAGCCGGCTCTGTCGGGCAAATGGTTCAACGCGGTCCAATATGGCGTCCGCCGCGATGACGATCTGATCGATTTCGACCAGGTCGAAAGCCTCGCCCGGCAGCACCGGCCGCGGCTGATCATCGCCGGCGGCTCGGCCTATCCGCGCAATATCGACTTCGCCAGCTTCCGCGTGATCGCCGATCATGTGGGCGCGGTGTTCCTGGTCGACATGGCCCATTTCGCGGGGCTGGTGGCGGCCGGCGAGCACCCGTCCCCGTTCGGCCACGCCCATGTCGTCACCACCACCACCCACAAGACCCTGCGCGGCCCGCGCGGCGGCATGGTGCTGACCGACGATGAGGACATCGCCAAGAAGATCAACTCGGCGGTCTTCCCCGGCCTCCAGGGCGGGCCGCTGATGCACGTCATCGCCGCCAAGGCGGTCGCCTTCGGCGAGGCGCTCCAGCCGGGGTTCAAGAGCTATGCGCGGGCGGTGATCGCCAATGCCAAGGCGCTGGCCGGACGGCTGAAGGAGCGCGGCGCCGACCTCGTCGCCGGCGGCACCGACACCCACCTCGCGCTGGTCGATCTGCGCCCGCTCGGCATCACCGGCAAGGATGCCGACGAGGCGCTCGAGCGTGCGGCGATCACCTGCAACAAGAACGGCATCCCGTTCGATCCGCTGCCGCCGGTCAAGACCAGCGGCATCCGCATCGGCTCCCCGGCGGGCACCACCCGCGGCTTCGGCGTCGCCGAGTTCCGCGACATCGGCGACATGATCGCCGACGTGCTCGAAGGGCTGAGGGCCAACGGCCATGAGGGCAACGGCGCGGTCGAAGCGGCGGTGAAGGCGCGCGTGCGCGATCTCTGCGCCCGCTTCCCGATCTATTCGGAGCAATAGGGCCTGCGGACATTCGGAAGGAGCTGATCTTGGATTGTCCTCTCACTGCCGGCGTTTCCCAGCATGAGCGGGTGGGCAGTGCCCCGCACTGCACAGCCACGTCCGGGGGACGTGGCGACCCGCTCACGAATGTCCGCAGGCCCTAATTGCGCTGTCCGTTCTGCAGCCACGAAGACAGCCAGGTTAAGGACAGCCGCCCGACCGAGGACGGCTCCTCGATCCGCCGGCGCCGCCAGTGCGAGGATTGCGGCGCCCGCTTCACCACCTTCGAGCGCGTCCAGCTGCGCGAGCTGACGATCATCAAATCCGAGCAAAGACGCGAGCCCTTCGACCGGTCGAAGCTCGAGCGCTCGGTGGCGGTCGCGCTGCGCAAGCGCCCGGTGCCGCCCGATCGGATCGACAAACTGGTCTCCTCGATCCAGCGCCAGCTCGAGACCAGCGGCGAGAGCGAGGTCGCCTCCTCCGCGATCGGCGAGATGGTGATGAACGGCCTGCGCGCGCTCGACCCCGTCGCCTACATCCGCTTCGCCAGCGTCTATAAGGACTTCCGCGAAGCCAAGGATTTCGAGGATTTCGCCGGCACCGTCAGCGGGGCCGCCGGCGAGTGAACCCGCCGCCGGCGATCGTGCTGGTCCGGCCCCAGCTCGGCGAGAATATCGGCAAGGCGGCGCGGGCGATGCTCAATTTCGGCCTCGGCGACCTGCGCCTGGTCGCACCGAGGGACGGCTGGCCCAACCCCTCCGCCGGACCCGCCGCGTCGGGGGCCGACGTCGTGCTCGAGCGGGCGCGGGTGTTCGACACGGTAGCCGAGGCGGTCGGCGACTGTGCGTATGTCTACGCCACCACCGTGCGCAAGCGCGGGCTCGTCGTGCCGGTGGTGACGCCGGAGGAGGCGGCGCGGGAGATCCGGGCGCAGGCGGAGCCGTCCGCGATCCTGTTCGGGGCTGAGCGTTCGGGACTCGAGACCGACGAGGTGGCGATCGCCGGCAAGATCGTCACCGTTCCGGTCAACCCGGAATTCACCTCCTTGAACCTCGCCCAGGCGGTGATCCTGATCGCCTACGAATGGTCGAAACATGGCGAGCTGGCGGTGCCGACCGAGGGCGATCCGGCCGAGCCGCGGGCGACCCAGGCGCAGCTCGAGGGGCTGATCGGCCAGCTCGACGCGGCGCTGGCGGCGGCGGGCTATTATTACCCGCCCGACCGCACCCGGGCGACGCGCAACACGCTGCGCACCATCCTCTCAAAGGCGGGTTGGTCGAACCGCGAGATCCAGGCGCTGCGCGGCATGATCCGCGCGCTGGTCGAGCCGCGGCCGCGCTGATCCCAGCGTAGCGGCTCTCGCCGGGGCCGCGACGGCCGCGCGTCGCTCCGCCCGGCCGTTTAGCCCCTCCCCGGCTGACCCGGCTGGGAATTCAACCGCTTGTCCGAATCGGCCGCGCGAGCGCCGTTGGTGGGCGCGAACCTTTACAGAATCGGCCATTGGGACTAAGCAAAGCGCGCATTGAGGGAGGCGAAGATGAAGAGCCGCTTGGTTATCGGTTTGGCGGCCATCGTCCTGCTGGCGGGCGCGGCGACCGCGGCCGACGGGAAGAAGAAACAGGGCAAAAAGCGCGACAGCCTCGTCTGCGAGACCGTGACCGTCACCGGCTCGCGCCTCGCCAAGAAGCAGATTTGCGTGACCAGATCCTACGGCGAGCAGGCGCGCACCAGCCAGCGGCGGGTGGTCGAGCAGGCGCAGGTCAACCGGCAGAGCTTCTTCTGATCTCCGTCCGCCAATGGCACACGCGCCGGCCCGGCAGAAGGGCTTGGGGGCGTCCATAACATTCTGGCTTTACAAAGGTTCCCCAATAGGTTAAGGCAAACAACGATCTAACTCGAAGGAAAACAAAGATGAAATGCCATCTGGTTCTCGGTTTGGCGGCAGTCGCCCTCGTGTCCACCGGCGCCGTCGCGCAGGAGCGCAAGAAGAAGTCGGGCAAGGACCCGAACGAAGTCATCTGCAAGTACGAGACCGAGACCGGCTCGCGCCTCGTCCGCAGGAAGGTCTGCCAGACCCGCGCCCAGATGGATGCGCTGCGCGCCAGCCAGCGCGATTTGATCGAGCGCGCCCAGGTCAATCGCCAGACCGACTTCTGAGTCCAACCGCCTTCACGGCTGAGCTTCCCGCCCCGCTTCGTGCGGGGCGGTTTTGCGTCGGGCCCGGCGGTCGAACGCGTCCAGCTCGTAGCCGATCGAGGCTTCGACCAGCAGCTCGTACAGCCGCTCGATGACGGCCGCGGGGATCCCCGCGCCGGCGGCGAGTCGCAGAGCGTTGCCGATCACCTCCGCCTTGCGCGCCTCGTCGCGGACGTCGGCGCGGCCCTGCTTGATTCGCGCCGCCGCATCCATGTAGCGGAAGCGCTCGCCGAGCAGCGCCACGATCGCCTCGTCGAGCCGGTCGACCCCGTGGCGGACCTCCGCCATGGTCGCGCAATCGTCCGGCTTCACGCATTCCCCGGTCATCCGCCCTCTTTAGCCGACCCTAAGCCCCTGTCGAGGTTGACTTGGCGGACCGGAGCAGCCATGTGCCCGCCTTCGCAATTGGCTCCGCACCCCTGGTGAAGCGGCGGCCGCGTCGGACAAGTGCCCCATCATTCGCTGTTGTTGATGGAGCCCGCTTGGGTCCGGCGGTGCGGTTCCAGGGATTTGGACAAGCAGATTGGAGTGAGGTTCATGACGAAGCGCACCAGCGCCAAGTACAAGCTCGACCGGAGGATGGGCGAGAATATCTTCGGTCGCCCGAAGAGCCCGGTCAACAAGCGCGAATATGGCCCCGGCCAGCACGGCCAGCGCCGCAAGGGCAAGATGTCCGATTTCGGCATCCAGCTGCGCGCCAAGCAGAAGCTCAAGGGCTATTATGGCGACGTCACCGAAAAGCAGTTCAAGCGGACCTTCCAGGAAGCGAGCCGCATGAAGGGCGACGCCTCCCAGAACCTGATCGGCCTGCTCGAGCGCCGGCTCGACATGGTCGTCTACCGCGCCAAGTTCGCGCCGACCATCTGGGCGGCCCGGCAGATGGTCAGCCACGGCCACATCCGGGTCAACGGCGTCAAGTGCAACATCGCCTCGCGCCGGGTGAATGTCGGCGACGAGGTCACGCTCGGCTCCAAGGCGCAGGAGATGGCGCTGGTAATGGAGGCGCAGGGTCTGGCCGAGCGCGACATCCCGGCTTATGTCGCGCCCGACGGCACCGCCAAGATCACCTTCACCCGCGTACCGACGCTCGACGAGGTGCCCTATCCGGTGAAGATGGAGCCGAACCTGGTCGTCGAATTCTATTCGCGCTGATCGAGGATCCCCCCTCCCGCTCCCGGGAGGGGGAGGCTTCTACTTCGAGGCAGCCTGGCCGCCCGTCGTCTGGCGCAGGAACGTGGCCATCCGCTCGAGCATCTTCGTTCGCGCGGCCGAGTCCTCGAGGCTGTGGGCGAGACCCGGAAAGACGGTCAGCTCGCTCTTCTTGCCCGCCGCCCGCAACGCCTTGTCCATCAGCTTCGACTGCTCGACATCGACATTGATGTCGCGGTCGCCGTGGAACAGCAGCACCGGCGCCGCGATCCGTTCGACATTCTGGAGCGGCGAGCCCTGCACCACATGGGGCCCCGAGCCGATGGAGGCGGCGACCAGCTCGGCGTTGGTGAAGTCCTTGGCGTGCTGCTTGAACCGGCCCAGGTCGGTGACCGGCGCCACCGCGACGATCGCCTTGAACAGGCCGGGCTCGGTCACACCGGACTGCAGCGCCGCATAGCCGCCATAGGACCAGCCGACGATCGCCAGACGCTGCGGAGCGGCGATGCCCTGGCTGACCAGCCACTTGCC
>DASZDE010000004.1:0-29902 GCA_035942355.1 Allosphingosinicella sp. | reverse complement strand
GATCCCGAGCGCCAGAAGGAGCTCGAGCATCCGCTCGCGGCGATCCAGATGGGCCTCATCTACGTCAATCCGGAAGGGCCGGGCGGCAAGCCCGACCCGCTGGGGTCGGCGCGCGACATCAAGGTGACGTTCGAGCGCATGGCCATGAACCATGAGGAGACGGTGGCGCTCACCGCCGGCGGCCACACGTTCGGTAAGGCGCACGGCGCGGGGGACCCGAGCCTCGTCGACGCCGCGCCCGAAGCGGCCGACATCGCGCTTCAGGGCCTGGGCTGGGCCAGCGCCCACGAAAGCGGCTTCGGCGAGCATACGATCACCAGCGGCATCGAGGGATCGTGGGTGAACACGCCCACCGAATGGTCGGAGAATTATTTCCGGCTGCTGCTCGACTATGAATATGAGCTGGTGCGGTCGCCCGCCGGCGCCCAGCAATGGCAGCCGATCAACCAGCGCGAGGAGGACATGGCTCCGGCCGCGCACGATCCCTCCAAGCGCGTCCCGACGATGATGACCACCGCCGACATGGCTCTGCGTGAAGATCCGGAATTTCGCGCGATTTCGGAGAGATTCCGCAACGACCATGAGGCGTTCAAGGACGCCTTCGCGCGCGCCTGGTTCAAGCTCACCCATCGCGACATGGGTCCCAAAGTCCGCTACCTCGGGCCGGAAGTGCCGGAGGAGGACCTGATCTGGCAGGATCCGGTTCCCGCCGGCGCCACGCCGTCGGACACCGACGTCGCGGGCTTCAGGTCGAAGATCCTCGATTCCGGCTTCAGCGTCGGCCAGCTCGTCAAGGCGGCCTGGGCGTCGGCTTCGACCTATCGCCGGTCCGATCATCGCGGCGGCGCCAACGGCGCTCGCGTCCGGCTCGAGCCGCAACGCGGCTGGGCGGTCAACGAGCCGGAAGAGCTGGGCCGGATCCTCGCCCGAATCGACGAGCTGCGCGGCTCGCTGTCCATGGCGGACGCGATCGTGCTGGCGGGCACGGCGGCGGTCGAGAAGGCGGCAAGGGACGCCGGCTTGGACGTCGACGTCCCGTTCACCGGCGGCCGCGGCGATGCGACCCAGGACTGGACCGATGCCGAGAGCTTCGCGGTGATGGAGCCGGTGGCGGACGGCTTCCGCAACTACCTTAAGACCAAGCATAGCGTGAAGACGGAGGAGCTGCTGCTCGACCGCGCTTCGCTGCTCGGGCTGTCGGTGCCGGAGATGACGGTGCTGCTGGGCGGCTTACGCGTGCTCGGGGCCAATTACAAGGACCGGCCGGAAGGCGTCTTCACCAACCGCAAGGGCCAGCTCACCAATGACTTCTTCGTCAACCTGCTCGACAACGACACCTTCTGGCAGGTGGTCGACGAGAGCGGCGACGAGGAGTTCATCGGCTACGACCGCGGCGGGCGGCAGGAGAAGTGGCGGGCGACCCGCACCGACCTCATCTTCGGCGCCAACAGCCAGCTCCGCGCCGTCGCCGAGGTCTATGCCGAGAAGGGCCACGAGGAGAAGTTCGTGCGCGACTTCGTGAGCGCCTGGACCAAGGTGATGAACGCCGACCGCTTTGACCTGCCGCAGGACCCGGCGCTCGAAGAGCCGATCGGCATCGCCGAACCGGCCATGGCGGAGTGACGGAGCCCTCTGCGGCGGACTGAGCTCGGGAGTGATCGCAGCTCCGCGCCCGTCTCAGGAGCGAAGGCCCCGAACAGCCGCGAGTCCGTTCCCCGGCGCCGGGGGCCAGCGGCGCTGCGGGTGATCTGGCGCCGGCTTTCGCCGGGGAACGGTGGACTAGCTCCCCAGCTTGGTCCGGATGGTGCTCCGCCCCTTGATCCTCCAGATGTCGCCGAAATCCCCGTGCACCAGCGGCCCTGGCCGCTCGCCGCCGAGCGCGGCGAGAATGTCCGGCACCGTATTGCTGTGGCCGACGATCAGCACCGGCGCCGGCTCCTTCAGCGCCTCGCCGATCAGCGCGCCCGTGTCGGCCGGGTCGTAGACGATCGGAGTTATGCCGAGCTTCGCCGCCAGCGGCGCCGCCGTCTGCTGCGCGCGCCTGGTGTTGCTGACGAAGATGGTGACCGGCGGCTCGGCGCCGAAATGGTCGGCGAGCAGCCGGGCGTGGCGCTGGCCTTCCTCGGTAAGGTCGGGATCGGTCGCGCCCGCCGGGGTGTGCAGGTGCCGCATCACGTAGAAGGTCGAAGCCTGCTGGATCGGCGCCATATAGGCGCAGGCAGCGACCATCAGCAGCAGGGCGGCGGCGGCGAGGCGGGGGAGAGTCATTCTTTGCTCCTTGTTCCCCGGCGAAAGCCGGGGTCCAGCAATGCGGCATTCCCGGCCCCGGCCTTTGCCGGGGAGCAATCCCGCCCGCTGGCACCTCTCGTCGCTCAATTCGCCGGCTCCCGCAACCTCCCGGAGTGAAGGGGTGCATCGGCCGGAAAAATGGATTAGAGGCCGCCCCAACGACGGGCGGCCGGCTCCGGGCCGCCCCTTTCAGGAACGAAAGAGAGAGGATGTCGAAGCCCGACGCGCGCCGCAACCGACCGGCGCTGGCACTCCACGTTCCCGAGCCCGAGGCGCGGCCCGGCGACGAGGTCGACTTCAGCCGCATCGCCATCCCCGCCGCCGGCAGCGCGCCGCGCCCCGACGTCGCGGCGCGACCCGATGACATACGCGACCTGGCTTACACGCTGGTCCGGGTGCTCGACGATGACGGCAAGGCGGTCGGACCATGGGACCCGCGGCTCGATCCCGCCCGGCTGCGCCGCATGCTCCGCGACATGGCGATGGTGCGGGTCTATGACGACCGCATGTACCGCGCCCAGCGCCAGGGCAAGACCAGCTTCTACATGAAGTGCACCGGCGAGGAGGCGGTCGCGGTCGCCGCCGCCCATGCGCTCGACCGCGACGACATGTGCTTCCCGACCTACCGCCAGCAGGGCCTGCTGGTCGCCCGCGATTACCCGCTCATCCAGATGATGTGCCAGGTCTATTCCAACCGCGGCGATCCGCTGAAGGGCCGCCAGCTGCCGATCATGTATTCCAGCAGGGACTACGGCTTCTTCTCGATCTCGGGCAATCTCGCCACCCAATTCCCGCAGGCGGTCGGCTGGGCGATGGCCTCGGCGATCAAGGGCGACAGCCGCATCGCCGCCGGCTGGATCGGCGACGGCGCCACCGCCGAGGGCGATTTCCACAACGCCGTCACCTTCGCCGGCGTCTACCGCGCCCCGGTCATCCTCAACGTCGTCAACAATCAGTGGGCGATCTCGACCTTTTCCGGCATCGCCGGCGCCGAGCTCACCACCTTCGCCGCGCGCGCGATCGGCTACGGCATCCCCGGCCTGCGCGTCGACGGCAACGATCCGCTCGCCGTCTATGCCGCCACCAGCTGGGCCGCCGACCGCGCCCGCTCGAACCTCGGCCCGACCTTGATCGAATTGTTCACCTACCGGGTCGAGGGCCATTCCACCTCCGACGATCCCACCGCCTACCGCCCGAAGGAGGCCGGCGCGAAGTGGCCGCTGGGCGACCCGCTCGCCCGCCTCCAGCAGCATTTGACCGGCATCGGCGAATGGGACGAGGAGCGCCACCGGCAGATGCTCGACAGCCTCGACGAGGAGGTCCGCGCCGCCCAGAAGGAGGCGGAGAAGCTCGGCACCCTCCAGTCCGATCCCTATCAGGATATCGGGTCGCTGTTCGAGGACGTCTATGGCGAGCTGCCCTGGCACCTGCGCGAGCAGCAGGCCCAGGCGCTCGCCGAGGCGGAGGCCAAGCGCGCATGACCGTGATGAACATGATCCAGGCGCTCAACTCCGCCCATCATGTGATGATGGAGCGCGACTCCGATACAATCGTGCTCGGCGAGGACATCGGCTATTTCGGCGGGGTCTTCCGGGTGACCGAAGGGCTGCAGAAGAAATATGGCACGAGCCGAGTGTTCGACACGCCGATCGCCGAGGGCGGGATCGTCGCCGCCGCGGTCGGGATGGCCGCCTACGGCCTCAGGCCGATCGCCGAGATCCAGTTCGCCGACTATATCTATCCCGGCTTCGACCAGATCGTCTCGGAAGCGGCCAAGATGCGCTACCGCACCGCCGGCGAGTGGCCGATGCCGATCGTCATCCGCTCGCCTTATGGCGGCGGCATCTTCGGCGGTCAGACCCACAGTCAGTCGCCCGAAGCCCTGTTCGCTCATGTCGCCGGGCTGAAGACGGTGATCCCGTCCAACCCCTATGACGCCAAGGGCCTGCTGATCGCCGCGATCGAGGATGACGACCCGGTGCTCTTCTTCGAGCCCAAGCGCATCTATAACGGTCCGTTCGACGGCTTTTACGAGCGGCCGGTGACGCCTTGGGCCAAGCATCCGGCGGCCGAAGTGCCCGACGGCCATTACACCGTCCCGATCGGCAAGGCGGCGGTAGCGCGCGAGGGCAACGAGATCACCATTCTCGCTTACGGCACGATGGTCCACGTCGCCGTCGCCACCGCCGAGGCCGAAGCAATCGACGCCGAGGTGATCGACCTGCGCTCGATCGTCCCGGTCGACATCGAGGCGATCGAGGCGTCGGTGAAGAAGACCGGCCGCTGCATCATCCTCCACGAGGCGACCCGCACCGCCGGCTTCGGCGCCGAACTCTCGGCCTTGGTGCAGGAGCGCTGCTTCTACCATCTCGAGGCGCCGGTGGTCCGCGTCACCGGCTACGACACCCCTTATCCGCATTCGATGGAATGGGCCTATTTCCCGGGGCCGGTCCGGCTCGGGCTGGCGCTCAGGAAGGCATTGGAGGACTGACCGGCGATGGCGCGCTACGAATTCAAGCTGCCCGATATCGGTGAAGGCATCGCCGAGGCCGAGATCGTCGCTTGGCACGTCAAGGTCGGCGACATGGTGCGGGAGGATCAGCAGCTCGCCGACATGATGACCGACAAAGCGACGGTCGAGATGGAATCGCCGGTCGCGGGCAAGGTGCTCGAAGTGGCCGGCGAGGTCGGCGACCAGATCCCGATCGGCTCCGTGCTCGTCGTCATCGAGACGGAAGGGGAGGCGAGCGCGGCCGACCCGGCCCCGGAACGCAAGGACGAGGTCGCCTTCACCGATGGTCTGGTCGAGGAACGGCCCGAGCTCGAGGCGGCGGTGCCGAGCACCGGCGAGGACCGCCGCGGCGGCGACCGCCGCCAAGGCGAGGACCGCCGCGCCGAGCCGCGCGAGGAACCGGACCGCCGCCAGGGGGACAGGAGAGAAGCACAGGACTCCGTTCGCCCTGAGCCTGTCGAAGGGCCTTCTTCCTCTTCCGGCGTCGGCAAAGGAGAGGGCTTCGACAAGCTCAGCCCGAACGGAGGTGGGGGGCAGCCGGCCAATCCCGGCGAGGCCGAAGGCTTCAACCCGCAGCCGGATCCGCCGCGCTTCCTCGCCTCGCCCGCGGTCCGGGTCCGCGCCCGCGACCTCGGCATCGACCTCGCCCAGGTGAAGACCTCCGGAGACCGCGTCCGCCACGCCGATCTCGACGCCTATCTGCTCTACAATGGCGGCGGCCTCTCGCGTTCCGGCGTGGCCCTGCGCCAGGACGAGACCGTCAAGGTCGTCGGCCTCCGCCGCAAGATCGCCGAGAATATGCAGGAGGCCAAGCGCCGCATCCCGCATTTCACTTTGGTCGAGGAATATGACGTCACCGCGCTCGAGCAGACCCGCGCGATGATGAACGCCGACCGCGGCGGCAATCCCAAGCTCACCATGCTCCCGTTCCTGATCACCGCGATGGCGCGCACGCTGGCCGACTATCCCCAGATCAACGCCCGCTACGACGACGAGGCGCAGCTGATCACCCGCTCAGGGGCGGTCCACATGGGCATGGCGACCCAGACCCCCAACGGCCTGATGGTGCCGGTCATCCGCAACGCGGAGCGCCGCACAATATGGGACCTGGCCGGCGAGATCCTGCGCCTGGCCGAAGCCGCCCGCACCGGCAAGGCGAGCCGCGAGGAGCTCAGCGGCTCCACCATCACCCTGTCGAGCCTGGGCCCGATGGGGGGCATCACCTCGACCCCCGTGATCAACCGCCCCGAGGTCGCGATAATCGCGGTCAACAAGGTCGAGGAGAAGCCGGTCGTGATTGACGGCGAGCTCGAGATCCGCAAGCGGATGAACCTGTCCTTGAGCTGCGACCACCGCGTCGTCGACGGCTGGGACGCCGCCAAATTCATGCAGGATTTGAAGAAGCTGATCGAAACCCCCCTGAAACTGCTCGCCTGATCTTCGACAGACCGGCAACCTTGAGGATTTTGCGGCGAATCACCGCCCGATGTCGCTGCGATCGTCGAGGGGCGGTGGGGCTGTTCCTCGACGAAGTCGGAACATTGCCGCCGTTCCAGCGCTCTAGCGGCAAGCGAATTCAAGCCATGGAGACGGTTATGATCGGCAAGATTTTGGGCGCGGCGATCGGCAGGCGCGTGGCCGGCCGCTACGGCAACGGCGCCCGCGGCATGCTTCTCGGGGCGCTCGCGCCCGTCATCGTGCGGCGCGCGTTCGGGCCGCTCGGCCTGGCGATCGGCGGCGGCTATCTGGCCAAGAAATATTATGACAGCCGCCGCGCCCGCCGCGGCGCCCAATATACCGGCAGCTACTGACCGCGGAGCGCACCGGCCTCAGGCGGCCGGTGCGCCCGCCTTCATCTTCAGCAGCCACATTGCCGCGATCAGCGCCACGGTGGCGGCCACCGCCGCGAGCGTGATGATCCGCATGTTGCCGACATGCGCGGTCTCGACCTTATGGGCGTGCAGCCGCCGTAGGACGGTGCACGCGCGCCGCTCCGCCGCCACGAAGATGAAGATCGCGATCAGCAGGAAGCCGGTCGCGATCGCCTTCGGCACCCATTCCGGCCGCAGCATCTGGAACAGGGCCTGAAAGCCCAGCCCGATGCCGACCGCGGCGAAGCCGGTCCGCAGCCAGCCGGCGAAGGTCCGCTCGTTGGCCAGCGCGGTGCGGTCCTCCGCAAAGTCGGTTCGCTTTTCGGCAAGCTGCTCCTTCTCGTCCTCGGCCATGCTCAATCCTCGGGCTCGACCAGCAGCTCTTCCTCTTCGACCGGGGCCGGCGGCGGCGGCGCGATGGTCGGAACGTCAGCGGGTTCGGGCCCTTCCTCGTCGGCGGGCGGGGGGGGCGGTTCGGGGGCGATCGTCACCGTCTCGCCGCCAAAATCGACTCCGACCTCATAGCCGGTCTCTTCGATCGGGACGCTGAGCATCGGCCCGCTGTCGATCGGCACGTCGTCGGCGGGAGCGGGGGCAGGCATTCGCGGCGGCGCTGCCGAGGCGCGGCGCGACCGCTGCTCGACGGCCGCCGACATGAAATCGCGCCAGATCCGGGCCGGCAGGCCGCCGCCCTGAATGCCGTTAAGCGGGCTGTTGTCGTCGTTGCCGATCCACACGCCGGTGACGACATCGCCGGCGAAGCCGATGAAGACGGCGTCGCGATTGTCCTGGCTGGTCCCGGTCTTGCCGAAGCTCTGGACCTTGAGCGCGGCCGCGCGGCCGGTGCCTTCATGGACCGACGACCACAGCAATTCGAGCAGCATCGGCCAGGTCGAACGCTCGCCGAACCTGCGCATCCGCGACCGAATCGTCTCGAACCAGCCTTGCTCGACCTCCGGGAGCGCACGCGGCCTGACCGGATAATTGCCGCCGGCGACCGCGGCATAGGCCGCCACCATCTCGATCAGCCTAACCCCGGACGTGCCGAGCGCGAGGCTCGGCCGGCCGGTCAGCTCGCTGCTGACGCCGAGGTCGCGCGCCGCGCGGATGACATTGTCGCGGCCGACCGCCTCCGACAGTCGCACGGCGGCGACGTTGCTGGACACCGCGAATGCCTCCCGCAACGTGATCGGCCCGCGGTAGCGCCCGTCGACATTCTCGGGGGACCAGTCGTCGACCGTGATCGGGGCGTCGTCGACGAGCGTGTTCGGCGTCATGCCCGAGCGCAGCGCGGCGAGATAGACGAACAGCTTGAAGGCCGAGCCCGGCTGCCGGCGCGCCTGGGTCGCGCGGTTGAACGGGCTCGCCTTGTAGCTCTTGCCGCCGACCATCGCGACCACGCGCCCGTCGGGCCGCATCGCTACCAGCGCGACTTGCGCCCGGCCGAGCCCGGCGCGGCTGACGGCACGGACGGCAAGCCGCTGCAGGCCGTCCTCGAGCGTGGTCTGCACCGTCTGCTCGCCATAGCCGACCTCCGCCGCCGCGCGCGCTTCCGGAAAGGCCCAGTCGGCGAAGTAAGTGCCGGTGGGCAGGTCCTTGGCGGGGCCGAGCTTGAGCCTGGCGGGGGCCGTCTGGTCCGCCTCCGCCTCGGTCAGCACGCCCGCGGCGACCATCGCCCCGAGCACGATTTCGGCGCGTTCGCGCGCGCCCTTGAGGTCGTTGGTCGGCGCCAGCCGCGACGGCGCCTTGACCAGGCCGGCGAGCATCGCCGCCTGGCCGAGCGTCAGGTCCTCCGGCCGCCGGCTGAAATAATGGTGCGAGGCGGCGCGCAGGCCATAGACATTGTCGCCGAAATAGGCGCTCGACAGGTAGCGCGAGAGAATTTCGTCCTTGTCCAGCCATGCCTCCAGCCAGAAGGCCAGGATCAGCTCGCGGAACTTGCGCGCGGCGGTGCGGTCGGAGCTGAGGAAGGCCATTTTGGCGAGCTGCTGGGTGATCGTGCTGCCGCCCTCGCGGACCTCGCCCGCGGCCGCGTTGCGCAGCGCGGCGCGGAGGATACCCCACGGGTCCACTCCGGCATGATTGTAGAAGCGGCGGTCCTCGATCGCCAGGAAGGCGTTGGGAACATGCTCAGGCAGATCGGCGATGTCGACCGGCTCGTCGGTGATCGCCCCGCGCCGGGCGATCGGGCGCCCCTCGGCCGAAAGCAAAGTAAGGCCTGGAGCGGCGATCGGCTGCAGCGATTTCGAGAGCGGCGCCGTGACAGCCAGATAGGCGAACAGCGCCATGAAGAGCGCCAGCAGCGCGGCCGCTATCCGCCAGCGGCGACGGGGCCGCGGCCGCGGCGGCGCTTCCGCGTCGATTGGGATCGCATAAGTCGGGCCGATCGGATCGGGCTGGGCCGCAAGCCTCCCCTCTTCGACCAGCATCAGCGTGTTTCCGGATCGGGGCACAGGCTTGGAGCAGGACGCATGACTGACCCTTCGGCTATGGCTGCGGAACGGGGGGTGACTCGATTGGTTTCACGGCCAGCCGCTCGGGGCGAATTTTATCGGCGGTGACCCCAAGCTCCGTCAGCCCCTCCGGCCAGCGCCCGCCGGTGACCAGCGCCTCCACGATCTCGGCCATGGCCGGTGCTGTCTGGAGGCCGAAGCCGCCCTGGCCGATCAGCCAGAAGAAGCCCGGTGCGTCCGGCGCGAAGCCGGCGGTGGGCACGCGGTCGGCGACGAAGCTGCGCAGCCCCGCCCAGCTGTGAGCGATCCGCCGCACGCTGAGACAGGTATAATGCTCGACCTTGGCGGCCGCGAGCGCGATGTCATATTCCTCCGGCCAGGCGTCGCACGGATCGGTCGGTATTTCGTCGACCGGGGAGGCGATCAGCTTGCCCGCCTCCGGAAGCACATAGAAATCGTCGACCGCGGTCTTGAGGAAGGCCCAGCCGCGCAGGTCGGCGCCTTCGGGCGGATCGATCATGATGATAGTGCGGCGCATAGGGGCCAACCCGAGCGGCATCACGCCCGCAAGCCGCGCGACTTGGTCCGCCCACGCGCCGGCGGCGTCGATCAGCACCGGTGCCGACCAGCTCTCGGCGCCGCTCCGCACGCACCACGACCGATTGCTCCGCTCAATCGCCTCGACGCGCCGGCCGAGCCGCAGGCTGCCGCCGGCGGATCGGAGCGCCCGCGCATAGGCCTGGAGCAGGGCGTCGGCATCCAGCCTGAGGCCGCTGCGGTCGGCGACGCCCCGCAGGATCGCCCCCGGCCCCGTTCGGACCGGCGGGAACAATGCCTTCATCCCCGCTTCGTCCACTTCGGTCAGCTCGCTGCTGAAGCGGCTCATATCCTCGTGCAGCCGGTCGAGCGCGGCGAGCATCGCTTCGGTGGCCACGAACAATGCCGGCGCGCGCCGGCTGAGCGGCGCTTCGGAAAATCCCTCCGGCGGCCGTTCGAAGAAGCTTCGGCTGTAGGCGGTGAGCCCCCGCACCGTGAGGTTGCCGATCCCGAAATGGCTGAAGGTCGCGCTGCGGCCGGACGAATGGTAGCCGATCGCCTGCTCGGCTTCGATTACCGCCACCCGCCCGTGCCGTGCCAGCGCCGCCGCCGCGGACAGGCCGGCGATGCCGGCGCCGATGACGACGTAATCGAAGCTGTCCATCATCCCTCGCTGATCGGCCGGCGCTCGCTATAGGGCGATGGTTGCGACCTTGCCAGCCGCGCCGCCGACACGAAAAAAAGGCCCCGGCCGAAGCCGGGGCCTCCGTGGGGGCGCCTGGAGCGGCACCCCCCAAGCAGCGTCTCGTCAGAGGACGAGCTGGGTCTCCAGCACCTCGATCTTGTTGTCGATGTGGATGAAGAAGTCCGCCGTGCCGTCGCCGTTGGTATCGCCGGAGATGAACGCGTCGCCGCTGAACACCTGGTAGCGCAGCTCGCCGGCATTGCCCGAAAAGGCGCTGGTGCCGATGAAGCTGAACGCATCGTCGGCCGCGGTCCCCGCAATGGCGTCGATCTGGGCGAGGTTGATCGTATCCTCATTGTGCCCGCTGAAGTCGAGGATGCTATCCGCCGCAGCCCGAGTCGCACCGGTATCCCCGTCATCGAACATGAATATGTCCTCGCCGGAGCCGCCGCGCAGCTGGTCAAGACCGGCCGCGCCGATGATCACGTCGTTGCCGAGATTGCCGTTGATCCGGTCGTTGCCGGCGCCGCCGTCGACCCGGTCGTTGCCGTCGCCGCCGCGCATCGCGTCGGCCCCGGCATCACCGGCCAGGCTGTCATTGCCGGTCTGGCCATGCATCAGGTCGGCGCCTTCGCCGCCATAGACGCGGTCCCCTTGGCTGCCGCCGAGCATGCGGTCGTTGCCGTTGCCGCCGCGCAGCTGGTCGATGCCGCCGAGACCGCGCAGCGTGTCGTTGCCGTCGAGCGAGGTCAGCTGGTTGGCGACCTCGTTGCCGGTCAGCCGGTCGTCGCCGGAATCGCTGCGGGCATTTTCGATGGTGACACTGTTGGCGATGGTGAAGCCGCCGTAGATGTTGTGGGCGTAGGAGACGATGCCGCCGCCGCCATATTCATATTGAAGCGTGGCATCGCGCAGGTCGATCCGGGAATTGCGGGGGCCGACATAGGTGATGATGTCGGTGCCGGCCACATCCCAAATGGATTCGTAATAGGTGCCCGGGCCGTTGGAATTCTTCAAGCGGTAGACGTCGTTGCCGGCGGCGGTGTCCTCGTTGACGCCGTATTTGTCCTGGAGGACGGCGATGTCGAGCGTTGAGGGCCCTGCCAAATAGCCGTAGCCGTCATCCGGCGAGTTGCCGTAGGGCGACGTCTGCCACCCATCCATGTACGACATCATGGTATAGACGGCCTGGTTGAGCTGATAGTCGCCGAGCGTATAGCTGAAGGCGCCGCCGTCCGATTCCACGCCGCGCATGATGCTGGAGCGCCCGCCATTGTCGTGCGGGTGCGCCATGCCATGGCCGTGGCCAAGCTCGTGCAGGATCGTGCTGTACATGAACCCGCCTGGCCGAAGCTGTTCTTCGGTCCAGCCGGGACCCTGGCGGTTGAACTCCGCCTGACCCTCATTGTGAGTGTCCGGTGGACTCATGCGGCCGAGAACGCCGAAGCCCGGCGTGCCATTATAGGTGATCAGGTCGAAGTCGGCCTCTTCGCGCGTGAACACTTCGACGTAGACGATATCGGCAACTTTAGAGAAGGAAGCGAAGGCGTTCTCGAATGCCTCCTTCTCCCAATCCTCCATGCCCGATGCGACGATCGTGTCGGTAAGGCCGGGATCGGCGGGATCCTCGGTGACGAAAACGTCGCCCGTCTGGGCGAAATAGTAAGTGACGACGTTCTTGCCCTCGATCCCGATATCGTTGGGAGCGTCCACCTGCGGGTTGCCGGTCGGGCGCGGGCCCTCCTCACCGTCGGGGTTGCGTGAGGAGCCGTCGAGCTCGGTGCCCCAGTCGATCGAATGGAGCGGGCTGTTGACGCTGTAATAAGGGTCATAAAGCGAGGTGCGGGCGAAGATCTCATAGTCGCCGACAACCTCGCCCTCGTCGCCATCCTCCGGCGCGTTGTCGAAGCCGCGCGCATTGATGTAGTAGGTGCCGCTCTCCTCGGCCTGGAAGAAGAGCAGCGCGTCGAGCCCGGACGGGGTGTCGGGCCCGCCGCCGTCAGCGGACGTGATCAAATTGCCCTCGGCATCGTAGAGTTCGAGATAGGCATCGCTCAGCGGCACGTGCGTCATGCCCTCGGTGGTGCCATATTGGCCGAATTCATAGCTCTGCCCGGCAACCAGCTCGACCTTGAAGAAATCCTGGTCGCCCGGAGCGTCGATCGTCGAGATGGTGGGGTCGGCGCCGATCTCCAACTCGGGATTGTTGTTGGTGATCGTGTCCGGCACGGTGTCGGTGGGGCCGGATTCGACCGGCGCCGGGGCAGCGGTTTCGGCGCCGCCGACCGCGCTCGTCTCGCCGCTCGAAAGCGCCTCGAAATGGGCGGTTTCGATGCCCATCAAATCGGCCCAATGGTTGGTCGCGAGCGCGTTCTTCATCATCGGATTGCATACCCAGCACATCGTATTTCTCCTGTCTAAGATCGTTTAATTCATTGAGAAGACTAGCAGTTTGCTGGGCGCGGGCGCAGCACCGGAACCGGCGGGGCGGCCGGAGTGCAAACGTCCATGAAGCGCGGCGGTCGGCTCAAAGGGCATGCCCTCGGCCAAGCCGTGTCTCCAGCAAGCTGCGGTTACTCAAGGGTGATGTGAGGGTGGCTCGCAGCGACGGCGAAGCGGCGGGATCGAAGTCACGACAAGAGAGCAGCGCCAAGCCGCCGCCTCCCGCGCCCTGCAATGATCCGGCGGTTGCTCGATTCAATCCGAGCCCCTCCCTATGCACGGCCAGAGGATCCAGCCGATCAGGTGGTTCAAACTTGTAGAAGAAGCTTCGGTTCCGGGACGGTTAACGGCTAAGTAACTATAAAGGCTCGGTCCGCCGCCCGAGCAGGGCAGCCCGTCGCAACCTCGTTCCTCGCAGAAAGGGGCAAAAGCGGGCGATTTCCAGCGGCTTGGCGTGCTGTCCGGCCGGCTTCAGCTAGACCTTTCAGCCTAACTTAAATTGTGTCCACCCGGCGCGCCCGTGGCGCCCCGAGAATGCCTCGCCTGCGCGCATGCAACCGCCTGAGCGGCCGATCGACGATTGCCGTGTCCGGCGACCCTTGGTCGTCGCCGGAGCGGCGGGTAGCGCGAGCTCGGCGAAGCTGGTGGCGTTCGGCTATGATGCCACGGGGCTGCTGGCGAGCCGCGCCGAGGGCGTGGGGAGCTCGGTGGCTTACACGTACGACCTGCTCGGCCGGCTCGAGACGCAGGCCGACTGCTTTGTCGGCGGGTCAGGCGACGTCGCGGTGACGCTCGCCCACAATCCGGCGGACCAAGTCACGCAGCGGGTGCGGACCAACGACGCTTATGCCTGGAACGGCCACGTCAACGTCGAGCGCGCCTACGATGTCAACGCGCTCAACCAATATATGCGCGCCGGGCCGGCGGTGTTCGCCCATGACGGCAACGGCAACCTCAAGTCGGACGGGTCGAACAGCTACAGCTACGACGTCGAGAACCGGCTGGTTCAGTCGACGGGGGCGAACGCGCTGACGCTGCGCTACGACCCGCTGGGCCGGCTCCACAAGGCGGGGACGACGACGTTCGTCTAGGACGGCGACGCGCTGATCATGGAGCTGGACGGCGCCGGAAATGTGATCGAGCGCTACGTCCACGGCTCGGCCGAGGGGGTGGACGATCCGCTGGTCTGGTATGACGGGCCCTACACGCGCTATCTCCACGCCGACCATCAGGGCTCGATCGTGGCGGCGACGGGGGTCGCGGGCAATGCGGTGTGGAAGAACGCCTATGACGAATACGGCATCCCCAAGGCGGGCAATGTCGGCCGGTTCCAGTTCACCGGCCAGGCCTGGCTCCCCGAGCTCGGCATGTACCATTACAAGGCTCGGGTCTATTCACCGACGCTCGGGCGGTTCCTGCAGGTCGACCCGGTCGGGTATGACGACCAGATCAACCTCTATGCGTATGTGGGGAACGACCCGGTCAACAGCCTCGATCCAACGGGGATGGCGACAGACGTGGCGAACACCTGCTCGCGAGTTGGCGGCGGTTCTTGCTCGGGAAATTTTGCTACAGCGGCAACTGCAGTCACAACTGTCGTGGCGAGAGAAGGCATTGGAGCAGAGCGTGCGCGTTCCCAATACAAGACGGCCGTCGCGAAGCTTGCTCCAAATGACAGCTCGGGTCGATCTGCGGCGAAAGCTAGCGCGAGAGCTGTTACCCCGCCGATTACACGCGGGGCAATCGAGGGAAGCCGGCGCGAATTGGGACCAAAACCCGGGTCTGGAGGTACGGCAAATCGGACGAGCGCGGGAGCTGATAGACTAGCGGGCAGACTGGGCACAGCGGGACGCGTTGCAGGTGTCGCCGGTGTTGCAGTTGGTGTAGCGCGGGTGGCTACTTCAGATACGCCGGCACAGGAAGCGGCTCGCGTGGGGGGCGGCATGGCTGGCGCTCTTGCTGGAGCGCAAGCGGGAGCTTCTCTGGGAGCGTTAGCAGGCCCTTGGGGGGCTGCTGCCGGAGGAATTGCCGGCGGAATAGTCGGAGGCTTCGCGGGCGAGAAAGTAGTAGATGAACTCATAGATTGGTAGTAGGATGAGAGTTATCAAAGTGAAGAAATTGTGGCTAGATGGCAACTGTTTACACCTGTCTACAAGATTTAAAACGTTTAATGTAGATAAGTCAAACGTAAGGAAACTTTCGATAAAACGGGTGCCATCTTTGGTTGATGAGATAGGAATAGAGTTGGAAGGAACGAGGAAGTTCCTAATAACAGAAAGAGTTGAGGGGTTCCTTGATTTAGCAAATTTTCTTTGTTTAGATGAATTGTTTGGTGTTTTGTGGTATAGAGATGCAGAGGATGGTCACGAACTCTCGTATGCTTTTGAGCATCGAGGCATAAGTTAGATTTTGTGATCGATTATAGCCGATCTCGGTGCGGCACTGGGTCTAATCTTGATGGTATAGAAGGCTTATGGAGCGACGGTCGAGAACTGGTTTCCCGTGACGCTTCAGCAGGATTATGCGACCTACACCTACAGCCCGAACGGCAAGCGGACGAGCGTGAGGGACGCCAACGGCAATCTGGCGACCATGGCCTATGACGGCCACGACCGGCAGAGCCGCTGGACCTTCCCCGACGGCTCGTTCGAGGCCTATGACCATGACGCCAACGGCAACCGGACGAGCCTCCGGAAGCGCGACGGCTCGACCCTCACCTATGTCTATGACGCGCTCAACCGGATGACGAGGAAGACGGTGCCGGAGCGCGCGGGGCTCGACCCCATCCACACGCGCGACGTGGCCTATCGTTACGACCTGCTCGACAACCAGGTCTCGGCGCGCTTCTACGCGATCGAGGGGACACCGGTCGAGGGTGTGTCGTACGATTACGACACGTTGGGGCGGATGCTGTGGAGCCGGATCGACATGGGCGGGGTGGTGCGGACGACTTCAGGACACCTTTTGAGGGGCGGAGAAAAGGCCTGCGATTCGGGCGCGCTGAGCGTGGCCAAAGCGTCTCTTGGCCACGCGCGGCGAAAGCGAGCGGCGCAAGCGCCCGATTTTGCGGCACAATTTCGGCCCCCCTCGCACAGGACGGAGAGACCGCTAAGCCATTGAAATGGTTGGCGCACCCGACAGGATTCGAACCTGTGGCCTCTGCCTTCGGAGGGCAGCGCTCTATCCAGCTGAGCTACGGGTGCGTGGGCGACGCGCTTAGCAAAGGGCAGGGGGGGCGGCTAGAGGCTTTTGCCCGGGACGGCCGCGCGCCTCCGCAGCCTTGCGGCCTTTCCGCTCTCGCCGCCGGGCGGCGGCGTCTTGGGCGTGTAGCGGCACAGGTCGACCACCACGCAGCGCCAGCATTCGGGCTTCCGAGCCTTGCACACGTAGCGGCCGTGGAGGATCAGCAGATGATGGGCATCGCGCCGATAGGGCGCCGGCGTCACCCGATCGAGCGCCAGCTCGACCGCGAGCGGGTCCTTGCCGGGGGCGAGGCCGGTCCGGTTCGAGACCCGGAAGATGTGGGTGTCGACGGCGAAGGTCTCGGCGCCGAACGCCGTGTTCATCACCACATTGGCGGTCTTGCGGCCAACGCCGGGCAGCGCGATCAGGGCGTCGCGATCGGCGGGCACCGCGCCGCCGTGCCGCTCGATCAGCCTGTGGCTCAGCGCGATCACGTTCTTCGCCTTGGTGTTGAACAGGCCGATCGTCTTGATCGCCTCCCGCAGCCGCTCCTCGCCCAGCTCGACCATCGCCTCGGGCGTTCGGACCGTCCGGAACAGCTCGCGGGTGGCGAGGTTGACGCTCGCATCGGTCGCCTGCGCCGACAGCACGACCGCCACCAGCAAGGTGTAGGGATTGACATAGTCGAGCTCGGTCCGCGGCTCGGGCGTGCGTTCGGCGAGCCGGCGGTAGAATTCGGGGACGTCCGCTTGCTTCACCCGAGCTCGTCCAAAGCCGCCCCGATACGGGCAAGCCCCGCCTCCAGCATGGCGGTGGCCCCGCCGATGCCGATGCGGAAATGATCGGTCAGCCCGAACCAGCGCCCGGGCACGATCGAGGTGTCGTATTTGGCGAGCAGCAGCGCGTGGAGCGCGTCGGCATCGCCGCGGAGCAGGCGTGGAAAGACGGTGAGTCCGCCGGCCATCGGCACGCTGTCGAGATCGTTCCTGCTTTCGGCGAAGGCATCGGCCAGCCTGCGGTTGCGCTCGAGCAAGGCCGGTGTCTGCGCGGAAATCTCCGCAAGATGGGCGAGGGCGATGCAGCCGAGCCGTTCGGCGGCATGGGCCTGGGCGACTCCGAACAAGTCGTTCAGCCGCCACATCCGCTCCGCCAGCGCGGGTTCGGCGAGGACCCAGCCGCAGCGCAGGCCGCTGAGCCCGTAGACTTTGGTCAGGCTGCTGGTGCACACAAATTGGGCGCCGAGGTGGAAGGCTGAGCGGGGCGAGGGCGTGAACGCGGCGTCGAGATAGACTTCGTCGACCAGCACGCGCACGCCGAACTCTCCGATCGCGCGCAACGCCTCCTCGTCGGCATAGGCGCTGCTCGGGTTGTGGAGGTTGGTGATCACGATGAGGCGGGTGCGCGGCGTCACCGCCCGCCCGACCTGGTCGGGATCGAGCCTGAAGCCCTGCTCGGCGCGGCGGGGGAACCTGCGCACGACGCCGCCGAGGAAGCTTGCGACGGCGAGCAGCGGCTCGTAGCTGGGCTGCTCGATCAGGACCTCGTCGCCAGGCTCGATCAGCGCCGCCATGGCGAGGAAATTGGCCATCGACGTGCCGTCGGCCGTAACGACGCAATCCGCGGCCACGCCGCTCTTGTCGGCGATGGCCTGCCGCAGCGGCGGATAGCGGTAATAGCTCGCGCCGTTCAGCTCGAGGTCGGCGATCGCGATCGGGAGCTGGTCGAGCGGATGATGCGCGACTTCGCTCGATGCGAGGTTGAAAGGGACTGGCGGCTGGGTCTTCGCCCAGTGCATATAGTCCGAACGCATCGCCCGCCGCCCCGCCTTCATGGCGAAGGCCTTGCCCGCTTCCGCAGCCAATAATGGCAGGCGGGAACGCCCGCCAGCACGATCAGGAAGCCGACCGCGCTGTTCGCGGTGTGATTGTAGACGGTGGCGGCGACGACCAGCCAGCAGGCGGCGACGAACAAGCCGGTGGTGAACGGATGCCCCGGAACCCTGAAGCCCGGATCGTCGGCCGGGAAGCGGCGCCGGAGGACGAACAGCGCGGCTCCGGTGAGTCCGAACCAGATGAAGTCGACCGAGACGACGTAGTTGAGGATCTGCCCGTATGTGCCGGAGAGCGCGATCACGGTGGCGGCCGCGCCCTGGAGCAGGATCGCGAACACCGGCACCTGCGTGCGCGGGCTGACGCGGGCGATGCTGGCGAAGAACAGCCGGTCCTCCGCCATCGCGAAATAGACTCGCGGCGTCGTCAGCATTCCCTGGCTCAGAAACCCGAGCGCGGAAATGGCGATGCCGAGCGCGATCAGGGTGGCGCCGCGCTCGCCGAGCGCCAGCCGCATCACCGCCGTCGCCGGAGTCCGCGTCTCCGCCAGCCCCTGCGGCCCCAGCGCATAGACGCAGACGAAGGCGACCGAGGCGTAGAGCAGCACCACGCCGGCGACGCCGAGCAGCAGCCCGCGGGCGAGGTCGCGGCGCGGGTCGCGCATCTCGCCGGCGACGAAGCTCGATGTCTGCCAGCCGCCATAGGCGAACATCACCGGCGTCATCGCCGCGCCGATCGCCGCGAGCGTGCCGAGCGGGACCGGATCGGCGGCCGCCCTCGGGCTCAGGAAGTCGGGATGCGCCGCAGCGAACCACCAGCCGCCCACGACCAGCCCGGCGATGGCGGCGATCTTCAGCACCATGAGGCCGCTCTGGACGTTGCTCCCCGCCCGCACGCCGAGGCAGTTGATTGCCGTGAGGAGGCCGAGCGCAGCCGCGGCGATCGCGCCTCCGGGCAGCGGCAGCAAAGTAAGATCGATAAAGTAGCGCGCGAACGTGATCGCGACCGCGGCCATACCACCCGACTGGATGACGAGCAGCAGCGACCAGCCGTAGAGGAAAGCGGGAGTGGGGCCCCAGGCATCGCGCAGATAGGCATATTGACCGCCTATTTCGGGCCGGCGCGCCGCCAGTTCTGCATAGACCATCGCCCCGGCCAGCGCGATGATGCCGCCCAGGATCCACACGCCGACGATCAGCCCCGGGGTGTCGACGTACCGCGCGACCTCGGCCGGATTGACGAATATGCCCGCCCCGATGATGCCGCCCATCACGAGCATGGTCGCGTCGAACAGGCCGAGCCGGCGGACGAGGCCGGTTTGCGGTGGCTGGTTCACTTGAGCCCCAGCACGTCGCCCATCGTGTAGCGGCCGGCCGGTTTGCCGACCAGCCAGGCGGCCGCCTTCAGTGCCCCCTCGGCGAAGATGATCCGGCTTTCGGCGCGGTGGCCGAGCTCGATCCGTTCGTTCTCGCCCGCGAACACCACTTCATGGTCGCCGGTCACCGATCCGCCGCGGAGCGAGGCGAAGCCGATGGCGCCCGCCCGCCTGGCCCCGCTCTCGCGGTCGCGCCGGGCGCGGGCGAGCTCGACGCCGCGCCCCTCCGCCGCCGCCTCGCCGAGCAGAAGCGCCGTCCCTGACGGCGCGTCCGCCTTGTGGCGGTGGTGCATCTCGACGATCTCGATGTCCCAATCGTCGCCCAGCCGCTTCGCGGTCTCGCGGACGAGGTGCGCAAGGAGGCTGATGCCGAGCGACGTGTTCGCCGCCTGCAGCACCGCGATCCTCTCCGCCGCGCGGTCGATCATCGCGTGGTGCTCGGGGTCGAGCCCGGTGGTGCCGATCAGGATCGGGCGGCCCCCGGCGAGGGCGACGTCGAGATGATGTTCGAGCCCGGCCGGTGCGGAGAAGTCGATGAACAGCTCGGCTTCGTCCTCGACGATGGTCATGTCGTCGCGGTCGGCCACCGCCTCGGCAATGGCCCGGCCCATCCGCCCGGACGCTCCGAAAAGAGTGATGCTGGTCATTGCCGCCTCGCGATTCTGCCGCCTAATGGGCGAGGCGACCGACATCCGCAACATCTTCATTCTGACCAATGCCGGCATCTCCGAGAGCCATTGATATTCAGGCCTCGGCGGCTCTACTCGCGCTTCAGGAAAGTGACCCAGGTCGTCAGCATGGACGCACGCAGCGAAAAGACGAAGCACCTGCTTAGCGCCGAAGCGGAGGTCCGCTTTCACCCGTAGCGAAGGTTCAGGTTGGCGGATAAGGCGCTAGGGTGCGCGAGATCAGCAACATCTTTGTCCTCACCGGCGCCGGCGTGTCGGCGGAAAGCGGCCTTGCCACTTTCCGGGGCCCGGACGGACTGTGGGAGGGGCACAGGGTCGAGGACGTCGCCACGCCCGAGGCGTTCCGCCGCGACCCGGCGCTGGTCCAGAAATTCTACGACGCCCGCCGCGCCCGGCTGAAGACAGTCGAGCCGAACGCCGCCCACCACGCCTTGGCGCGGCTCGATGCGGAGTGGCCCGGCGAGCTCCTGATCGTCACCCAGAATGTCGACGACCTGCACGAACGCGCCGGCGCAAAGCGCGTGCTGCACATGCACGGCGAGCTCAGGTCCGCCTGGTGCCTTGCCTGCGACGCCCGCGTGCGCTGGGAGGAGGCACTGGCGGCCGGCCCGGCCTGTCCGAGCTGCGGTGCGGCGGGCAGGCTGCGCCCGGACATCGTATGGTTCGGCGAGATGCCCTATGCCATGGAGCGGATCGATGCCGCTTTGATGAAGGCGGACCTGTTCGTCTCGATCGGAACCTCGGGCGCGGTCTATCCAGCGGCCGGCTATGTCCAGACCGCCCGATATCTCGGCGCCCGCACGCTCGAGCTCAACCTCGATCCGAGCCAGGGCAGCGTCTTCTTCGACGAGAGCCGGATCGGCAAAGCCGGGGAGCTGGTGCCTGCATGGGTCGATGAAATGCTCGCCGCCGGTTAGCGTCAGAATGGCTGCCGACCGGTCGCCGGATCGCCCGTGCGCTGACATTCCCACGGGAAACCGGTCACTCCACCCAGTCGAGGCCGATGTCGCGATAGAGGCTGCGATCCTCCTCCCAGTCGGGCTTGACCTTGACGTGGAGGAACAGGTGCACTTGTCGCTCCAACAGCTGGCTCAGCTGCTCGCGCGCCGCCGCGCCGATCTCCCTGATCCGCGCGCCACCCTTGCCCAGCACGATCGCGCGCTGGGTCGGGCGGGCGACCAAGACCTGCTGGTGGATCACGACCGAGCCGTCCTTGCGTTCCTCATATTTTTCGGTCTCGACCGCGCTCGCATAAGGCAGTTCGGCGTGAAGCTGGAGGTAGAGCTGCTCGCGGGTCACCTCGGCGGCGAGCATGCGGTCGGTGGCATCCGACACCTGCTCCTCGGGAAAGTGCCACGGCCCGACCGGCATGCGGGCGGCAAGCGCAGCCTTCAAGTCGGCGATGCCGTCGCCGGTCGTCGCCGAGACCATGAAAATCCGCTCGAACTCGAGGCGCTCGCTGAGCGGCGCGGTCAGCGTCAGCAATTCCTCCTTGCGCACGACGTCGACCTTGTTGAGCACCAGGATCTTCGGCTCGCGCCGTCCCTTCAGGACGTCCAACATCTCCTCGATCCGCACCGAAAATCCTGCCTTCGCGTCGATCACCAGGGCGATCAGATCGGCGTCCTGGGCACCGCCCCAGGCGGCGGCGACCATCGCCCGGTCGAGCCGTCGCCGCGGCGCGAAAATGCCCGGCGTGTCGAGCAGCAGGATCTGCGCGTCGCCGTGCATGGCGATCCCCATCAGCCGGGTCCGCGTGGTCTGCGCCTTCGGGCTGACGATCGCCACCTTCTGCCCGACCAGCGCGTTGACCAGGGTCGACTTGCCGGCATTGGGCGCGCCCACCACTGCCACCAGCCCGCAGCGCTCCGTCATTTGAGCTTTGCCAGCAGCGCCTCTGCGGCCGCCGTCTCCGCCTCCTGCTTCGAAAGCCCGTCCGCCCCCGCCGTGCCGACGCCCGCAATCTCGACCTCCACCGCGAAGCTTGGGGCGTGATGCGGCCCCGAACGGCCGGTAAGACGATAAACGGGTGCGGCCTTATCGTTGGCGGCCGCCCATTCCTGCAGCCTCGACTTGGGGTGCTTGGGAGCGCTGTCATGGGTGCTCACGCGCTCGTCCCACGCGCGCCGGACGAACGCCGCCGCGGCCTCGAGCCCCGCCTCGGTGTACAGCGCGCCGATCAGTGCCTCGACCACATCGCCGAGCACGTTATCGCTGTCGGCGGCGCCGTCGTCGCGGGCCTGTTTGCCGAGCCGGACCTGGGCACCGACGCCTAGCTCGCGGCCGATCTCGGCGCAGGTCTCGCCCGACACCAGCGCGTTCAGCCGCCGCGACAGCTTGCCCTCCGGCTCGTGTGGAAACAGCTCGAAGAGCCACGAGGCCATGACCAGCCCGAGCACGCGATCGCCGAGGAATTCGAGCCGCTCGTAATGGTCGTCGCCGCGGCTCGCATGGGTGAGGGCGCGTTCGAACAGCGCCCGGTCCGCCGGAGCATGCCCCAGCGTCCGCTCGATCCAGGCTGCGGTTGCGTCGGGACCATGCATCAATAGGTGTCCCCGATCCGCTCCCAACGCGCCGCGGCGAACCAGGTCCAGGGCTTGATCCACTCGGCCGAGCCGTCGGTCGAGAAGAAGGTGATCAAGGCCTCGCCGATCAGATAATCGGCGGGCAGATAGCCGACGCCGCCCGCCTCGAGCGCGAAACGGCTGTCCTCGCTGTCGTCGCGATTGTCGCCCATCATGAAATAATGATCGTCCGGCACGATATAGACCGGCGTGTCGTCCGCGATGCCGTCGACCTGGTCGAGCACATGATAAGAGCGGCCTTCGGGCAAGGTCTCGCGGTACCGGTCGTAGGCGCAGAATCGCCGCCCCGTCTCGTCTGCGACCAGGCGGGCCGCGGTCGGGTCGACGGCGCGGCACGGGCTGTTGGGAGTGACCGGCATCAGGTAATCGGCCACCCGCACCCGCGGCACCGCCTCGCCGTTGAGGTGGAGCACGCCGCCCAGCATCTGCACCTGATCGCCGGGCAGGCCGATCACGCGTTTCACATAATCGTCGTCGCCGCCGCCCGGATAGCGGAACACCGCAATATCGCCGCGCTCCGGCTCGTCGCCGAGGATCCGCCCGTCGAAACCGCCGATCCCGAACGGCACGCTGTAGCGCGAATAGCCGTAGGTCCATTTCGACACGAACAGGAAGTCGCCGATCATCATCTTGGGCAGCATCGACCCCGACGGGATGCTGAACGGCGCAACCACGAAGCTCCGCAGCAGCACCGCGAACACGAACAGCAGCAGCAGGAAGCGGGTGGTTTCGGCGAGGCCATCTTTCTTTTTGTGCTCCTTCTGCTTCTCCTTCCTTAGCGCGGGCGTTGCCGCCGGCGGGGCCTCGATCGTGTCGCCGCTATCCATCGCCACCGCTTTCGCGTGGGGCACGGGCCGGGTCAAGCGGGCGCGATCGATGGCGAACCGGTAAAGCCGCCCGGTCAAACGGCTCGCGTGAGCCGCGGCACGTCAAACTAGGCTTTGCCGCTCGACCTCCGTAGAGAGGCCGGCGCGGGACAGGAGGAAGTGCGGATGGGCGAGGAGTGGGCGGCGATCGAGCGTGCCGAAGCCCGGCCGCTGACCCAATTGTTCGAAGCCGAGCCGGACCGGCTGTCGCGACTGGTGATCGAGGAAGCCGGCATCCGGTTCGATTTCTCGAAGACGCATCTGAGCAGGGAACTCATCGCCGGTTTCGAGGCGCTCGCCGGGGCGCAGGACCTCGCCGGCCGGCGCGAAGATCTGTTCACCGGGGCCGTAGTCAACGTCACCGAGGCGCGCGCGGCCGAGCACAGCGCCGAGCGCGGGCAGGGATCGCCGGAGAGCGTCGCCCGGGCCCGCGGCTTCCACGCCCGCATGCGCGCGCTGGTCGACGCGATCGAGGCCGGCGCGTTCGGCCCGGTCCGCGCCATCCTCCACCTCGGCATCGGCGGCTCGGCGCTGGGCCCCGATTTCCTGATCGATGCGCTCGGCCGCGACGCCGGCCGCTACGAAACCGCCATCGTCTCCAACGTCGACGGCGCGGCGCTCGAGGAGGCGGTGGGCCGCTTCGACCCTGGCGCGACCCTGCTGGTGATCGCGTCCAAGACCTTCACCACCAGCGAGACCCTGCTCAATGCCCGGTCCGCGCTCGCCTGGCTCGAGCAGGGCGGCGTCGGCGACCCCTATGGCCGCATCGTCGCGCTGACGGCCAGCCCAGAGCGGGCGATCGAGTTCGGCGTGGACGAGACCAGAATCCTGCCGTTCCCGGCGAGCGTCGGCGGCCGCTATTCGCTGTGGTCGTCGATCGGCTTCCCGGCCGCGCTCGCGCTCGGCTGGGAGGCGTTCGAGGAGCTGCTCGAAGGCGCCGCCGCAATGGACCGCCACTTCCGGCTCGCTCCGGCGGCGGCGAACGCGCCGGTGCTCGCCGCCTTCGCGGACCGCTATTATGCCAATGTGCGCGGCGCCGAAACGCGCGCGATATTCGCCTATGACGAGCGCCTCCGCCTGCTGCCGGCCTATCTTCAGCAACTCGAGATGGAATCGAACGGCAAGAGCGTGACTGCCGCCGGCAAGCCGGTCGGCCGCGCCACCGCGCCGATCACCTGGGGCGGCGTCGGCACCGATGCCCAGCACGCCGTGTTCCAGCTGCTCCACCAGGGCACTCAGTTGGTGCCGGTCGAGTTCGTGGCCGCGGTCGAGCCGGACCATGGCCTCGCCGAGGAGCATCACCGCCAGCTGCTGGTGAACTGCTTCGCGCAGGGCGCGGCGCTGATGGCCGGCAAGGTCTCGGACGACCCGCACCGCTCCTATCCCGGCGACCGGCCGTCCGCGACCATCCTGCTCGACCGCCTCGACCCGGGGACGCTCGGCGCCCTCATCGCCTTTTACGAGCACCGCACCTTCGCCAATGCGGTGCTGCTCGGCATCAATCCCTTCGACCAGTTCGGGGTCGAGCTCGGCAAGGAGCTGGCGAAGGCGATGGATGGCGGCGGTCCAGCCCGATTCGATCCGGCGACGAATGCCCTGATCGAGCGGGCATTGGGCGAACGAGGACAGGGTCGATAGCGGACGGAATCGGCGGCGAATCCGGGGCATGGCGAGAAGGAGCGCAAGTGGCACAGAAATTCGACTACGACCTGTTCGTGATCGGCGCGGGCTCGGGCGGCGTCCGCGCCGCGCGGGTGGCGGCGGCCCACGGCGCCAAGGTGGCGATCGCCGAAGAGCATAAGGTCGGCGGCACCTGCGTGATCCGCGGCTGCGTGCCCAAGAAGCTGCTCGTCTACGGCGCCCATTTCGCGGAGGATCTGCAGGACGCCCGCCGCTTCGGCTGGGAAGTGCCGTCGTGCCGGTTCAACTGGGCCACCTTGCGCGACAACGTGCTGGCGGAGGTGACCAGGATCGAAGGCGCCTATACCGAGATGCTCGGCAATAGCGGGGTCGAGATCATCCACCAGCGCGCCGTCGTCACCGGGCCAAACGGCATCCGCCTCGCCGACGGCACGGAGCTCGGCGCCGCCACCATACTGGTGTCGACCGGCGCCTGGCCGGTGGTGCCCGACTTCCCCGGCGCCGAGCACGGCATCACCTCGAACGAAGTGTTCCACCTCGAAAGCGTGCCGCGGCGCGCGGTGATCGCCGGCGGCGGCTATATCGCGAACGAGTTCGCCGGCATCTTCCACGAATTCAGCTGCGAAGTGACCCTCGTCAACCGCGGCGACATCATCCTGCGCCATTACGACGCCCAGGTCCGCGACCGGCTGCTGCAGATCTCGCTGATGAAGGGCATCAACTTCAAATTCAACGCGCCCTTCGAGAAGGTCGAGAAGAGCGCGGCCGACGGCTCTCTCGCCATCCACCTCAAGGACCATGACCCGATCGAGGCGGACATGCTGTTGTTCGCGACGGGGCGAAAGCCCAATACCGACGGGCTCGGGCTGGAAAGCGCCGGGGTCGAGCTTGCCCGCAACGGCGCCGTCAAGGTCAATGCCGACAACCAGGCGAGCTGCCCTTCGATCTATGCGGTCGGCGACGTCACCGACCGCGTCCAGTTGACGCCGGTCGCCATCCGCGAAGGCCAGGCTTTCGCCGACACCGTCTACGGCGGCAAGCCGACGCGGGTCGACTATGAAAACATCCCGTCGGCGGTGTTCAGCCATCCGCCGATCGCGGGCGTCGGCATGACCGAATCGGACGCGCGGAACCGGCTCGGCACGGTCAAGACCTATGTGTCGGATTTCCGGGCCATGAAGAACGTGCTGGCGGGCCGAAACGAGCGCTCGCTGTACAAATTGGTGGTCAATGGCGAGACCGACCAGGTGGTCGGAATCCACATGATCGGGCCCGACGCACCCGAGATCCTCCAGGCCGCCGCGATCGCGGTCAAGGCCGGGCTGAAAAAGGAGCAGTTCGATGAGGTCGTCGCCCTCCACCCCACCATGGCCGAGGAATTGGTGCTGATGCGATAGTCGGATCGAAGTGGTACTTTGGGATTCCGTCATGCCAGCGCAGGCTGGCATCCAAGCAGCCTTCGCGGCACCACGACGGCTTGGACCCCAGCCTACGCTGGGGTGACACACGGCCGCTGATTCACCCTTGTCATGCCAGCGCAGGCTGGCATCCAAGCCGCGTCTGCGCCATCCTCCGCCCAATGAAGGCAGGCTGGCTCTACATCATGACCAACGCGCCGTTCGGCACCCTCTACATTGGCGTTACGGCGAACCTTTCAGCCCGCATCCACGAGCACCGCAGCGGCCAAGGCTCGGATTTCTGCCGGCGCTACGGGCTGAGGCGGCTCGTCTATGTTGAGGAATATGAGCGCATCTATGACGCGATCGCCCGTGAGAAGGCGATGAAGGCCTGGAAACGGCAGTGGAAGACACGGCTGATCGAGGCCCAGAATCCCGGTTGGAACGATCTCTGGGAGCACGTAAACGGATGATGCCGTCATGCCAGCGCAGGCTGGCATCCAAGCAGCCTTCGTGGCACCACGGCCGCTTGGACCCCAGCCTACGCTGGGGTGACAGGAGGTGGGATGCCGACCGATGCAGCCTACATGTCCGGCTTCGGGAGCCATTTCGCGACCGAGGCGGTGCCGGGCGCGCTGCCGGAGGGACGCAACTCGCCGCAGCGGCCCGCCTTCGGCCTCTACGCCGAGCAACTGTCGGGAACCTCCTTCACCGCGCCGCGGGCCGAGAACCGGCGCTCCTGGCTCTACCGCATGCGCCCCAGCGCCGAGCACCCGCCCTACCGCCGCTACGAGGGCGCGAAGCTGTTCGCTCCGGGCATTGCCGCCGGCGAGCTCGCTCCCAATCGCCTGCGCTGGAATCCGCTGGCGCTACCGGCCGAGCCGACCGACCTGCTCGACGGCCTGGTCACGATGGTCGCCAACCGCCCGCCCGAGGATTTGGAGGGCGTCGCGGTTCACATCTACCGCGCCAATCGCGACATGGAGGGCCGCGCCTTCTTCAATTCCGACGGCGAGATGCTGTTCATCCCGCAGCTCGGCCGCCTCACGCTGGTGACCGAGATGGGGCGGATCGAGGTCGCTCCGGGCGAAGTCGCGCTGGTGCCCCGCGGCGTCCGCTTCCGCGCCTTGCTGCCGGACGGCGAGGGCCGGGGCTATGTCGCCGAGAATCACGGTTCGCTGTTCCGCCTGCCCGAGCTCGGCCCGATCGGCGCCAACGGCCTCGCCAATCCGCGCGATTTCGAGACGCCGGTCGCCTGGTACGAGGATGTCGACGGCGAGATCGAGCTGGTCCAGAAATATCTCGGCGGCTTGTGGACGACGACGCTCGACCACAGCCCGCTCGACGTGGTTGCGTGGCACGGCAACCTCGCGCCGTGGAAATACGACCTTTCCCGCTTCAACACGATCGGCACGATCAGCTTCGATCATCCCGATCCGTCGATCTTCACCATGCTCACCAGCCCGTCCGACGTGCCCGGGCGCGCCAATGCCGACTTCGTCCTGTTCCCGCCGCGCTGGCTGGTCGCCGAGGACACGTTCCGGCCGCCCTGGTTTCACCGCAACGTGATGAGCGAGTGCATGGGGCTGATCCACGGCGCCTACGACGCCAAGGCCGAAGGCTTCGCGCCCGGAGGCCTCAGCGCCCACAACATGATGGCCGGCCACGGGCCCGACGTCGCCAGCTGGAAGGCGGCGAGCGAGGCCGAGCTCAAGCCCCACAAGATCGAGGGAACGATGGCTTTCATGGTCGAAAGCTGCTGGCCGTTCCGCCCGACAGAATATGCCTTGGCGTGCGAGGAATTGCAGCCGGATTATGACGAGGCCTGGGGCGGCTTTCCCAAGGCGAGGCTCCCGGAGTAGCGGCCATACCCGATCGCGGCGGCCGCTACGTCTCCTCCGGGAGAGGCGCGTCGATCGTGCAGACCAGGCCCTCGGCGCGGAAGTCGAGGGCAATCCGGCCGCCAAGCTCGTAGGCCAGCGCCTGCTCGATCATGCGCGACCCGAAGCCGCGCCGGACGGGCTTGGCGGCGGCAGGCCCGCCTTTCTCCTCCCACACGAGCCGCAGCCGCGCCGCCTCCCCATTGCCCGTGTCCCAGTAAACCGCAACACGTCCTTCGGGACTCGACAGGGCACCATATTTGAGCGCGTTGGTGCACAGCTCGTGCATGGCCATCGCGAAGCTCACCGCGGAGCGCGGCGAGAGCCGTACCGGGGGCCCGTCAATTCGGAACCGGCTGTCGTCCGCGGTGCACATCTTGAGCGAGTCCCGGACGATCTCTGCCAGGTCGACCGGGCTCCACTGCTCGCGGGTCAGCAGATCATGCGCCGCCGACAAAGCCGCCAATCGGCCTTCAAGCGCCGCTCTCATACCGGCCGGGTCGCCGTCCGGCTTCAGCGTCTGCCGGGCGACGCTCTGAACGATGGCGAGCGTGTTCTTGACCCGATGGTTGAGCTCGTTGATCAGCAGCCGCTGGCGCTCCTCCAGCGCGCGCCGGTCGGTCACGTCGCGCGCGATCGCGTTGAGGCCGATGATCCTGCCCTTCGAGTCGGCGGATAGGCCGGAATTGATCTCCCAGAACAGCTTTTTGCCGCTCTTGGTGCGCACCTCGATGTCGTGCCGGGTAGTGCCGCCCTGTTCGAGCTTGTGGCGGAGCATGCGGCTGGTCTGTTCGAAGCCCTCCCGAGACACGAACTCTGCGATGCGGCGGCCGATCAGCTCGTCGCGCTCCATTTCCATCGCCGCGGCGGTGGCAGGATTGCAGTCGGTGATGATCTGATCGAGATCGGCGGTGAAGATGAGGTCGTTGACCTGCTCGAAGATGCGGCGGTAGCGTTGCTCGCTCGCCCGCAGCGCCAGCTCGCTGGTGCGCGCCCCGCGCGCGACCCGCAGCGCCACCGCCACCAGAGCCAACGCGGTGCAGGGAACGAGCAGCGCAAAACCGAATGCAGCATTGTAGGCGCCGAGTCCCGCTCCAAACAGCAGCAGGAAGCCCAAGGTTGAGGGCAGCAGCAGCGAGATCGGCAGCAGCTGGATCAGCAGCGAGCGCGCACCCGGCGAATCGGCCAGGCCCGCCAGCCAGCCCTCGTCGGGCCGGGTGACGAGCGCCGCCGTCGCTGCGAGCAGCAGCCCGAGGGCGGTGTGGATCGCCACCGCGGTGTAGATGCCGATGCCCCAGAATTGCTCGGCGCCGAACGTGTAGCCGGCGGCGGCGAGGAAGGCGACGAAGCCGGCATAGACGACGAGGACGTGGCCGGCGGTGATCGCGGTCCGTCCTCTGCCGGCGGCGAGCAGGACAATGGCGGGGCCAAGCGCCATCCACGCAGTCGCGGTGATCGGCGACATCCGGCCGGGGAATCCCGAGCCCCTCAGCGTGCCGGTATCGCGCACCGCCAACTCGTCGATGCCGAAGTCGGCGCCGACGATGAATTCGAGCAGGGTGAGAGCGCCGATCAGGAGAACGACAAGCCCACAGGCAGCCGCGACGCGCCTGCCGTTCGGCTCTCTCCGGCCCGCTCCCGCCAGACCGATGCCGACCAGGATGAAGC
>DASZDE010000003.1:0-38556 GCA_035942355.1 Allosphingosinicella sp. | reverse complement strand
GGTATCGCCGCCGGTGCTGGTATCGCCGCCGGTGCTGGTGTCGCCGCCCGTGCTGGTGTCGCCGCCCGTGCTGGTGTCGCCGCCTGAGCTGGTGTCGCCGCCCGAGCTGGTGTCGCCGCCGCCGGTCGACGTTGGATCGGGCGGGGTCGTGTCGGAAGGGGTGGTCTCGACCTGGGTGTAGACGCGGCGGGTCTCGGTAAGGGTGATCGGCGGCGTCTCGAAGAAGATGAAGTTGAGCGGGACCTGGTAAGTCAGGCTGATGTCGAGATAGGGCATGTCGGCATCCTCCGGACCGGGCACGATGCTCGGCTCCCCGGCCAGATGCTCTTCGCGATAGCCGAAGCGGGACTCGGCGATCGCTGCCCTGATCTCCTCGTCGCTCGGCGTCGGGAAGATGGCGGCGACGCGGGCGCCCTCGGCCACGGCGTGGTTGAGGCCGGCAGTGGCGAAGAACAGGCTGCCGAGCTGGGCGATGCCGACGATCATCGTGAACAGCACCGGGGCGGCCAGCGCGAATTCGACGGCGCCGGCGCCGCGTTCGCTCCTGCGGAGGATCGCCAGCCGCTTCATTGGAAGCGCACCGCGGCTTCGGCGAAGAGCGGCACGTAATCGGCGCCCTGGCCTACGACCGATATGCCGAACATCGGCGTGAAGCC
This sequence comes from Allosphingosinicella sp., assembly GCA_035942355.1. GTDB lineage: Bacteria > Pseudomonadota > Alphaproteobacteria > Sphingomonadales > Sphingomonadaceae > Allosphingosinicella. The sequence goes on along the minus strand of DASZDE010000003.1, from coordinate 37,900 downwards.
CGAATCGACACGGATCTGGAGGTAGCGCGCGATCGGCTCTCCGGCCGGGCAGATAGTGTCTTCATCATCCTGCTCGACCCCATCGCATTCGAGCCAGTGGACGACGCTGACATCTTCCACGTCCACGCCCGCCGCTTCAGCGGCCTGGGTCTCGAGGAAGCTGAAATCATATTCGCCCGTTTCGGGGTCCCTCTGGAAGGTGCTGGCTGCGGCCAGCTCGATCGTCCGGTGGACCGCCTGATGGAGGTCGAGGCGCTTGGTGATGCCGATGCTCAGATCGGTGATATTGACGATCAGGATCGTCAGCAGCGGGAGGAGCAAGGCAAGCTCGACCACGCTGGTGCCGCGTTCGTCGCTGCCGATCGCGCCGCGGGCGTGAGGGGGTTGCTTCGCCATGATCAGCCCACCAGCCTCACCCGGGTCATCTGGAACGCGCCCGATCCGCTGCCCGCGGGGCATTCGTTCTGGACGTCGGTGGTGCCGCCGAAGTTGAGGATGCGGCCGACCATCTGCAGGCATGCCGCGTCCAGCTCGAAGTTGCCGAGGATGGTAAGGTCGGTGGTCGGAAAATAGAGCGCGCCCTGGATGTTGAGGGTGGCACCGCCGTTGAGCGTAATCGTCGCCAGGCTCGCGCGGCGGTCGCGGTAGAAGGCAACGCCGCGATAGGGCCCGGTCGACGGGGCGGTGAGGTTGATCTCCGCGCCGCCCATGATGTTAACCGTCCCGGCCTGGCCGCCGGGGCCGGTCATCACGATCGTTACATTCTCGCCTGTGATGGTGGCGGTCGAGTTCACCGTAAGGTCGCCGCCGTTGATGTAGTAGATGCCCTCGCCCAGGTTCAGCGTGCCCTGCACGGTCATCATGTTGAAGCATTCCTGGTCGCCGGCCTCGAGATTCGTCACGGTCTGCGGAGAATCGTTGAAGTCCACACAGGTGCCGAGCGGATCCGGGTTGGGGACCCGCGCCAGCGGGTCCGCGAACGGGGTCGAATAGGGCAGCAGCATGGTTTCGCCGACGAAATTATTGTCTTCTTCAGTGACTCCGCCCACCGCGGCGGCCGGAGTCGCGGTGATGTCGGAGGAGCCGTCGGATATGATCGCCGAGGCGGCCCGCGAATTGGTCGCCATGCCGCAGCCCAGGGTGACCGAGCCGTTGCCGCCGGCGGTAATGCCGGGGTCGGTCCCGTCATAGAGCGAGATCATGCAATATTCGCCCTCGTTGACCACCGCGGCCACGGCTTGGGCGCGCAGGGTGGTCGGGGATCCGGTGAACAGGCTCATGAACGGGAGCGTCCGCTCCGAGGTGAGCGCCACCTGCACGACCCGGCCGAAACACGGCGTGACGCCGCGGTCGGCGCAGCTTTGGTCGGACAACGTGCCTTCGGCGAAGGTGCCGGTGTCGACGTCGACGGCGGTCAGGATTGGCGTCTCGTTCTCGTCGATGTCGTTGTCGATATGCTCGTCGAGGTCGTTGGCGACGGCATCGCCCTGGGAGGCGCCCTGACCGACTGCGTAGGCGCCGGCGATCGCGCCCGAATCGGCGGCGCGCTGCAATTGCTGTTTCCACAGGCTGAGCTGGATCGTGTCGACCGCGATCGCCGTCGCGCCCATCAGCAGCGGCAGCGAGGCGGCGCCCACTACGAGCACGTTGCCGCGCTCGCTCTTGCGAAGTCGGGTGAGCCAGTTGAAAGCGCGCATCCTTGTCCCTCGACCGGTTCCGTGACGTTCGTCGCAGCGATCGAGGGATTAGGGGACAGTGATTTATCGGCGGTTAGAGGAAATGCCTAACAGCATCTTTCCCGAGATTCGCGGCTGGGCGCACCCGCCGCCCGCTTGCGCTTGTGCGCTGCCGTCGAGGGAAGCTAGAGCGGAAGCATGACCAAGCCCGTATCGATCGACCTCCCCCACCGGCTCGGCGCGGAGGAGGCCAAGCGCCGGATGCAGGGCGGCATCGGCCGCCTCAAGGACCATGTTCCGGGCGGCGCGGCCGAGGTCCGGTCGCGCTGGGAGGGGAACCGCATGTATCTCGACGTCCAGGCGATGGGCCAGGAAGTGACCGGCCATATCGACGTCGAGGACAGCAAGGTGCGGCTGGAGCTGATGCTGCCAGCCTTCCTGGCCCTGTTCGCCGGCAAGATCGAGGGCCTGCTGCGCAGCCGCGGCACCGAGCTGCTCGAGGACAAATCGCCCGGCAAGGGCGGCTAGCCCCTCCTGGCGCTCCGGTAGCGGTCGGACTTGACCTTCTTGGGCGGCGGGCCGCTCCTCACCAGCGACTGGAGCGGGCAGCGCTGGCCGTCGACCAGCAAGGTGCTGAACCGATCGAGCGTGCCGGTGACGCTGACATCGGCGATGCCGATCGCCAAGGCGTAGGGCAGCTCCATGCACGGATGGAGCGTGGTCGCGCGGTACCACTCGCCGCGGCTGCGGCTGCCGACGCGCAGATAGACCGAGCGGTCGTCGAGCGAGCGGAAGCTGCGGATACGCTGATGCGAGAAGGGAACGCTCACCTCCGCTCCAGCCTGCCCAGGGGAAGGAGAAGCGGCGAGGGCGCCCCCGGCGAGCGCGGCGGCGGCCGCCACGGCGAGGAACAGGGTCTTCATCATAGGCAGGCTTTGCGCCCGGTTGCGTGAACGGTCGCTGACCGACGCTTGCCTCTCCCTAGCCTTTCGCTAGCATCGCCGCCGGTTCGGCGGAGAGACGGGGATGCGGCATGTGGCGGTGATCGGTTCGGGCCCTGCCGGCTATTATTGCGCGGAAGCGCTGCAGAAGGAGTTTGGCGAGGATGTGCAGGTCGACGTGATCGACCGCCTGCCCGTCCCCTACGGCCTGATCCGTTTCGGAGTCGCTCCCGACCACCAGTCGATCAAGGCGGTGTCGCGCCGCTACGAGAAGGTGGCGCTCAGCGCCAATGTCCGCTTCGTCGGCAACGTCAGCGTCGGCGGCGACGTCGGCATCGACGAGCTGCTCGCGCTCTACGACGCGGTGATCCTCGCCACCGGGGCGCCCGACGACCGCCGTCTCGACATCCCGGGCGCGGACCTGCCGGGCGTGCTTGGCTCGGGCGCGTTCGTGGGCTGGTATAACGGCCATCCCGAGTTCGCCGACCTCGACCCGCCGCTCGATGCGGCAGCGGCGGCGGTGATCGGCAACGGCAACGTCGCGCTGGACGTCGCCCGCATCCTGTCCAAGACGCCGGCGGAGTTCGCCGGGTCCGACATCGTCGGCCCTGCGCTCGACGCCCTCTCCCGCGCGGCGATCCGCACCATCCACGTCCTCGGCCGGCGCGGGCCCCACCAGATCGCGATGACCCCGAAAGAGCTGGGCGAGCTCGGCCACCTCGAGGAAGCCGCCCCGAGCGTCGACATCGCGGATTTCCCGCCCGAAGCCGACGATGCTTTGCTCGAGCCTGGGATGCGCAAGTCCGTGATGCACCTGCGCCAGTTCGCGGCCGCCAGGGCGGAGAAGCGCAAGACGATCATCTTCGATTTTTTCGCGATGCCGATCGCGATCGAGGGCGACGGGCGGGTGGAGCGGGTGATTGTCGAGCGGACGCGGCTCACCGACGACCTCCGCTCGGTCGGAACCGGCGAGACTTACAGAGTCGAATGCGGCCTGGTCGTGAGCTGCATCGGCTACACGACCCCACCGATCGACCGCGTCCCTTACGAGCATGGCCGCGGCCGTTTCGCCAATTCGGGCGGCGCGATCGGCCCCGGCCTCTATTGCGTCGGCTGGGCGCGGCGCGGCCCGACCGGGACGATCGGCACCAACCGCCCGGACGGCTATGAGGTGGCGGCAAGGATCAAGGCCGATCTCGGCCCCGGCGCCAGCGGCAAGCCGGGGCGGCCGGGGCTCGACGCGCTGCTGGCGAGCCGCGGCGTCGAGCCCGTCACCTTCCGCGACTGGCAGAGGATCGAGGCCGCCGAAGCCGCGCGGGCGCGGGCGGGCAGCCCCCGCGAGAAATTCACCGCGATCGCCGAGATGCTCGCCGTCATCGGGCGGTGACCCCTCAAGGGCCCGGGCGGAGCGTCCGCTCCACGCCTTCTTGCCAGCCGACCAGCTCGCGATAGCCGAGCTCCCGCCGGATGCGGCCGGTGTCGTAGGCGAGGTCCTGAGCGAAGTTGAACCCGCTCGACGGCTGTTCCGGGAGCGCGGACGGAGGGAGCTGCCGCAGGCGCTCCGCCACCGTCGGCGTAGGGTCCTCCCCGACATTGTAGATCCGGCCCGCTGCCGCCGGATGCACGGCGGCGAGCGCGATCGCCGCGGCGACATTCTCGACATAGTCGTGCGTCCAGCGCCATGACGTGCGGCTTCGATAGCCGTGAACGGTCGCGAAGTCGGCATTGCCGCCGGGGCCGTAGACCTTCGGCAGCCGAAGCACCGTCGCCGGCAGCTTGGTATCTGCCAGCACCTCACGCTCGACCAGGATCTTCTCGTAATAATGAGCCAGCTCGCCGGGGGAGCGCGCCTTGGCTCGGTACGGGTAAAGCACCGACCGCAGCGGCGCATCCTCGGTGAGCAGCCCGCTCTCGACGGCCCCGGGCTCGATGCCGGCGAAACGGCCATAGGCGCGGTAGACGTCGCCGCTGCTCGGCACGACCAGCCGTCCGGCGCGGCCGCTGAACGCCCGCACCGCCGCGCGCGCGTCCTGCTCGCTCATCGCGATCATGTGGACCACCACGTCCCAGTCGATGGCCGTCAGCTCGCGCGGGAAGCTAGTGACCGGCATCGCCGCCAGCGGGCTGCGCAGGTGGCGCACGGCGGCGGGCAGCGCCGCCTCGCTCTGCCCGCGGTGGAAGAGCGTGACCTCGTGCCCGGCCTCCGACAGCTGCCGCGCCACATGCGGACCGATGAAACCTGTGCCGCCGATGATCAGGCTACGCATCGGCCCATCCTACCACTCGCTGCGGCCCATTCTACCACTCGCTGCCCAATCCCAAACCAGCGCTTGAAAGCCTCCGGGGCCGCCCCTATAGACCCGCCCCTGCCTCACGTCGGCCATCGGCCGGACGCACCGGTCGGGGAGTAGCTCAGCCTGGTAGAGCACTGTCTTCGGGAGGCAGGGGCCGGAGGTTCGAATCCTCTCTCCCCGACCAGTTTTTCGAGCTGGCGCCGCGGTCAGGCGACCGTGTCGTTGAGACGGGCCGCGGCGGCCGCGATCGCGGCGAGCAGATCGTCGGTCGCGAACGGCTTTTCGAGAAATTCGACGGCGCCGAGCTTCATCGACCGGACCGCGGTCTCGACGCCGCCGAACCCGGTCATGGAGACCACGGCCATGCTGCTGCCGCGCCTCACGAGCTCGGCCTGGACGCGGAGGCCGCCGATGCGCGGCATGCGCATGTCGAGCAGCACGCAGCCGGGCCGCAGCCGGTCCACGGCGGCGAGGAATTCCTCGCCGCCCGCAAAGCCGCTGCACTCGATACCCTGGTCTTCGCAGAGTTCGCCGATCCACGCGCGCGCGCCGGGGTCGTCGTCGACCACATAGACGGGGTAGCGGTTGGCCATGTCGCACCTCCTGCGCGATCGAATCCGGAGAGGCAGCGGACAAGCGGGATCCACCGGACATACCGACAGTCCCCGAAACGGCGCATTCCTTTCGCGGCGCCGAAAACATTTTATTAACCACCGGCGCCGGGCGCCCGCAGGACCCTCAGAGGACGAGGTCGCTCACATGGGCCAGGCTGACATCGCCGGTCAGCGCGATGCGGAACTCGGCCAGCAGATCGCCGTCGGTATTGCCGAGCAGCAAAGTCTGGTTGCTGGCTTCGTCGAACACGATCCGCAACTGGCCCGCCGCCGAGAACGGATCCGAGCCGATCAGGGTGAAGCCATTGTCGGCCCCGCCGGCGATCGCGTCGATCCCGCTGAGATCGATGCTGTCGCCGCCGGCGGCGCCGCCGCCCTGGAAATCCTCGATCAGGTCGCGGCTCGCCCCATTGCCGGCATCCTGAGCGGTCACGAAGCGGAACACGTCGTCGCCGCCGCCGCCGACCAGAGTGTCGGCGCCGCCCTTGCCCTGCAGCTCGTTGGCGCCGGCATTGCCGACGATCCGGTTGGCGAACGCGTTGCCGGTGAGGTCGATCGCAGCGATCCCGCCGTTGCTGGTGGTGGTGAGTATCTCGACTTCGGCCGCGGCGCGGAGGATGTAGCTCGCGCTCGCCAGGACGCGGTCGGCGCTGCCGTCGCCGGCGCGTTCCACGACCAGATCGGCGGCATTGTCGACGAAATGCAGGTCGTCCCCCGCCCCGCCGTCGCTGCTGTCGATTCCTACGCCCCCGTTGAGGACGTCGTTGCCGGCGTGGCCGAACAAAATGTCGGCGGCGCCGCGCCCGGCCAGCTCATTGTCGCCGGCATTGCCGGTGATCCGGTTGGCGGTGTTGCTGCCGCCCAGGTCGATGGCTGCGGTTCCGGCGACGCTGTCGGTCGCGATCTGCTCGACCTCGGCGTTGAGCTCGAGGGCGAAGCTGACGCTCGCCACCACCCGGTCGGCGGCGCCTTCGCCGGCCCGCTCGATCACCAGGTCCCAGGCATCGTCGACGCCATGGACGTCGTTGCCCGCGCCGCCGTCGCTGCGGTCCGCTCCCGCGCCGCCGATCAAACGGTCGTTGCCGCCCAGCCCGGTAAGCTTGTCGGCGCCGGCCTGGCCGCTCAGCACATTGGCGCCGGCATTGCCGTTGATCGCGTTGGCGAGCTCGTTGCCGGTAAGATCGATCGCGGCCGTGCCGGCATTGTCGCGGGTCGTCATCAACTCGACATGGGCACCGCCGGCGAGGGTGTAGGACAGGCCCGCCTGGACACGGTCATTGCCCTCGCCGGCGCCTTCGGCGACCACATCGCCCGCATGGTCGACGATATGGATGTCGTCGCCGAAGCCGCCGTTGCTGAGGTCCGCCCCAACGCCGCCGATCAGCCGGTCGGCGCCGGCTTCGCCGAACAGCTGGTCGTTGCCGGCAGCGCCGCTGAGCACGTTGTCGCCGCCGCTGCCGACCAATATGTCCGCGAAGGCGGACCCGGCGGCGTTCTCGATGGACCCGTAACTATCGCCATGGGCGAAGCCGCCGAAGCCGCTCTGCGTGCCGAGATTGACGAACACCCCGCGATTGGACGCGGCATAGTCGGCGGTGTCCTCGTCGACGCCGCCGAGCAGCAGGTCGGCGCCCGCCCCGCCGGCGAGCACGTCGTCGCCGGCCTCGCCGTTGATCGTCAGCGCATCCGTCATCGTTGCCGCCCGGATGACGTCGTTGCCGCCGCCGCCGTTGACGGTGAGCCGGTCATTGGCCTCGGGATTGTAGATCTCGACGATCGCGGCGAGCCCTTCGACCCCGATCGACGCCGCGAAACCGTGCACGGTGATCATGTCGCCGGCACTGCTGCCGCTGACCCGGATCGAGTCGATCTGCTCGTCGCCGGCAGGATTGCCCTGCACCCTCTCGAGATGGACGTTGACCTCGGCGACGTCGGTACCGGTGAGATCGCCGACGACGATCGCATCCGATCCGTCGGCCGCATAGAGATCGATCAGCTCGACATCGTTAATGTCCATCAGGACGGAGACGCTGCGGGCAACGGCGGTTCGCGCGCCATTGGCCGCGATCTCGAAATTCTCGTTGGCGATGCTGCCGTGGAATTCGAGCGTATCGAAGCCGGCCTGGCCCTCGACAATGTCGCTGCCGTGGCCGACCTCCCAGATGAAGCGGTCGGCGCCTTCGCCGAGCAGGGCGGTGTCGCCGCCGAAGCGCCCGACCACGGTATCGTTGTTCGCGCCGCCGTCGAGGGTGTCGGCGCCGGCGCCCCCGTCGAGGACATCGTTGCCGCTGTCCCCGTTCAGCGTGTCGCCATTGGCGCCGCCGGTCAGGAAGTCGTTGGCGGCGCCGCCGTTCAGTGTCAGCAGCATCGAGGCGGCCGGCAGCGTCGATCCGCTGATGATGTCGATGCCGCCGGCGCCGTTGATGGTGAGGCGATCGGTCTCGCCGCCGCTGAAAATCTCGACGGTCTGCCCGAGGCCCTCGACGGTGATCAGCGACCCCAAGGGCGTCGAATGCGCCAGCGTGATCAGATCCGCCTCGTCGCCCGCGGCGAGGGTGACGGTGTCGGCCGCCTGGTCGGGCTCCGGGTTGAGCTGTGCAACCGACAAGTTGAATGAGAGGCGCTGGATGTGGGTTCCGTCGAGATTGCCGACCTCGATCGTTTCGGCGCGGGTACCCGCCTCGCTTCCGCCCGGCTGCCAGAATATGTCCTCGACCTCGTTGAGGTCGAGGAACTCGACTCCACTCCGGAACGTGGCGCGGGAGCCGTTGGCGCTGATCTCGAAATCCAGTTCGCCGTTGAAGACGAAGGCATCCAGCCTGTCGAAATCCGCTCCGCCTTCGATCAGGTCGCTGCCCTCACCAGCGTCCCACTCGACGATGTCATTGCCCGCGCCGAGGAAAAGCTGATCGTTGCCGCCGCCCCCGTCCGCGACGTCGTTGCCGCCGCCCACGTGGATCGTGTCGACCGCGGCCGACGGAGTGGAACCGCCGCTTGTCGCCACCGTCGGGGACACCATTTCGGGCCTGATGACTTCGTCGGCGGCGGTGCCGGTGAATGTGGCCATGACCGATTTCCCCCCTCGGTGGTGCAGGACAGCAGGACCGGGCCGCGCTGAGTCGGCCGCCGCCTTCATAGGCCAAATCGAAACGAACGCGAAGCGTGCCGAGGGGACGGCGGCTTTCCAATGCCGGCTCCCGCCTGATAAGGCCGGGGCGAGGCTGGCGGGGATGAGCGGTGGCTAAGCGCGAACGGCCGGTGATCGGATGGCGCGAATGGATCGAGCTTCCCGACCTGCTCGACCTGCCGATCAAGGCCAAGATCGACAGCGGCGCCCGCACCTCGTCGCTGCACAGCTTCGGCACCCGACCCTTTTCGGAGCGGGGGGCGCCGTGGGTCGAGTTCCTGGTCCATCCGATCCAGCGCCAGGCGCGGCCCGAAATCGCCTGCGTCGCCCCGGTCACGGACGAGCGGACGGTGCGCAGCTCCAACGGGGTGGTTCAAAGGCGGCTCGTCGTCGAGGCGACGGCACGGCTCGGCGCCACCTTGTGGCCGATCGAATTGACGCTCGCCGACCGCGACGTGATGGGTTTCCGGATGCTGCTCGGCCGCGAAGCGATCCGGCGGCGCTTCCTGATCGATCCGGGACGCAGCTATTGCCAGTCCCGGCACGCCAAATCCCGAAAGACGTCGCCCGCATGAAGATCGCTTTGCTCTGCCGCAACCCGCAGCTTTACTCGCACCGCCGGATCATGGAGGCGGCGCGGGCGCGCGGGCATGAGATCGACGCGATCAATCACCTGCGCTGCACGATCGACATCGCCTCGCACCGTCCCAAGGTCCATTATCAGGGCCGGGTGCTGAGCGGCTACGACGCGGTGATCCCGCGGATCGGCGCGTCGGTGACCTTCTTCGGCACCGCGGTCGTCCGGCAGTTCGAGATGATGCGCGTCTATTCGCTCAACGAATCGGTGGCGATCTCGCGTTCCCGCGACAAGCTGCGCAGCCTGCAATTGCTGTCGCGCCGCGGCATCGGCCTGCCCGTCACCGTGTTCGCGTACAAGAGCTCCAAGGCCGAGGACATCGTCCGGCTCGCCGGCGGCCCGCCGGTGGTGATCAAGCTGCTCGAGGGTACCCAGGGTATCGGCGTCGTCCTCGGCGAAACCCAGAAGGCGGCCGAAAGCATCATCCAGGCGTTCGGCGGGGTCAACACCAACATCCTGGTCCAGGAATATATCGAGGAGGCGCATGGCGAGGACATCAGGTGCCTGGTGGTGGGCGATCGGGTCGTCGCCGCGATCAAGCGGAGCGGGAAGGAGGGGGACTTCCGCTCCAACCTCCATCGCGGCGGATCGGCCAAGGCAGCCAAGATCACCGCCCAGGAGCGCACGACCGCGCTCGGCGCCGCCCGCGCCATGGGCCTCAACGTGTGCGGCGTCGATCTGCTGCGCTCGAACCACGGACCGGTGGTGATGGAGGTCAACAGCTCGCCCGGCCTCGAGGGTGTCGAGCAGGCGACCGGAATCGACGTCGCCGCCAAGATCATCAAGTTCATCGAAACCAACGCCCGTCCGGGGAAGACCAGGACGCGGGGCACCGGCTAGGTGGCGCGGGCTCCCTTCGGCATCGGCGGCGTGGAGGTGGCGCCGGGCGAGCGCAAGCTGGTCAACCTGCCGATGAGCGCACTGTCGAACCGGACGCCGATGGCGCTCCCGGTCTCGGTCACCCACGCCAGGCGCGACGGCCCGGTCCTGTTCGTCAGCGCGGCCCTTCACGGCGACGAGGTGAACGGGGTCGCGATCTGCCGCCGCCTGCTCGCGTCAAAGGCCCTGGCCATCGCCAGCGGCACCCTGCTGGTCGTGCCGATCGTCAACAATTTCGGCTTCATCAGCCACAGCCGCTATTTGCCCGACCGCCGCGACCTCAACCGCAGCTTCCCGGGCAGCGAACGCGGCTCGCTCGCCGCCCAGCTCGCTAACGTGTTCTTCACCGAGGTGGTGGCGCGCAGCGACTATGGGATCGACCTCCACAGCGCCGCCATCCACCGTTCGAACCTGCCGCAGATCCGCGTCGACGGCGGCGCGCTCGCGGCGATGCGGCTCGCCCGGGCGTTCGGGGCGCCGATCATCGTGCCGAGCCCGCCCCGCGACGGCTCGCTCCGCAAGACCGCCGGGGAGCGCGGCGTGCCGGTGATCGTGTATGAAGGGGGCGAGGGCCTCAGGGTCGACGAATATTCGGTCAGGATCGGAGCGCGCGGGGTCCTGCGCGTCCTGGCGGAGCTCGACATGGTCCGCCGTCCGCGGGGAGGCTCCGGGACGAGAGCTTCGGCGATGGCGCTCGGCAGCCGCTGGGTGCGGGCCGAGGAGAGCGGCCTGTTCCACCCGCTCAAGTCGATTGGCGATCAGGTCGTGGCGGGCGAGCGGATCGGCGCGATCGGCGATCCCTATGGCGAGATGGAATGCCCGGTGAAGGCGGCCTCCGCCGGCATCATCATCGGCCGCACGAACATCCCGGCGGTCAACCAGGGCGACGCCCTTTTCCACATCGCCGCGGTCGAGGACGCCCCTCGCCTGCACGAGCATTTCGGCTCGGCCGAGCGCCAGCTCGACGAGGACGAAATCCTCTAGGTGGCGAAGCTCGGGTCGAGCCGGTACATCTTGCGGAGCAAGGCCGGCCAGGCGAGGAAGTTGGCGGCCAGCTTCAGCCCCATCGCGCCCTGCTGCGCCGCGACCTCCGGGGTTCCCTGAGGCGGGTTGTTGACATCCTTGCCGGCCGACAGAGCGAGGATCTGCGCCTGGCAGGCGCGCTCGAGGAAATAGAGGCGGATGAAGGCTTCGCCGACAGTCTCGCCGACCGCGAGCGTGCCGTGGTTGCGAAGCAGCATCGCATTCCTGGAGCCGATATTGGCGATCAGCCGTTCGCGCTCGTCGAGGTCGAGCGCCACGCCCTCATAATCGTGATAGGCCAGGTCGCCGCGGATCAGCATCGCGGTCTGGGTGAGCGGCAGCAGCCCGTCGGCATGGGCGGCGACCGCCTGGCCGTGCGGCGTGTGCAGGTGCATCACGGCATGCGCGTCCTCACGCGCCATGTGCAGCGCCGAATGGATCGTGAAGCCGGCCGGATTGGTGATGAACGGCGTCTCGCCGACCGGGTTGCCGTTCATGTCGACCTTAACCAGGCTCGAGGCGGTCACTTCCTCGAACATGAGATTGTAGGGGTTCAGCAGGAAATGATGCTCGGGGCCGGGGATCCGCGCCGAAAGGTGGGTGAAGATGAGGTCGTCCCAGCCGTAATGCGCGACCAGCCGGTAGGCGGCGGCGAGATCCACCCTGATCTTCCATTCCTGCTCGCCGACCTTGCCCTCGAGCGACGGAATCTCGACCGACGCCAGCGGCGCGAGGTCCGTCATCCCCCGCTCGATCGCTTCGATTCTGCCCATCCGGCGTCTCCCTTTTCTTAAACCCGCTATAGCTCATTCCTGCGCCGCGACCATGTCGGGATGGGCGGCGGCGAACGCCTCGATCCGGCCGGCCTCGGCGTCGACCGCGGCCAGCAGCGGGAAGTCGTCGAGCGGCACCTTGAACCGCCGCGCATTGTAGAGCTGCGGCACCAGGCAGATGTCGGCCAGGGTCGGACCGTCGCCGAACAGGAAGCGGCCGGCGCGCGGCGCCGCCAGCGCCTCCAGGGCGGCGAGCCCCTCGCGCACCCAGTGCGCGTACCAAGCGCCGCGGGTCGGCTCGTCCAGGGCGAGCGGACCGCCCAGATATTTGAGCACCCGCAAATTGTTGATCGGATGGATGTCGCAGGCGACGACCAGCGCCAGAGCAAGGACGTGGGCCCGGTCGGCAGGATCATCGGGGACCAGCCGCGGCTGCGGCCGCACCGCGTCGAGATAGTCGATGATGGCGAGGCTCTGGGTGAGCCGCCGCCCGTCCATCTCGAGCGTCGGCACCAGGGCCTGCGGGTTACGGGTGCGGTAGCCGGGCTCCCTCTGCGCGCCTTCGAGCAGGTTGATCGGCACACGCTCGTGATCGATTCCCTTGAGATTCAAGGCGATGCGGACCCGGTAGCCCGCGGACGAGCGGAAATAGTCGTAGAGTACGGGCTTCGCCATGGCCGCTCGTTAGCCGAACGCCGGAGGGATTCCCATCGCCGCGCGGTTCCGGTACATTGCGCCGACGAAACCAGCGGCAGGGGGCTCGCGATGGCGAAGATATTGGGCAATTTCCATTATGCGCTGGCGATCGGCGTCGTGCTGCTGCTCGCCGCCATGTTCGGGCTCCACGGCGAGGCCATGGGCGAAGGCGATTATGTCCATTGGTGGCTGCGCTTCTTCCACGTCCTCGCCGGCATCCTCTGGATCGGCCTGCTTTACTATTTCAACTTCGTCCAGATCCCGACCATGCCCAAGGTGCCGGCGGAGCTCAAAGGCGGCGTGTCGAAATATATCGCGCCCGAAGCTTTGTTCTGGTTCCGCTGGTCGGCGCTGGTGACGGTGCTCGCGGGCATCGCCGTCGCCGAGACCAACCCGACCGGCCGCTACCTGATCCCCGCCCTCACCTTCCAGGAGAGCTATCGCGTGATCGGCCTCGGCATGTGGCTCGGCCTGATCATGGCCGCCAATGTGTGGTTCGTGATCTGGCCGAACCAGCAGAAGGCGCTCGGCCTCAAGCCCGCCGACGACGAGGCCAAGGCGCGCTCGGCCAAGACGGCGATGCTCGCCTCGCGCACCAATTTCGTGCTGTCGATCCCGATGCTCTACACGATGGTCACCCAATTCTATCTGCCGGAATGAGCTGTTCCCCGGCGAAAGCCGGGGCCCAGTCGCGGCCGACGGGCTGGACCCCGGCCTCCGCCGGGGAACCAGGTCAGCGCGCCTCCTGCGAAGCCGCGCCCTTGCCCCTGAACCCGCGCACGCGCCGGACCATCTCCTGCCTGTGGGCTCAGCCGGCACCCTCGCAGCGCTGCATGAAGTCCTTCCACTTGGCGCGGGCCGCGTCGTCCATGGGAACGGCCATCGTATAGCCAGTGGTGAAGAGCGAGATCATGTCGCTTTTGCCAAAAGCCTTCAGTTGCTTGTCGCTCTTGGGCACGCGGATCGTAAGGTTCCAGCCTCCAGCCGGATTCTTCAACGCCTCCGCCGGCATGAATCGAGGTTCGCCTTTCCCGCTGAACAGGGCCATCATCGCCGCACCCGGCGGCATTACCGCCTGCCCATCGTCTCCGATCGGGCTGCCGGTCTTGAGGTCCAGAAGCTTGGTGACTCCAATCTGGGTGACGATCACCTGATCAGCCGCGCATTCGAACCGGTAGGAGACCGGCTCGCCGAAACCGTAGGTCAGCACGACACCGCGACTGGCCTCTGCCGGCTGAAGCTTCCAGTCCGTCGCTTCGGCTGGCGCCGCCAGCGCAAGCATAAGTGCAAGACCGAAGATCTTGACCTGACCCGGCATTTGCGTGCTCCTCACTCGTTTCCGAGCCAAGCCGGACGTCATCGGCCTTGCTCCAAAGCCTCGAAACGGGCGTCGCGCAGCCGCGTCAGGATCATCTCCCCATCGCTACCGACCCGAAACTCGCCGTAACGCGCATTCGCGTAGGCGTCCGCCCGTCCCTCTTCGAAGAAATAGGCGTTGGTTGCGAAATTTGGCCGCCCGCCCCGGACGCGATAGCGTAGCGCGAGTTCATTGGGCGCGAGCGCTGCGGCATCGGCGAAGCGGCGGAAATGGCCTATGTTGCGGGCATCGAGCGCGACCACGATATGGCCGTCCGCAGCTTCGGTTCCGCTGAACGCCGGAAAGGCCTGGTCCGCGACCTCGAAATTCAGCCGCATATAATCGCCTTGCATCAGCGAACGCGGATCGACGGGACTGAGCTTCAGCAGGACGATCCGGCCTTCCGTCAGCAGGCGCTCGCGCTGGTAGATACCGAAATTCACGAACGCCAGGATCATCAATCCGGCCAGCAATGCGATTGCCTTACGCATGGCCAGGCTCCTCCGAACCGGAGGCGCCGCGGCGAAGAACGAAATGAGCGGCGAGCAGGCACAAGCCGGTGACTGCCAACATCCCCGCTTTTTCGAGTAGGGTCGCGTGCAGGCTGTAATAGAAATGGCCGACGAACCCGAACAGGCTGAGAACGCCCAGCGCCATCAGGATCCGGTTGCCCGCGGCAAAGCCCAGCAGCAGGATCAGCAGCGCGGACGCGAGGCCGGGCGCGTTCAGCGAAAGCAGGCCGATCAGGAGGGAGGCGCCGGCGGCGGACGAGACGGTGCGGCTCGCCGGTGCAAATCCTTCGCGCAGCGACAATGCGATGGCGACCCAGACCAAAGCCGCCGCCGTCAATCCTCGCCCGATCAATGGTCCGTGCAGATTCATCCAGCCGGCGGCTTCGTCGGCGCGCCCGAACCAGGTCTCCGCGCCAAACAGGCGAAACGTCTCGACAAGCAGCAGAGCCAGCACGAGACCGTAGCCCACCGGGCGCCATAGCCGCCCGCTACCGGCCCATCTCGCGGGCTCAAGCCACACCAAGGCGAGACCCGCGCACAGAAGCGGCGCGGCGAGGCCGTGCAGGGATAGTTGGTGGACGGCCAGGGCAAGCGAGACCGCGGCGCCGCTGGTCGCGAGCACGCGGTGGAGGAAATTCGGCACCGCCACGGCCAGCGCGGCCTGGGTCGCGGCGACGGCGAAATAGAAGGACGGATCCTGCGGCTTCAGCAATTGGGCGAGGCCGACGATAAGCAGGATCTGCCCGGCGAGGCTGAGCGCAAGAGCGAACTGCTCCACAAAGACCTGCCCATCGAAGCCGCGGAACAAACCGTAAGCGACGCCGCAGCAGGCGGCGCCGGCAATCGCGGCGGAAGCGCCGTCGGTCATGACGAACGCCAAAGCCGCGCCGACGAAGCCGATCAGGAAGAGCGCCCCGATCCAGCCCGCAACGCCGAGCATGGCGCGAACATACCAGGGCGATTGCGGCTGACCCCGCTCCGGATAGTCGCCATCGACGAGGTTCTCCTCGCCCAGTCGGCCCCATAGCGCCTCGCCCGTCATGCCTGCTGCTCCCCGGCGACCGTCTTGAGCCAGACCGCGCCGCCGGCCGCCATTCCGATCACGACCAGCCCGATGAAGAGGAAGCCTGCGCCCCCGCCGCCTTCCAGCATATGCCGCGACAGGAAGGCTGCGACCGTGACGATAAGGCTCAGCAGGCCGGCGGCGAGCATGAAGAGGTCGGGCCGGGCGCGCCGGTACCAGGCATAGAGACCGGCCAGCCACGCGAAATAGGCGAGGGCTGCCAGCAAACCGAAACCGTCCCCGCCGCCCATGATCGTCCACAGCATCAGGGCCGTCGCCGCGCCGGCGCTCGCCATCGCCACCAGCCGCGGCGTCCAGCTGTCGCGCAGCCACGAACAATCGAGGCGGCGCGCCCCTTCCACCGCGACGAGTGCGAGCCCGTTGAGCGCGAACAGCATCCAGAGCAGCGTTTCTCCATTCGAGAAGAGCGCGAAGTAGAGAAGGACGGCGAGGTTGAGGAGGGCGAGCCAGAGCAACCACAAGGGGCTGAAGCGGCCGATCAGCACCCAGGGCAGTATCAGCAAAGCCCACCAGGCGAACAGCTCGAACGTATCGGCGCCGGTCTGATAGACCTGCCCGGTCAAGGCGAGGAGCGCGCCGACGAGCAGGCTCAGCAGCAGCAGGACCGCCTTGCCGACCATCCCGTCAAGGTCCGCCCGCCAGCAGACCAGCAAACCCGCGACAATCGCGGCTTGCACGAGGCCGAACTTGGCGAAGCGGCCGAGATCGTCCCAGTTGAAGGCGAAGAAGAAGATCACCGATGCCGCCAGCGCCACCGTGCCGAGCCACAAGGCCAGCTGCCCGAGAAAGGCTTGCCAGTCCGCGGGCGTGGGTACCAGGCCGGCGGCGCGCAGGACCTCTGTCTCCCGGCCGGGCACGACGCGCCCCGAGTCCAGCCACTCCAGGACTTCGCTGCGAAGTCTGCTCATCCATGCCCCCGAAGCAAAGCCCGCTTGGTGCGGCGATAGCAGCTCTGCTTCCGGCCGGCTATCGTTACGGGCCTGGCCATTTCCGGGCGTTGGCGCTGCTGCTAGTGGCCGCTCTCCCCCGCCGCGGCCTCCCCCCTGAACCCGCGCACATGCCGGACCATCGCCTGTAGCTCGGGCTCGGTCAGCATGCCTTCCCAGGGGGGCATATATTCGCTGCCGCCGACCGCTGCCCCGCCGGCCTTGATCGCGGTGTGGAGGCGCCGGTCGTCGCGGCCGGCGTGGAAATCCTCGCGGGTGAAATCAGGCACCGGCGCGCCGAGCAGCTTCGCGTCCGGGCCGTCGCCCTTGCCGCTCGTTCCGTGGCAGCGGCCGCAATTGGTGTTGAACAGGTTCGACGCCTGCTCGGCCGACACCGACTCCTTCGCCGCCGCGGCCTTGGTGGCCGCCTGCTCCGCCGCAGCGTCGCGCGCGCTCTCGCTTGCGGCGGGGACGAGCTTGCCGACGATGCCGGTCGGCTCGTCGTTGTCGCCCATCATCACCACCAGCAATTCGCCGTCGGGCGCCGGCGTGAAGCCGGTAGGCCCGCGCTGCGACACTTCGGGCGTGCGGGCAATGATGTCATAATCCTCGACCTGTGCCCCGCTGGCCGGGATGGTCATGATCTGCCCCGAATAATTGTCGAGGAACACGTACCGCCCCCGCGCCTCCGGGATCCTGTCGCCGCGATAGACCAGGCCGCCGATCACCGAGCGCAGCAGCGCGGTATGGTGATAGGTGAGCACCGGCGGCCGCTCGCGCCCTTCCAGCCGGGCGGGGCGCCGGTACTCCTGCTGCGGCTCGCGCCCCTCGACATAGGGGAATTGATAATTGCCGCCGCGCTCGACCAGATTGACCTCCTCCCACATCGCCGAGCCGACGTCGCCTGCCCACAGCGCCCCGGTCGCCCGGTCGAACGAGATGCGGAACGGGTTGCGCAGGCCGTGCGCCCAATATTCGCCGAGCAGGTCCGGCCGACCGGCATAGGGGTTGTCGAGCGGGATGTAATAGTTCGCCGTCTGGCCGCCCGCCGGCTGCCGCCCGATCGGCCGGCTGATCGTGCCGCCCCTGCGGTCGACGTCGATGCGCAGGATGCCGGCCACCAGCGCGCATTCGAGCCGCTGGTGGCAGACCTCCATGTCTGACTCGCCGACCGCCAAATAGAGGAAGCCGTCCGGGCCGAACTCGACCGAGCCGCCATTGTGATAGCCGTTGCTCGACCGCCCCTGCGCGATCAGCGGCAGCCCGCTCGCGGTGCGCGCGGCGACGTCGGGCAGCGAGAGGTCGTAGCGGTTGAGGCGGTTGATCTGCCGGTCGGGGTGATATTCGGTGAAGAAGACATAGACGAAGCCGGCGTTCGGCGATCCGGCGCGGCCGAACTCCGGGTGGAGGTCGAAGCCGAGCGCGCCATTCTCCATCTCGACATAGCCGACGCCCTCCCTGAGGTCGAGCAGCAGGATCTTGTTGCCGCCGCTCGGATAGTCCGCGCGGTAGAGCCGCCCGTTGCGCTCGAGCACGTAAATGTGATGCGGATCGCCGTCGGCGAACTGGGCCATGATCGGCGTCTCGAAGCGGGTGTCGCCGAGCGCGTTCACCACCGCATAGGGATATTGGTCGCCGACGTTCGACGAGATGCGCAGATTGGTGACCCAATTGCCGAAGTCGCGGTCGGTGGTGAACTTGTAGGCCGCCATCAGCGGCGTCAGCGCGAACAGGATCACCAGCCACGTCCAGGGCGACTTCAGCAGGCCGAACAGGCTGCCGATCACGGCGCCGAGCTGGCGGAGCGGCGAATCCCTTCCCCTGATCCAGCGGGCGGCAAGGAATGCCATGAGCAGCAGGGCAAGGCCGATCAGGAAGGCGTCGAGCAGGAACTCGGGGCTGAAGTTGATCGGCGTCAGGAAGAACAGGTAGAGCGCGGCAGCCACCGCGCCCGTCAGGAACGCATAGACCTCCTTGGCGGCTCGGCGCGGCGTCTCGAACGGGTCCCAGCCGCTGATGAAGCGGTTGACGAGCATCGCGGCGGAGCAGGTGACGAGGAAGGTCACCAGCACCGTCCGAATATCGGAGGCGCGGAAATAGACGTCCGGTATGTCGAGGATCGAGCGCGGCACGAGGTGGACGCGCTGCGCCATCTCGGCGCCGAGCAGCACGGCGATGACGACGATCAGCAATTCGAGGGCGAAATACAGGATGCGTGACAAGCTTGGTCCCCCCGCGGCCGTGTGCGCGCCGCTTCGCCCGCATTGGTAAAGATCGGGTGACGGGAACGCCAGACGGTTGAGCGGTTTGGAGGGCGTTGTCCGCTCTCATCCGTTCGCCCTGAGCCTGTCGAAGGGCTGTTTTTGTCTTCTTGGAAGAAGTGAAGGGCAGGGCTTCGACGAGCTCAGCCCGAACGGGCTTATTCAACACCCGCTACAGGGCTGCGCTTAGAGCGGCCGCAAGAGCAGGCCGAGGCGAACGACCCGGCCGGGCGCGGGGAAGCCGACCGCCTCCTCATAATTTTCGTCGAGCAGATTGTCGGCGGTGAGGGTGACAATGACGGCATCGCTCAGCCGGTATTGGGCCGCCGCAGCCAGCCGCAGCCGGCCGTCGAGCGTGACGAGGCCGGTCGGCACCGAACTGTCGAAGAAAGCGCTCGTATAGGCGCCGCTCGCCTCCAGCCGCAGCCTGTCGCTCGGCCGCCAGTCGAGCGCCAGCAAGCCCGACCATTCGGGCCGCGAGCGCAGCGGCGGCGCCCCCGTCGGCTGGTCGGTGTCGAGGTAGGTGAGGCTGCCGTGAACCGCCAGCGTCGGGGTCAGCGGCGCCCGCAGCTCCGCCTCCAAGCCCTGCGCCGTCACCCGCGAGCGGTTGACGTTGGTGAAGGTCTCGGCGTCGAAGTCGATGAGGTCGGTATAGCGGCTGTGGAAATATCCGATCCGCGCGAAGCCGCCACCGCGAGCCAAAGCCTGCTCGAGCCCGACGTCGAAATTGCGGCTGCGCTCGGGCCGCAACCGCGGGTTGGCGATGAGCGGATGGGCCAGCGCATAGAGGCTGGGCAGCTTATAGCCTTCCGACCAGCTCCCGGTCAGCATCGGCCCGTTAGCGAGCGGCTGCCAGCGGACCGACGCGCGGCCGGTCCATTCCCCCGCCGCCGTCGACGGATCGTCGTAGCGCAGGCCAAAGGTGGCGCTCATCCGCCCGGCCGGCCGCAAGGTGGCTTCGGCAAAGCCGCTGGCGATGCTCCGCTCGATCCGGAAATCCGCCGGGATGAGGACGCCGAAGTCGATCGTGCCGTCGCTGGCCCCGCGCTCGTGGAGGTAAGCGGCCCCGAAGGCGGCCTGCGCCGCCGCGCCCAGATCGAGCCGGTTGTCGAACACCGCCTCGGCGCGGCGAAAGCGGCTGTCGGCGCGGATCGCCGGCACGCCGTCCAGCACAGCCGGCGCGATCGCCGGCGTATCGCTGTCGTCGCTCTGCCCGGACCAGCTTAGCGCCAGCCGCGGCTGCCATGTTTGGCCCGCGAAGCCGGCCACCTGTAGGCTGAACAGGCTGAGCGCCGTCTCCCGCCGCTCGCGCTCGCGCACCACCGCCAGCCGAGGGCCGCCGCTGTCCTCCGGGAACAGCTGCCGGTCCGCGCGCGCGTGCAGCGCCAGCCCCGACAGATCGAACGCGCCGAGCCGTTGCGTCAGCCGCGCGAACGCCTGCCCGCGCGCGATGTCGCTGCCTTCGGTAAGGCCGGCGCTGTCGGCATAGGACGCGCCGCCGAGCAGCGAGCCGCTCCCCCAGCCGCGGCCGGCGAGCAAGGTGCCGCCATGGCCTGCTTCGGTATCGCCCGTCATCCGGGCCGAGGCGAGGCTTTGGCCCGGCCCGATCGTCCGCAGCCGCAGATGGACGACGCCGCTCAGCGCATCGGCGCCGTGCACCGCCGAGAGCGCGCCCTTCGCGACCTCGATGCGATCGAGCGCGAGCGGGTCGATCTGGCCGAAGTCGAAGGCGCCGCCGCGGCTGTTGGTCGGATCGGTGACCTTGACGCCGTCGAGCAGGACCAGCGTGAAATTGGGCTCGCCGCCGCGGATGCTGAGATAGCTCGGGCCGGCTGCGCCGCCCTTGTCGAACGCGCGCACCCCCGCCAGGCGGTCGAGCAGGTCGAGCGTGCTTGCCGGCTGCAGCAGCTCGATCTCGGCGGAATCGATGATCGCGACTCCCGAGGCTGCTGCTTTATCCTGCGTCCGCGCGCCGGTGACGACGATCGGCTCGCCCTCCCGCGCGGCGGCGGTCGCGGCGATCAGGGCCGCCGAGGCCGCGGCCGCGACGCGGGTCATGTGTCTCAAGCCGATGGCCATCAGCCGGCAGAGCTAGGCGAGCGCCTCGACGATGGTGACGTTGGCGATGCCGCCGCCCTCGCACATCGTCTGCAACCCCCAGCTCTTGCCGCGGGCGCGCAGCGCGTGGACGAGCGTCGCCATCAGCTTCGCCCCAGACGCGCCAAGCGGATGGCCGAGCGCGATGGCGCCGCCATTGACGTTGAGCCTGTCCGGGTCGGCGCCGAGCTCGCGCAGCCAGGCGAGCGGCACCGGCGCGAACGCCTCATTGACCTCATAAAGATCGATGTCGTCGATCGCCATGCCGGCGCGATCCAGCGCCCGGCGGGTGGCGGGGATCGGCTCTTCGAGCATGATCACCGGGTCGCCGGCGGTAACGGTGAGGTTGTGGATGCGCGCGAGCGGGGTCAGCCCGTGCGCCTTCAGCCCGCGCTCGCTGACCACCAGCACGCCCGACGCGCCGTCGCAGATCTGCGAGGCGTTGGCGGCGCTGACCCTGCCGCCCTCCTGCAGGAGCTTGACCGCGGCGATCCCCTCGATCGTCGCGTCATAGCGTATCCCTTCGTCGGTCCGGTGTTCGCCGCCCTCCACGGCCAGCGGCACGATCTCGTCGGCGAACGCGCCGGCCTGGGTGGCGCGCGCGGCCTTGACATGGCTGTCGAGCGCGAACCGGTCGAGCTCCTCGCGGCTGAAGCCGTATTTGACGGCGATCGCCTCGGCGCCGTGGAACTGGCTGAACATCGCCACTCCGAAACGCTCCTGGATGCGCTTCGAGAACGGGCCGGTGCCGATGCCGTGCTGCATCGGCAGCGTGAACGGCAGCCCCATCGGCACCCGGCTCATCGATTCGACGCCGGCGGCGATCACCACGTCCTGAGTGCCGCTCATCACCGTCTGCGCCGCGAAGTGGATCGACTGCTGCGACGAGCCGCACTGGCGGTCGATGGTGACCGCGGGAACGCTTTCCGGAAGCTTCGAGGCGAGCACGGCGTTGCGGCCGACATGAAAGGCCTGCTCGCCCGCCTGGCCGACGCAGCCCATGATCACGTCCTCGATCGCGGCGGGATCGATGCCGGTGCGGTCAACGAGCGCGTTCAGCATTTCGGCGGCCATGTCGGCGGGATGCCAGCCGGCGAGCGCGCCGCCGCGCCTGCCGCCCGCCGTCCGGACCGCGTCGACAATATAAGCCTGGCTCATCCCGCATCCTGTCCCGCTGCCGCCCGCCCCCGCTATCGTCGCGACGAGGCAGGTGTCCAGTCCCTTCGGCCGCTGCACCCGGCGCCCCGGCGGCGCTTCGCCGCAAAAAGCCCTGGCCCTTATCCTAGGCCATTGCGCCTGAGCTTTGATTGGATCATGAAGGACTTACCTGATCCGGTAGTTAGCGGATGCAGCGGCGGTCCTTAAGCGAAGGGGTTGGCCCCCGACCGCGCCCGCGAGGCGCTCGGGGAGGCGCAAGGGAGCGGGGCACATGGCTGGAACGCAAACGGTCGCGAAGACCGGCGATCAGAATATCGACGGTTTGCTGCAGGGGAACCGCTGGGATCCGCTGGTCCTCACCTACAGTTTCCCCACGAGCGGAGGCCTGTTCGGCACCGGCTATGGCGGCGGCGAGCCGGGCAATGCGTTCGAGGCGCTGAGCGCCGGCCAGCGCGCGGTGGTGCGCAACGTCTACGACATGATCGAGTCGGTCACCAACCTGCGCTTCACCCTGACCACCGAGACCGCGAGCAACCATGCCGTCATGCGCTTCGCCATGTCGGACGAGCCGCCGACCGCCTCGGGCTATTACCCCAATCCTTCCAACGAGGGCGGCGACGCCTGGTTCAACAATAGCAGCGGCACTTATGACAATCCCGTATTCGGCAATTTCGCCTATCACACGTTCATCCACGAGATCGGCCACACGCTGGGGCTGAAGCACGGCCACGAGGATTTTGGCAACGGTCCGATGACCGCCGCGCGCGATTCGATGGAATATTCCGTCATGACCTACCGCTCCTATGCCGGCCAGGTCGTGAGCTCGTACCAGAACGAGACCTGGGGCTACGCCCAGACGCTGATGATCTACGACATTGCCGCGCTCCAGCACATGTACGGGGCCGACTTCACGACCAACGGCGGCAATTCGATCTACCGCTGGAACGCCACCACCGGCCAGATGTCGATCAACGGCGCGGCGCAGGACCTGCCGGGTGGCAACCGCAGCTTCATGACCATGTGGGACGGCGGCGGCACCGACACCTACGATTTGTCCAATTATGGCGGCGGCGTCACCATCGACCTGCGCCCGGGCGAATGGACGACCACCTCCTCGGTGCAGCTCGCCAATCTCGGCGACGGCAATTTCGCGCGCGGCAACATCGCCAACGCGCTGCTGTTCGAAGGCGACCAGCGCTCGCTGATCGAGAACGCGATCGGCGGCGGCGGCAGTGACACGATCTTCGGCAACCAGGCGGCCAACACGCTCACCGGCGGAGCCGGCAGCGACGTCGTCGTGCTGGCCGGAACGCGCTCCGATTATACCTTCTCGGGGACCGCGGCGAACCTCAGCGCGGTCGGGTTCGGGGTCACCGACACCATCCGCAGCGCCGAATCCATCCGCTTCCTGGGTTCGGGCCAGCAAGTGACGACGGCGAGCCTGCTGACCGCCAGCGACGATGATTTCCGCGACACCATCGCCGACACGAGCGACCCCTTCGGCGCCCTCGCCATCAACGATCCCAAGGCGGGGCGGATCGGGGCGGCCGGCGACACCGACGTGTTCAGGATCCAACTGATCGCGGGCCGGAGCTATACGTTCGACCTGCTCGGCGCGGCGACCGGAAGGACGCTCGGCGATCCCGTGCTGCAGCTCCGCAACAGCGCCGGAACCTTGCTCCAGACCAATGACGACTTCAACACGACCGATTCGCGCATCGTCTTTACGCCTTCGACGGGCGGGACCTACTATCTGACGGCCGGCGGCTTCGGCTCTGCGACCGGGACCTATGCGATCCGCGCGCGCCGCGATTTCGACGATCTCCGCGACACCAAGGCCGATACGAGCGCGCCGATCGGCGCGCTGCCGACCGCCGGCAACCGGCAGGGAGCGATCGAAGAAGCCGGCGACCGCGACGTGTTCGCCGTCACCCTCGTGAGAGGCCAGCGCTATGCGTTCGAGCTCGACGGGACGGACGGCGACGGCGGAACGCTCGCCGATCCGCTGCTCCAGCTCCACAACGGCGGCGGCACCCTGCTCGCGTCGAACAACAATTCCGGCGGGACCCCCGACGCGCGCATCCTTTTCACCGCGACCACGGGCGGCACCTTCTACCTCACCGCCGACGGCGTCGGCGCCGGTACCGGCACCTATACCTTGCGCTCGACCCTGCTCGACGATTACCGCGACACGATCACCGACGCGTCCGCGCCGCTCGGAGCCCTTCCGTCCGGCGGCACCAAAGCCGGCACGCTCGAGCTGGGCGGCGACAAGGACGTGTTCGCCGTCACCCTGACCGCCGGCCAGAACTACACGTTCGACCTGCGCGGGTCGGCCGGCGGCGGCGGCACGCTCGGTGACCCGGTGCTCGAGCTGCGCAACTCCGCCGGCACCCTCCTTGCCGCCAACGACGATTTCAACGGGCTCGATTCCCGCATCATCTTCACCGCGACCGCGAGCGGCACTTATTATCTGACCGCGGCCGGCTTCGAGACGGCGACCGGTTCCTACCGGATCAGCTCCAGGCCTAATTTCGACGACCTTCGCGATACCATCGGCGATACCACCGCCCCGCTCGGCGTGATGGCGGTGAACGACATCCGCCAGGGCGCGATCGAGGCCGCGGGCGACGACGACATCTTCGAGATCGGCCTCCTCGCCGGCGAAACCTATGTCGTCGACCTGCGCGGCTCCGCCAGCAACGGCGGCACCCTCGAGGACCCGCTCCTCCAGCTCCTCGACCGCTTCGGCAACGTCCTCCTCGAGAATGACGATTTCGGCTTCATCCGCGATTCGCAATTGTTCTTCACCGTGTCGGTGACCGACACATATTATCTCGCCGCAAGCGCATTCGACACCTTCACCGGCAGCTACACGCTGAGCACCGTCCTCTACGGCTCGGGCGCTTCGGCGGATCTCGGCCTCGATCGCGCGGACGCGTTCCTGCTCCCGCACGGCGCCCCGCCCGATGCGGCCGGTCTGGCCGACCGCCTCGGCATCGCCGATTGGGGCGCGAGCGAGCGCCTGTCCCTGTTCGATGCCCATGTCCAGCTGGCCTGATGCCGGCGGCAGACGGGTTTGGAGGCTGCTCGCGCCGGCGGCGCTGGCGCTGGCGCTTGCGGACGCCCCCGCCATGACCATGGCGGACCCGCCGCCCGGCGCCCGCGCCCGCGACGGCAACATCGCCATCCGGGAGGAGCTCGACGCGGCACGGGCGGCCGGCAGCATCGCCGCCTACGACCTGTTCATCGCGCGGCACCCGGATCATCCGCTTGCCCGCACCGCCCGGCGCGAGCGCGCGCGGCTCGTGGGCGAGGGCTGCAAAAAGGATGACGGGCGGGACCGCTGACCGGGACCGGAGATGAACCGGTGCCGCTTGGGGGACTCGAACCCACGACCCCATCATTACGAATGATGTGCTCTACCAGCTGAGCTAAAGCGGCTTTCCGGCGAGCCGGCGCTTATCAGCGGCCCTTCCCGATGACAAGCACGGCCGCTTCGCCTCCCCCCGCAGCAACAAGCTTAACGCTTCCTCAACCATGCCGGGTGCAGGGTCGCTGCGCTTGTGAACGAGCTGCGAGGACAGCGACGATGGACAGTTTCAGGGGGTTCGACGACAATGCCGAGGCCGATGCGGGCCGTGAGGACGAGCCCTCGATCGAGCCGCCGCCCGAAATCGGCGCCGACGAGCGCCGCATGCACGTCCGCGCCTACAATTACTGGGTGTCGCTGCTCGACGGCCGCGCCTACCCGTCGATCAGCGACCTCGAGCCGCAGAATCTGGACGATTTCGGCCCCTATAGCGTGCTGCTCAACTTCTCGGTGGACGCCGACAACCCGCAAATCGCCTTCATCGGCCGCAAGCTCCGCGAGGAGACCGGCCTCACCGGCGACATCCACACTATCGCCGACGTTCCGAGCCGGTCGCTGCTGTCGCGGCTGACCGATCATTACCTCCAGATCATCGCCAATTGCGCCCCGATCGGCTTCGAGGCCGAGTTCGTCGGCCACAGCGGCAACCACACCATGTATCGCGGCATCCTGATGCCGCTATCCTCGGACGGCGATACGATCGACTTCATCTACGGCGTGATCAACTGGAAAGAGGTGGCCGACCACGACACCGCTGCCGGCCTCGCCCGCGAGGTGAGCCGCGCCGCGGCCGCTCCGGCCATCGAAACCGGTCCGGTCTGGGCTGACGGCCCCAATGCCGAGCCGCTCGAGGAAAGCTTCGCGGCGGCCGGAGCGAGCCTGGACCTCGGCGGCGGCGCCAATGACGACCAGCCTACGCTCGACCTCCGGCTTGGTCCGGACGCGGCGCTGGCCGACCGGCTTTGCGCCGCGCGCGAATGCGCCGAAGCCGCGCAGGGCGCCGATGTCCGCAGCCGGGCGGCGCTCTACCGCGCACTCGGCCAGGCCTATGATTTCGCCGTCGCCGCCGAAGGCGAGCCGGACGATTATGCCGAGATTCTCGAGGATGCCGGGCTGAAGGCGCAGGCGCGGGCGCCGATGACGCCGGTGGTGAAGCTCATTTTCGGCGTCGGCTACGACAAGAGCCGCCTTACCGAATTCGCCGCGGCGCTGTCCTACGGCCGCCGCGAAGCGGTGCCGCAGGGCGAGTTCGCCGCCTGGATCGAGAGCTTCGGCGGCGGCCTCAAAGGCGTGGTCGCGGCCGAACGCGCCGCGCGCCGGCCCGCACAGGCTCCCGACCGCAGCGCCGCCAACCGGGCCGCGCTGCGCATCGCACCGGCGCTGGCGACGATCGCGATCGACTCGGAGGGCGGCGAGTTCGTCCTGCTGGTCGCCCGCCGCGAGCCCGATGGCCGCCTGGCCGTGGTCGCGCCGGTCGCTCCGGACCAGGCGCTGCTCGATCGCGCGATCCGCAAGACCGCCGCCTAGGTGACCCAATTGTCAGAAGGGGCGGGCGGTTAGCCTTGCCCCCTCGCGCCGCCCGGCGCATATAGCCCGCCGACTGAAGCCGACGGCGCCCCCTCCTGCCGTCCGCGCCGGGAGCCGTCAGTATGAATGCCGACATTGTTGCTGGATCCGGAGCCGCTTCCGGCGGAAGCGCGGTCGGCAGCACGGTAGCGGAACGAATCGCCGACCTGCCTTATCTCGATGACCTCGGCGCCGCCCTGGTCAAGGGTGCGCTGAAGGACGAGATCCTCGATTTCGGCGAAGCCGACCGGCTCGAGGCGGCCCGCTTCGTCGCCGCCTGCGCCCAGCGCCGCCCGCCCGGCATTGCCTTGGTCCGGCTCGAGACGCTCGGCGGCCAGCTCGGGCGGCGGCGGATGCGGATCTGCATCGTCAACGACGACATGCCGTTCCTGGTCGATTCAGTCGCCGGAGCGATCGCCGCGCGCGGCCTCACCGTCCACCGGCTGCTCCACCCGGTGGTGTGCTCCGAGCGCGACGAGCAGGACTGCCTGCGGGCGGTGCGGCCGTTGTGCGACGACGTGCCGAGGCGGGAATCGATCATGTATATCGAGGCCGACCGGACCGATGCGCGCGGCCGCCAGGAGCTGGTCGCAGAGCTCCACCGCGTGCTCGCCGACGTCCGCGCCGCCGTCGCCGACTGGCGGGCGCTCCAGGATCGTATGCATGCGGATGCGGAGCTCGTGGCGGACGAGGAGGGCTCGGCCCTGATGCACTGGTTCGCCGACGGCGCGATGACCCTGCTCGGCTATCATGTCGAGCGGCCGGGGGAAGCGCCGTCGCAGGCGCTGGGGCTGTTCCGCATTCCCGGCGACCCGACCGACCAGGGCGGCTGCGGCGGCGCCATCGCCTGGTTCGAGAATGGCGGCGCCGAGCCGCTCGTCGCCAAGGCCGACCGCATTTCGACCGTGCATCGGCGGGTGCCGTTCGACCTGGTCGCCGTGCCGGTGCGCGAGGGCGGCAGGATCACGGGCATCGGCGTCCATGCCGGCTTGTGGACCAGCCAGGCGCTGACCGCGCCGGCCGAGGACGTGCCGCTGATCCGGCGCCGCCTTGCCGACCTCGACCGCGAATTCGGCTTCGACCCGAGCGGTCATGCCGGCAAGGCGCTGCGCCACGCGGTCGCCTCGCTGCCGCGCGACCTCTTGGTCAATCTCGATCCGGACTCGGTCCGGGAATTGGTGACCACCGCCATGTCGCTGGCCGACCGGCCGCGTCCGACGCTGGTGCTGCTGCGCAGCAGCCTCAAGGGGCATTTGTTCGCGTTCGTGTGGCTGCCGCGCGACGAGCTCACCACCCGCCGCCGCATCGCGATCGGCGAGATGATGGAAGAAGCGGCGGGCGGCCGGATCACGAGCTGGTCGGTCGAGCTGGGCGACGGCGATCTTGCGCTGATCCGCTACACATTGGCGGTCGATCCCGCCTCGCCCTTGCCCGATGTCGATGCGCTCGACGCGCGCCTCGACGACATGGTCCGCGGCTGGGAGCCGAGCGTCGAGGAGGCGCTCGGGACGTTGGTCGGGCCGGCGCGCGCGACTCGGCTCGCGCTCAGCTATGTCGACGACTTTCCCGAAAGCTACCGCGTCCGCACCGGCGCGCAGGAAGCGGCGCAGGACGTGCTGCGGATCTGCGAGCTTGACGGTGCCAATTCCCGCGACGCCCGGCTCTACCGTCGCCAGGCCGACGACCCCGACCGGCTCTATCTCAAGACCTACCGCCTCGCCGGCATCATCCCGCTGTCCGAAGCGGTGCCGGTGCTCGAGAATTTCGGGTTTCGCGTGCTCGACGAGCAGCCGACCCCGCTTGATGCCGGCGATCTCGGCTACATCCACGATTTCGCCCTGGAAGTGACCGGCGGCGTCGATGCGGCGGCGGTGCTGGAGCGAGGCGAGGTGGTCGAGCGGGCGATCGCCGCAGTGCTGGAAAACCGGGCCGAGAATGACGGCTTCAACCAGCTGCTCGTGGGCGCCGGCCTCGGGCCGCGTGACGTGGTTCTGTTCCGCGCCTGGTTCCGGTACCTGCGCCAGACCGGCATCGCCTACAGCCTGATGACGGTGGTCGACGCGCTCCGCCGGGCGCCCGCGGTCGCCCGCGGCCTGATCTCCCTGTTCGATGCGCAGCACGATCCGGCCCTCGCCGCCGGCCGCGACGCCGCCGTGCGCGAGGCGGAAGCGGCGATCAACCGCGGCCTGGCGCATGTCGCCGCGATCGACGAGGACCGCATCCTGCGGCTGATCCGCGGCGTCGTCACCGCCACCCTGCGCACCAACGCCTTTGCCGAATCCGGTGCCGAGGCGCTCGCCTTCAAGCTCGATTCGGCCCGCGTTCCGGGGCTGCCGGCGCCCGTGCCGTGGCGCGAGATCTGGGTCTATTCGCCCCGGGTCGAGGGCATCCACCTGCGCGGCGGCCCGGTCGCGCGCGGCGGCCTCAGATGGTCCGACCGGCGCGACGATTTCCGCACCGAGATACTCGGCCTGATGAAGGCGCAGGTCGTGAAGAATGCGGTCATCGTGCCGACCGGCGCCAAGGGCGGCTTCTATCCCAAGCAGCTTCCGCCGCTGGGGGACCGCGACGCCTGGCTTGCCGAGGGCACCGAAAGCTACCGCACCTTCATCCGCGCGCTGCTGTCGGTCACCGACAATATCGTCGAAGGCCGGGTCGAACATCCCGACCACGTCACGATCCACGACGGCCAGGATCCCTATTTCGTGGTGGCGGCGGACAAGGGCACGGCGACATTCTCCGACGTCGCGAACGATATCGCGGTTTCGCGCAAATTCTGGCTCGGCGACGCCTTCGCCTCGGGCGGCAGCCAGGGCTACGACCACAAGGCGATGGGCATCACCGCCCGCGGCGCCTGGATCTCGGTCCAGCGCCACTTCGCCGAAATGGGGATCGACGTGCAGTCGCAACCGATCCGAATCGTCGGCTGCGGCGACATGTCCGGCGACGTGTTCGGCAACGGCATGCTGCTCTCCAAAGCGGTCAAGCTGGTCGCGGCCTTCGACCATCGCCACATCTTCCTCGATCCGGACCCCGATCCGGCGGCGAGCTGGGAGGAGCGCAGCCGGCTGTTCGGCTTGGCGCGGTCGAGCTGGGCCGATTACGATCCCTCGCTGATTTCAGCCGGCGGCGGCGTGTTCCCCCGCACTCAGAAGTCGATCCCGCTCAGCCCCCAGGTTCGCGCCGCGCTCGATCTCGATGTCGACACCGTCGATCCCTCCACCCTGATCAGCGCGATCCTCAGGGCCCCGGTCGACCTCATCTGGTTCGGCGGCATCGGCACCTACATCAAGGCCAGGGCCGAGAACAATGCCGAGGTCGGCGATCCTGGCAACGACGTGCTTCGCGTCAACGGCGCCGACCTTCGCGCCAAGGCGATCGGCGAGGGCGCCAACCTCGCCATCACCCAGGCCGGGCGGATCGAGTTCGCGCAGGCCGGCGGGCGGATCAACACCGACTTCATCGACAACAGCGCCGGCGTCGACTGCTCGGACAACGAGGTCAACATCAAGATCCCGCTCAACCGCGAGATGGCCGAGGGCCGGCTGACCTTCGAGGAGCGCAACGCCCTGCTCTCCGAAATGACCGAAGAGGTCGCCGCGATCGTGCTCGAGGACAATCGCCTGCAGACGCTGGCGCTGTCGATCGCGGAACGCGGCGGAGCGTCCGCGCTGCCGCCGATGGTGCGGGCGATCGAGATCCTCGAGGAAAGCGGCCGCCTCAACCGGGTGGTGGAGGGGCTGGCGAGCAACGAGGATTTGCTGCGCCGCGCGCAGGAGGATCGCGGCCTCACCCGCCCCGAGCTTGCGGTGCTGCTCTCGACCTCGAAGATGGCGCTGCAGTCGGCGATCGAATCGGGCAAGATCACCGACGACCCGACGCTCACCTGCGAATTGTGCGCCGCTTTCCCGAAGCGGATGCAGGATCGCCATGGCGACGCGATCCGCCAGCACCGCCTGCGCCGCGAGATCATCGCCACCAAGATCGCCAACCGGTTCGTCAACCGCCTCGGCATCACCGCGCCTTTCTCGCTGACCGAGGAGGAAGGCGCTTCGTTCGGGCAGGCGGCGGCGGCCTTCGTCGCGGCCGAGCGGCTGTTCGGCATGGACGAGCTGTGGCGCCGGCTCGACTCGCTGCCGGTGCCCGAGCAGCTCCGCCTCGAACTGTTCGA
Source organism: Allosphingosinicella sp. (assembly GCA_035942355.1). Taxonomy (GTDB): domain Bacteria; phylum Pseudomonadota; class Alphaproteobacteria; order Sphingomonadales; family Sphingomonadaceae; genus Allosphingosinicella. Next base: position 6,735 of record DASZDE010000003.1, on the reverse strand, counting down.
CCAGGCTTCGCAGGGCCTCCAGCTTCACATCGCCGACATGCTCCGCTGCGTGCCGGCGGCGATGAAGCTGCAGGAGATGGTCGATACGCTGGCTCCGGGCATCCGCAAGCTCAGCGACAAGCTCGACGACCTGCTCCGCGACGAGGCCCGCACGGCCGGCGGCGAGCAGCGCGCGCGGCTGATCGCGCTGGGAGCGCCCGAGGAAGTGGTCGACCCGATCGTCCGCCTGTTCGACCTCAACGGCGCGGTCGGCATCGCGATACTCGGCGGGAAGCTCAAGATCGACGAGATCGCGCTGACCGAGGCTTATACCCGGCTGGGCGAGGCGCTCGGGCTCGACTGGGCGCAGGGCGCCGCCAACCGGTTCGAGGCGCACGACCAGTGGGAGCGGCTGCTCACCGCCGGCCTCGCCCGCGACTTCGAGCAGCTCCGGCTCGAGTTCCTCGAGCGGCGGCGCGGCGACGATCCGCGCGGGGTCGTCGACCAGTGGGTGGCGGCGCAGGGGCCGCGCATCGACCAGTTCCGCCGCACCGTCGACCGCGCCCGCACCGCCTCGACCACCACCGCGCCGATGCTCGCCCAGATCGCCACCCAGGCGCGGGTCCTGCTGGCGAGGTGAAGAGGTAGGAAGCGGACAATCGCTATTTCCTCCCCGCGGCCGCGGCGGCGATCGTGGGCTATGGGAGAACAGCAACTGTCCCCATCCTCGCCCGCTCGAACAGCCAGACTCGGATCGCGCTGGCGAGGTTGGGCGGCGCCCGCGCCTCGATCCGCTCGGCGTCGATCCGCGCGACCAGCGCGTTGAGCGGCACGCCTTCCGCCTCGGCCGCCTCGCGCAGCGCCTCCCAGAAGATGGGCTCGAGGCTGATCGAGGTCGCGTGTCCGGCGATCATCATCGACCGCTTGAGCGGCCCGCTCACGAACGTCTGCCGGGCGTAGAGATTGAAACCATGCCAAAACCCTTCCGGTCGTGGAGGGCTGCCCATCCTTTCGCCCGAGCACGGCGATCGTCAACAGCCGCGGCGAGGTGATGGCATTCCAGTCCCATGAGCTTTTCCCGCCGACGCACCGCCAGCCGGACCGGCTGCCGTCCCGCCATGCCAGCCATCAAGGCAAATTTTCTCTTGTTTTCATGAGCTTATTCTGTATAGGGCCAAGCCTAGGAGGCGATGGCCTGTGCAGCAGCATCAGGCTTATGTCGCCGGGTAGGGAAAATCACAAATGCCTTGGATTGTGGGTAACGTCCGCTCGGGCGATCAGGACATCGACGCTTTGTTGGGCGACTATCGCTGGGCCACGACCTCGCTGAGCTTCAGCTTTCCCAGCGGCTCTCAAGATTACGGCTCCGACTATCCCGACGCGCAGGAGACGCAATATTCGTCGGAACTGTCCGACGATCAGCAGGCGGCGGTGATCGACATCCTGGACAACTTTTCCTCGGTCGCCAACCTGAGCTTCGCGCAAAGGTCGGGCGGCGCCGGAGACCTGCGCCTTAGCGAATCGTTCACCAGCGACTCGGCTTACGCGTACAGCCCCCACTTCGATCCCCGCGGCGGCGACAGCTGGTTCTCGAGGGACGACTCCTATGGCTATCCGGTCAAGGGAGACTATGCCTATTTCGCCTTCATGCATGAGATCGGCCACTCGCTCGGTCTCAAGCATGGCCATGAGATGGGCGGCTTCGGCGCCCTGACGGCCGAGCACGACACGATGGAGTTTTCGGTGATGACCTACCGTTCCTACGAGGGCGGGCTCACCGACTACGGCTTCATCAACGAGGAGCACGGCTTCGCGCAGAGCCTGATGATGTACGACATTGCCGCGCTCCAGCACATGTACGGCGCCAATTACGGCAGCAACGCGGGCGACACCGTCTATCGCTGGGATGAGAATAGCGGCGAGATGTTCGCCAACGGTGTCGGCGAGGGTGCGCCGGGGGAAAACCGGGTCTTCCTCACCGTCTGGGACGGGAACGGCAGCGACACCTACGACCTGTCCAACTACAAGGGCGCAGTTTTCATCGACCTCGGCCCGGGCGAATGGACGTTCACGTCGGGGGCGCAGCTCGCGGATCTCGGGATGGACCATGAGGCGCGCGGAAACATCGCCAATGCGCTGCTTCACGACGGCGATCCCCGATCGCTCATCGAGAACGCCGTCGGCGGCGCGGGAAACGATCGGATCACCGGCAACGATGCCGCCAACGTCCTCAAGGGCCGAGGGGGCATCAATACCCTGAGCGGGCTTGCGGGCGATGACACGCTGGTCACTGGAGCGGGCGGGGCCCTGCACGAGTTTCAAGCGCATGACGATCGCGACCGGAGCTCCCGCGAGTTGGCCTTGTCCGTGGATGGCGCCATGTCGCTCGATCATAATTGGGGTGCCGAGGCTCCGACGGTCATTCCCCACACGACTATCAATGCGTGGACTACGGAAGGCCCCGAATGGTATCGTGTGACCGTTGAGCATCCGGGCCAGATCCTGCTCGACATCGACGACACCGCGGCCGCTCTGACGCTGGAGCTCTACGACGCGGCGGGCAAGCTGCTGGCCCGAAACGAATCCGCCGCCGCCAGCGATGCCGGCAGCGAGGACGCCGACCATCCCTACCTTGCCTATGACGTGGAATTCTCCGGGCAATATTACGTTCGCGTCGTGAAGCGGGCGAGTGAGGACGAGCCGGTCAACAGGCACTACATCTTGCACATCTCCGTGCCTGGGGCCGCCACCGGCCTCGAGTTCGGGTCCTTGCTCGATGGCGGGGATGGGGACGACACGCTGACCGGCGGAGGTGCCGCCGATACGCTGCTCGGAGGTATCGGGCAGGATGCGCTGAGCGGGGACGGAGGCGCGGATACGCTGCGCGCCGGCGAAGGCGCGGACGTTCTGATCGGGGGCGATTCCGCGGACGGCCTGTTCGGCGGCGCCGGCGACGACAGGCTCGAGGGCGGCGCAGGGCTCGATCTCCTCGACGGCGGCAGCGGCATGGACACCCTCGACGGCGGCGCGGGAGCCGATGCCGACACGCTGCTCGGCGGCGGCGGCACCGATCTGGTCACCTATGCGGCCGCGGCTTCGGGGGTGGCCGTGAACCTCTCGCTCAGCGGTTGGCAGGATACGGGCGGCGCCGGAATCGATATGCTCGCGGATATAGAGCGCGTTACCGGTTCGGGCTTCGCGGACGCGCTGACCGGCGACGGCAAGTCGAACGTCCTCGACGGCGGTCTCGGCAGCGACGTGCTGAGCGGCGGGGCGGGAAGCGACACCTATGTCGTCGACGCTCCGCGCGACAGGATCGTCGAAGGGGAAACCGGGATCCAGGACAATGATCTGGTCCTGAGTTCGGTCAGCTACAATCTGAGCGCCAACGTCGAGCGGCTGACCCTCACTGGAGACGGTGCGATCAACGGGCGCGGCAACGAGCTTGGCAACATGCTCGTCGGCAACGACGCGGCCAACCTCCTCGAAGGATTTGCCGGCGCCGACGAGATTGACGGGGGCGGCGGCGCCGACACGATGCGGGGCGGCGACGGCGGCGACGTTTATGAAGTCGATCACCTGCTCGACAGGGTCGTCGAGACCGCGGCGAACGATACCGATCATGTGACAAGCTCGGTCAGCTTCGCTTTAGGGGCCCATGTCGAGCACCTCTATCTCACCGGCCAGGCCGATCTCGACGGGACCGGCAATGCGCTTGCGAACCATCTTGCCGGCAACGAGGGCGACAATCTGCTCGACGGCGGCGCCGGCGCCGACCGGATGAGCGGCGGCGCCGGCAACGACATCTATGTGATCGACAGCGCCCGCGACATTGTCGTCGAGCGCGCCGGCGGCGGCACCGACGCGGTGACGAGCCTTGTCAGCTTCACCCTCGGCGCGACAATCGAGAATCTGCAGCTGCTCGGCACCGCGGCAGTGGCCGCGATCGGCAACGCGGCCGCCAACAACCTCGCGGGCAATGCCGCGGCCAACATTCTGGACGGCCGCGCCGGAGCCGATCTCATGAAGGGCGGCGCCGGCGACGACATCTATCGCGTCGACCGGACCGACGATCGCGTGGTCGAGCTCGGCGCAGGCGACGGCCTCGACCGCATCGAGGCTAGCGTCAGCTTCGCGCTCGGCCGCCATGTGGAGAACCTCCTGCTCGTCGGCGCTGGCGATATCGGCGGGACGGGCAACTCGCTCGCCAATCGGATAGCGGGTAACGGCGCCGGCAACAGGCTCGACGGCGGCGCCGGCCATGATTTCCTGCTCGGCGGCTCCGGCAACGACTTTCTCTACGGCGGCACGGGCACGGACCGCCTCGAAGGCGGCGAGGGCCTCGACGCTTTCCACTTCGACACCGTCCCGCACCGCGTCGCCAACGCCGACACGATCCTGGACTTCTCGGCGGCCGACGACGTGATTCGGCTCGACCGCGACGTCTTCACCGGAATTGCGGTCAACGGGCGCCTCGCACCCGGTGCCTTTCGCGAAGGTGGAGCGGCCGCGGATTCGTCCGACCGAATCCTGTACGACGCGCGGACCGGCGACATCTTCTACGATCCCGACGGCACCGGCGAGATCGCGGCGGTGTTGTTCGCTCGCGTCGATCCGGGCACCGCCCTCACCAATGCGGATTTTTCCGCCTATATTTGAACCCGGCTCAAAGAGGCGGCAAAGGCCTGCCGATCCCGCTCAATACATGTGCTGGCCGCCGTTGATCGACAGCGTCGAGCCGGTGATGAAGCCGGCTTCCTCGCCGCACAGGAAGACGACGCCGCGGGCGATCTCCTCGGCCTTGCCGAGCCGGCCGACCGGGATCCGGGCAATGATCTTCTGGAGCACGTCCTCCGGCACCGCGGCGACCATCTCGGTGTCGATATAGCCCGGCGCGATCGCGTTGACGGTGACGCCGGCGCGGGCGCCCTCCTGGGCGAGCGCCTTGGTGAAGCCGTGGATGCCCGACTTGGCGGCGGCGTAATTGACTTGGCCATATTGCCCGGCCTGGCCGTTGATCGAGCCGATATTGACGATCCGGCCGAACTTGCGCGTCAGCATGCCGTCGAACACCGCCTTGGCCATGTTGAAGCATCCGCCCAGATTGACGTCGATCACATCGTCCCAGGCCTGGCGCGTCATCCGCTTCATCGTGCCGTCGCGGGTTATGCCGGCATTGTTGACCAGCACGTCGACGGGGCCAAGCTCGCTCTCCACCTGCTGGACGCCGGCGATGCACGCGTCGAAGTCGCTGACGTCCCATCTATAGGATCTGATGCCGGTCCGCTCGCTGAACTGCCGCGCTTTTTCCTCGTTGCCGGCATAATTGGCGGCGACATCCATGCCCGCATCCCTGAGCGCGAGGCTGATCGCCTCGCCGATGCCGCGGGTCCCGCCGGTGACGATCGCAACGCGTGCCATGCTTCCTCTCCTTGTGTTTTGCGCGGTTCCTTTATGGCTGGGTCACCCATCCTTCAAGCTCGCGCCCGATCAGCGAACGCAGCATGGCGATGCCGGGTCCGCTGTCGTTGAGGCACGGCAGGTAGGCGAAGTGGGTGCCGCCCGCCGCCGCGAAGATGTCGCGGCCGCGGATGGCGAGCTCCTCCAGCGTCTCCAGGCAGTCGGCGGCAAAGCCGGGGGCGAGGATCGCGACCCTGGTGACGCCCCTACCCGGCAGCGCGGACAGCATCGCGTCGGTCGCCGGCTCCAGCCATTTGGCCCGCCCGAAGCGCGACTGGAAGGCGACCTCGAGCTCGCGGCCCAATGCCTCGCCGAGCAGCCGCGCGGTCTTGCGGCAGTGGCAATGATAGGGATCGCCGAGCTCGAGCGTCCGCTGCGGCATGCCGTGGAAGCTCGCGATGATCGCCTGCGGCTCGAAATCGAGCGCGGCGAGCCCGTCGCCGAGCGTCGCGGCCAGCGCCTCGATATAGGCCGGGTCGTCATGATAGGGCGGCAGCGTCCGCACCGCCGGCTGCCAGCGCATGCTCTTCAGACATGCGAACGCCGCATCGTTGGCGGTTGCGGTCGTCGCCGCGCAATATTGCGGGTAGAGCGGCGCGATCAGGATCCGCTCGCAGCCTTGACTCTTCAGCGCCGTGAGCCGCTCGGCGATGGCGGGCCGGCCGTAGCGCATGGCGTGATCGACCACCACGGAGGCGCCGAACGCCCCCTGCAGCGACTTCGCCTGGCGAGCCGTGATCGCCGCCAGCGGGGAGCCTTGCTCGGTCCACACCTGCCGGTACGCATGTGCCGACTTTTTCGGGCGGGTGTTGAGGATGATGGTGCGCAGGATCGGCTGCCAGACCAGCCGCGGGATCTCGATCACGCGCGGGTCCGACAGAAATTCCTTGAGATAGGCCCGCACCGCCCCGGCCTCGGGCGCGTCGGGCGTTCCGAGGTTGATCAACAGCACGCCCACTTTGGAAGCGGCGATGATCGGGTGGCCGGCCGGCGCCGTCATCGCCCGCCCACCACCAGCGGCAGCGCGCGCAGCCGCTGCCCGGTCGCCGCGAACAAGGCGTTGGCGATCGCCGGCGCGACCGCGGGCACGCCGAGCTCGGTGACGCCGCCCGGCTCCTCCCCGCTCTCGATGATCTCGACGGTCACCTCCGGGCTGTCGGCGAGCCGCGGCAGCGCCAGCCCGTCGAAACCGCGTACGTCCGCCAGCCCGGCTTTGAACCCGATCGGGTTGGCGGTCGCGCCGGCGATGCCGGGGATGATCCCGCCCTCGATCAATTGGCTAACGATGTCCGGGTT
>DASZDE010000002.1:0-3906 GCA_035942355.1 Allosphingosinicella sp. | reverse complement strand
CCTCTGGACCGGCCGCTCCGTTTGTCAATCGTCTGCGCGGACAACTCGCGCCCAGCAGATAATGTCCACGCCGGCGGCGCCGGCGCGCCGCAGCGCCTTGGCGCAGGCATTGGCGGTGGCGCCGGTCGTGTAGACGTCGTCGATCAGGATCACCCGGCGGCCGGCAGCGATCGGCTTCGCTCGCTCCTCGACCCGGAACGCGCCGCGCACCGCCAGCGCGCGCTCGCGCCGGCCCTTGCCCTTGAGCACCGGCGTCGCCTTGACCCGCTTCACCAGGTCGAGCTCGGCCGCAAGCCCGGTCCGCCGCGCCAGCGCCGCCGCGATCAGCGCCGACTGGTTGTAGCCGCGCTTCCAGATCCGCCAGCGGTGGAGCGGAACGGGGGCGAGCACGGCGTCGCCGCCGGCGTCGGCGACGTGCCGCTGCATGAGGCGCGCGAGCGTTTCGGCAACTCCGGGACGGCCGCTATGCTTGAGCTTGAGCGCCACCTGGCGGGCGATCTCGCCATATGCGACCGCGGCCCGCATCCGGTCGTAGTGGGGCGGCTCGGCGAGGCAGGCGCCGCACTGCGCATCGGGGCCGCATTCATAGTCGAACGGAAGCCCGCAGCGGCTGCAGCACGGCTCGCCCAGGAACTGCAGCTTGCGCCAGCAGGCGAGGCAGAAACGATGCTCGTCCGGCACCACCGCGCCGCAGCCGGGGCAGCGCGGCGGCAGCGCGAAATCGACGAGGTGGCGGACGGCGCCGTGCGCCGCTTCGGTTACGGCCAGCATGACTTGTCTTGTCTGCCTACGCTCGCGGCTGCACAAGCCCTCCGGTGGATGCCGACATGCCTTTCGACCGCCGCTTGCGCCGGCTGCGGCGCGACCGGGCCGCCGCGGGCTTTGCCGACTATCTGCACCGGCTGGCGGCCGAGGAACTGCTCGACCGGCTCGACCTCGTCAAGCGCGATTTCGCCGAAGCGCTGGACCTCGGCGCCGCCGCCGGCCTGCTGTCGCGGCGGCTGCGCGAGCGCGGGCTGCGCGTCACCTCGGCCGATCCGGGATTCCGCTTCGCCCGCGGCCTGGACGGCGTGCAGTGCGACGAGGACCGGCTGCCGTTCGGCGACCGCGCCTTCGACCTCGTCACCTCGGTCGGATCGCTGGACAGCGTCAACGATCTCCCCGGCGCGCTCACCCTGATCCGCCGCGCCCTCCGCCCGGACGGCTTGTTCCTGGCGGCACTGGCCGGCGCCGGCAGCCTGCCGAAGCTGCGCCGCGCCATGGCCGCGGCCGACGAGGCCGAAGGCGGCGCCTCGGCCCATATCCACCCGCAGATCGACGTGCGCGCGGCGGGCGACCTGCTGATGCGGGCGGGCTTCGCGCTGCCCGTCGTCGACGTCGCGAGCATCACCGTTCGCTTTGCCGATCTGATGGCGCTGGTCCGCGACCTCAGGGGAATGGCGGCGACCAACATCCTCGCCTCGCGGTCGCGGCCGCTCGGGCGGCTCGGCCTGGCCGCGGCGATGGCCGAGTTCGCGGCGCAGGCCGATGCGGACGGCCGCACCGCCGAACGCTTCGAGATCGTCTACCTGACCGGATGGGCGCCGTCGCCGGACCAGCCCGAGCCGGCGCGCCGCGGCAGCGCGACCGCCTCGCTCGCCTCCTCACTAGGCTCGGGCAGGGGCTAGATCAGGGCGTCGAGCAGGCCGATCAGCGGCTTGTCGGCCGGCGGCATCGGCAGCGCGAACATCTGGTGCGGCCGCACCCATGTCAGCGCGCTTGCATCGAGCGGCTGCGGCGTGCCGCGCCACTTGCGGCAAATGTAGAGCAGCAGCAGCAGGTGGCGGTCGCCGAGCGCGGCGCTGGCAAAGGCCGCCGGCGCCAGGCAGGCGGTGTCGGTATCGATGCCGAGCTCCTCCTTAAGCTCGCGGATCAGCGCCGGCTCGGGCGCCTCGCCCGCCTCGACCTTGCCGCCCGGAAACTCCCACAAACCGGCCATCGCCCTTCCCTCCCGGCGCTGCTGGAGCAGGACGCGCCCGTCGGCATCGACGAGCGCCGCCGCGACCACCGTCATTGTCGGATTTTTTTCCACCTTAAGCTTTCGTCCTAGGCCTTTGTTAACGGTCCCGAGCCATAGTCCGGACCCGATCAGGGCGAATGCGTCCGCACACCTTCCGCCGGGGGTAAGAAATGAAGCGCCCGACATCAACATTGCTGAGCGACGAGAGCGGCGCCACCGCGATCGAATATGGCCTCATCGTCTCGCTGATCGTGATCGCGATGATGGCTAGCCTGATCCAGGTGGCGAACGTCACGATCGGGATGTGGAACGGCGTTTCCGACCGGGTCGAGGAGAGCACCACGGAGGCCGTCAATTAAGAGTTTGGAAACTTCTCTCAAGTAGCAGGAGAAGATGCCGCTTTCATAACTTGAGGAATTCGGCGGCATGGAAGTGTGGACTTCCAAAGCTTTGGAACAGGAGACCGGAAATGAAGATTTTTCGCAAGATGCTGAAGAACGAAGAAGGCGCCACCGCGATTGAATACGGCCTGATCGCCGCTCTGATCGCCGTCGCCGCCATCACCGCCATGTCGGGCCTGGGCAACCAGCTCGCCGCGACCTTCGGCGGCGTTTCGACCGAAATGGCCGAGGGCATGGCTGCGGTTCAGTAATAACCGCAACCGGGAAGGGGGCGGCGGGACTTCGGTTCCGCCGCCCTTTTTCTTTGCCTGCAGCGGGGCGTGGAGGGGGCCGCCCCCCGCGGCCGCGGGTTCAGCCGATGGCGAGGAACTTGGCGCGGCGGTCGGCGCGGATCTGCTCGCGCGACAGGGCGGTGAGCCCGTCCAGCTCCTCTTCGATCGCCCGGCCGAGCGTGGCGACCGCCTCGGCGGGGCGCCGATGCGCTCCCCCGAGCGGTTCCGGGACCACCCGGTCGATCACTCCGAGCTGCTTGAGATCGCCGGCCGTGACCCGCATCGCCTCGGCCGCTTCGGCCGCCTTCTCGGCGGTGCGCCACAGGATCGACGCGCAGCCTTCGGGTGAAATGACCGCATAGACGGAATGTTCGAGCATGAGCACCCGGTTGGCCGCCGCCAGCGCGATCGCGCCGCCCGATCCGCCCTCGCCGACCACCGCGGCGACCAGCGGCACCGACAGCTGCAGGCATTGCTCGGTCGAGCGGGCGATCGCCTCGGCCTGGCCCCGCTCCTCGGCCTCGACGCCGGGAAAGGCGCCGGGCGTATCGACCAGGGTCACCACCGGCAGCCCGAAGCGGTCGGCAATCCGCATCAGCCGGATCGCCTTGCGATAGCCCTCCGGCTTGGCCATGCCGAAATTGTGGCGGAGGCGGGACGCGGTGTCGTCGCCCTTCTCATGCCCGATCAGCATGATCCTGCGGCCGCCGAGCCTGCCGAGGCCGCCGACGATCGCCTGATCCTCGCCGAACGCGCGGTCGCCCGAAAGCGGCACGAACTCGTCGATCAGGGCGGCCGCATAATCCTTGAAATGCGGACGCTCGGGGTGGCGCGCGACCTGCGTCTTCTGCCACGGCGTCAGCTTGGCATAGGTCTCGCGCAGCAGCCGCTCGGATTTGGCCTCGAGCCGTTCGATCTCGGCGTCGATGTTGAGCTCGCCGGCCTGAGCCGTCTCGCGCAGTCCGCGCACGCGCTCGTCGAGCTCCGAGATCGGTTTTTCGAAGTCGAGGAAGGTGGCCATGAAGCAGGCGGGGTTAGGGCGCGCCGGCCTTGGCGTCAACGAGCGGGTGGCGGCTGTTGACCAGCTCGATCAGCCTGCGGGAGTCGACATGGGTATAGATTTGCGTGGTGGCGATGTCGGCGTGGCCGAGCAGGAGCTGGACGGCGCGCAGGTCGGCGCCTCCTTCCAGCAAGTGCGTGGCGAAGGCGTGGCGAAGGACGTGCGGGCTGATCC
>DASZDE010000001.1:0-18990 GCA_035942355.1 Allosphingosinicella sp. | reverse complement strand
CAGCAGGAGCGCCCGGCGGGTGAAGGTGTAGGCCTGGCTGCTCTCGGTCGCCGGAGGCGCCGAATTCCGTCGCCGCCTCATCGCGCCAGCCGCCACCTGTCGCGCGCGAGGACAAGCCGCGCCGCCACCGGATATGCCAGCACCGAAAGCCCGATCTGGGGAATCATGATCGTGAAACGCGCGTCGCTGCCCATCAGCAGCGCGATGTACCACACGCCAAATGTATGAAAGATGATCGCTCCGGCCGCCAGCAGCCAGTCCATCAGATAGTCGCGAAAGCCGAGCCGGCTCTCGAGCAGGTCGAAGGCGAGAAAGGTCATCGTCCACAGCGCCATCGACTGGCCGATCGGGTGGCCGGCGACGAGGTCGTTATAGAAGCCCAGCGGCAGCGCGATCTTGGCCGTCCACATTTCCGGCCTGAGCAGTCGCCACGCGATCACCACCAGAAAGGCGAAGTCGGGTACGATCGGCGAGCTGACGACGATCGGCAGCAGCACCAGCGAGCAGGCGATGATGGTCGAGACGATCGGCACATATTCGCGCCTGAGCGTCTTCAGCCGGACGTCGCCCGGGGTGAGGGCGATCCGGCTCATCGGCGCGCCGCCGCAGCGGGCGCCGGGGATGCCGGCGAAGCCGTATCGAGCGGCTGGTCGGCCGCGGGCATATAGAGGCTCTGGACGATCGCGAAGTCGACGCGCGACGGGTCCGCAAGCGGCCGCGCCACGGTTTCGTCCCGGGTTGCCCGCACCACCATCGCCACCGGAACTCCGGGCGAATAGATGCCACCGACCCCGGAGGTGATGAAAATGTCGCCGCGCCTGAACGGATTTTGCCCGATCTCGAGCGGCTTTAGATCGATGGTTCCATCGCCCCGGCCGGTGGCCATGGCCGGCGTGCCGTCGCGCACCAGCCGCACCGGAACGTTGTTCGCGCCGTCGGTGATGAGCAGCACGCGGGAGGCATGGCGGCCGGTCTCCACGATGCGGCCGAGCAGCCCTTCGGGTGATCGGACCGGCTGACCGATCCGGATGCCGGCCGCGCTGCCGGCATCGAGGGTGGCGAGGCGGCGGCTCGAATCGAAGGTCGAGCTGACAATCCGCGCAATGGCGATTTGGTCGGTGACCTCGCCCGCCAGCTTGAGCAGCCGCTTCAGCCGCTCATTCTCGAACTCGATCGCCCGCGCTTCGATCAGACGGTGGTGGGCCTGCTCGAGCTCTCGCTTCAACTCCGAGTTCTGCTTGCCGGCCTTGAAATAGTTGGCGACGTCCTCGGCGCTGCCGGTGAAGAAGCGGACGACGCCGCGGCCGGCGGAGCTGATCGGGGTGGTAAGGTCGAGGGCGGCGCCGCGGAGCGCATTGAAGCCGCGTGGATCGACTACCGCCACCACGAGCAGCAGGATCGCGAACAAAACGCCTGCCACCGCGGTGACATAGCCGAGGAACAATCCATATTGCGCCCGGCGGGAAAATCCGGGGCGCCGGGAGGATGGCGGCGCCATGGGAGAGCCCCGGTTTAGGCCGTCTGCAGCACGCCGCGGAAGATTTCCTCCTCCAGCGCCCTGCCGGTGCCGAGCGCGACGCAGGTCAGCGGATCGTCAGCGACCGTGACGGGAAGGCCGGTCTCGTCGCGCAGCACCTCGTCGAGGCCCTGCAGCAACGCGCCGCCGCCGGTCAGCACGATACCCTGGTCGACGATGTCCGCGGCGAGCTCCGGCGCGGTGTTCTCGAGCGCGATGCGGACGCCCTCGATGATCGTTCCGACCGGTTCCGACAGCGCCTCCGCGATCTGGCGCTGGTTGATCGTGATTTCCTTGGGGACCCCGTTGACGAGGTCGCGCCCCTTGATGTGGACGGTGAGGCCGTCGCCGTCGGCGGGCGGCTTGGCGATGCCGACCTGCTGCTTGATACGCTCGGCGGTCGCTTCGCCGATCAGGAGGTTGTGGTTGCGCCGGACGTAGCTTGAAATCGCCTCGTCCATCTTGTCGCCGCCGACCCGGACACTGGTGGTGTAGGCAAGGCCGCGCAGCGAAAGCACGGCAACTTCGGTCGTGCCGCCGCCGATATCGACCACCATCGATCCGATCGGCTCGGTGACCGGCATGTCGGCCCCGATCGCGGCCGCCATCGGCTCCTCGATCAGCCATACCTGGCTGGCACCCGCGTTCGAGGCGGCGTCGCGGATCGCACGCCGCTCGACCGAGGTTGAGCCGGACGGCACGCAGATCACGATCTCGGGCCAGCGCGGGAAGCGACGCTTGCCGTGGACCTTCTGGATGAAATGCTTGATCATCTGCTCGGCGACGTCGATGTCGGCGATGACGCCGTCACGCAGCGGCCGGATCGCCTCGATCTGGTCGGGCGTCTTGCCCATCATCAATTTGGCGTCGTCTCCGACTGCCTTGACTCTCTTGACGCCGTTGATCGTCTCGATGGCGACCACCGAGGGTTCGTTGAGGACGACGCCGCGGCCGCGGACATAGACCACCGTATTGGCGGTGCCGAGGTCGATCGCCATGTCGTGCGAGGGGAACTTGAGGAACCGGAAAAATGACATTTCGGCTAAACTCGCTTCATCAACGTCGCTGCGCCGCGAAGGGCCGGCACTGCCCGTTTCTACCTATAGGGTGCCCCCGCCGCATGCGTCCAGAAAACAGTTAACGTGGCTCGCAGGATGGCGCCGCTTGGTCTAGAGGAAGAGGCATGTCAATACGGCGACTTCCTGAACATCTCGTCAACCGGATCGCCGCCGGCGAGGTTGTCGAACGGCCCGCCAGCGCGTTGAAGGAATTGGTGGAAAACGCGATCGACGCCGGCGCCGGCCGGATCGCGGTTTCACTGGCCGGCGGCGGCATCGACCGGATCGAGGTCAGCGACGACGGCTGCGGCATGGCGCCCGCCGACATGGCGCTCGCGCTCGAGCGCCATGCCACGTCGAAATTGCCCGGCGACGCCATCGAGCAAGTCGCCACCTTGGGGTTCCGCGGCGAAGCTCTGCCGTCGATCGCCAGCGTCGCACGGCTCAGCATGGAGAGCCGCGTGAGGGGGGCCGACGGCTGGGCCCGGCGAGTGGACAATGGCCGCCTCACCGGCGAAGGCCCGGGGGCGCTGCCTCCCGGCACTCGCATCCTGGTCGAGGATCTGTTCGCCAGGGTGCCGGCGCGGCGCAAGTTCCTGCGCTCCGCCCGCTCCGAATTTGGCGCGTGCCTCGACGCGGTGAAGCGGCTCGCCATGGCGCGCCCGGACATCGGCTTCAGCGTCGATCACGATGGGCGGCGGAGCCTCGGGGTGCAGCCCGATGAAGATCGGCCGTCGCGGGTGGCGGCGCTCACCGACCGCGGTTTGGCTGAGAACAGCGTCGCGATCGACTATCAACGCGGCTCCGCGCGGCTGGGCGGGGTGGCCGGCCTTCCGACCTTCAGCCGAGGCATCGCCGACCATCAATATCTGTTCGTCAATGGCCGGCCGGTGAAGGACCGGCTGCTGATCGGGGCGGTGCGGGGTGCCTATCAGGACCTGCTCGCCCGCGACCGCCACCCTATCGTCGCTCTGTTCCTCGAACTTCCCGCCGAGGAGGTCGACGTCAACGTCCACCCTGCCAAGACCGAGGTCCGGTTTCGCGACGCCGCCAATATCCGCGGCCTCATCGTCGGCGGCCTGAGGCACGCCCTGGATTCGGCGGGCTTCCGGTCGGTGCAAAGGCCCGCCGCAGACGTGCCGTGGCAGACTCCCCCCTCTCTCCAGGGGGGAGAGGGCCGGGGTGAGGGGGCTCTGAGTCCGCAAGGAAGGCTCTACGACCAGCGCGCATCCTCGTACCTCGGAGCCCCCTCACCCTATCCCTCTCCCCGCTGGGGAGAGGTGACTTTGCGCGAGGACAGGGCGGCCTTCGCCCCCGCCGCCCGCGGCGAATCCGCCTTCGCTCCGCCCCCCGAACCGACGCGCTTCCCGCTGGGAGTCGCGCGCGGCCAGGTGGCGGCGACCTACATTGTGGCCGAGGCCGAGGACGGGCTCGTGCTGGTCGACCAGCATGCCGCTCACGAGCGGCTGGTGCTCGAGCGGATGCGGCGGGCGATGGCCAATGGCGGCGTCGCCCGCCAGGCGCTGCTGCTCCCCGAAGTCGTCGAGCTCGACGAGGCCGCTTGCGACCGGCTCGAGGCGGGGGCGGGGGAACTCGCCGAGCTGGGGCTCGAGCTCGAGCGGTTCGGTGCGCGCGCCGTGCTGGTCCGCGCTTTCCCGGCAGTGCTGGGCGACGGGGACGTCAAAGGCCTCGTCGTCGATCTCGCCGACGAGCTTGCTGCTTATGACCACGCATTGTCGCTCAAGGAGCGGATCGATCATGTCGCCGCCACCATGGCCTGCCACGGCTCGGTGCGAGCCGGGCGGATCCTCTCCGTGGCCGAGATGAACGCCCTGCTCCGCGAGATGGAGGTGACGCCCCATTCCGGGCAGTGCAATCACGGCCGCCCGACCTGGGTCAAGCTCGGCCACGGCGACCTGGAGAAATTGTTCGGGCGGAAGTGACGCTCAGCTTTGCCCGAACTCCAGGAGGCGATCGCGGCATGCGCGGACATCGTCGATCAAGGCCTCCATCTCGGACAGGGTGAACCGCTTGGCCTCGGCGGTCGGCGGGCTCAGATTCTTGTCGGCGCAGAACAGGACCGGCTGGTCCTCGTCTGAGGCGCCGGCGAAATTCTGGGCGATGAGGTTGCGGAGCCGCTGAAGCCGCTCGATCTGAGTTGAGAGATCGGCGACGGCCTGAGCGAGCTGGCGGTCGCCCCGCGACCGCAGGCTGATCAGCGCCCGCCATTCTGCGAGGCGCTCGCTCAGCGTGCCGCGGATCCGGACCAAGGTGTTGCCGGTATCGCCGCCGGCGATGCGGAGGCGCCTGACTTCGTCGACCAGGGTGGTTTCGAGGGCGCTCCAGTGAAAGAACAGCCAGCCGATGCTCGCCATCAAACCGCCCAGCCGCTCGAGCGCAATCTCGTCGCGGCCAATCCTATCGATCGTTTCCATGGGCCACCTGACCGATTCCTCTTGCGCCCAGGCTCTGGCCTATCTCGGCTGACCTAAGCCTGAACCCGCTGCGTCTCGCTGTTGGACTAAGGCTGTGGCGGCTTCAATCCCCGCAGTCGTTCGCCCACTGCTTCGATCCCGTGCGAGCGCGCTTGCGCGCGAGACTGTTTCAGAAGCCTGTATCCGCTCTGCGCATCCTCGAGCAAAGCCATGACAAAGCTTCCGTTTTTAACGTCGCGCAGGATCCGGCGCATCTCCGTCCGGGTGTCGGCGGTGATGATTCGCTCGGCGCCTTTCAACGCCCCGAATTCCGCGGTGTTGGAGATGGCCTCGCGCATTCCGGCGATGCCCCGTTCATAGATCAGGTCGGCTATCAACTTTACCTCGGTAAGGCATTCCAGATAAGCGATTTCCGGTGAGTAGCCGGCCTCGACCAAGGTCTCGAAGCCGGCATGGATGAGTTCGGGAATCGCGCCCCACAGCACCGCCTGCTCGTTGAACAGATCGGCCTCGCATTCCTCGGCGAAGCTGGTCGGCAGGATGCCCGTGCGCCCGCTGCCGATCGCCCAGGCGTAGGAGAGGGCGAGCGCTTCGGCCGCGCCGCTCGCATCCTGCGCGACAGCAAGGAGGGAAATGAGGCCGCCGCCTTGCTCATATTCGCTCCTGAGCGCTGTCCCTGGACCCTTGGGGGCCACGAGGAACACGTCCAGATCCGGCCGCGGCTGGATCAGGCCGAAGCGGATGTTGAGCCCGTGCGCGAAGCCGAGCGCGCCGCCCTCCCGCAAATTCGGCGCGATTTCCTCGGCATAGATCCGCCCCTGATCCTCGTCCGCCGCGAGCATGACGGCCACGTCGGCCCGGCCCGCCGCCTCCGCTGCCGTCATGACGTCAAATCCCTCCCCTGCGGCCCCGGCCCGGCTGTTGGAACCCTCCGGCAGTCCGACCGCGACGGCGACCCCGCTGTCCCTGAGGTTCAGCGCCTGCGCTCGGCCCTGATTGCCGTAGCCGACGATGGCTATTTTGCGGCCGCGGATCAGGCCCGGGTCGGCATCGGCATCGAAATAGACGCGCATCAGAGGGGGGTAGGGGATTCGACTCGGGCGGGCAACAGAGCCCCACCGTCAGCGCGAAAGACTGTGCCGCAGGAGCTTCAGCGCCGCCTCGACGGATCGCCCCTCCAGCGCCGCCTCGAAGCGCGGCCAGTGCGCCGGCGGCTGTCGGCTGAACCATGTATATTGCCGCTTCGCATATTGGCGGGTCGCGGCCTTGCCGGCGGCGAGCGCCTGCTCGCGGCTGAGTGCGCCGCTCAGAAACCCGCCGATTTCCCGTACGCCGATCGATCGCATGATCGGCGCCAGCGCAGGCAATCTCCGATTCAAGAGTGAGGAAACCTCCGTAATACCGCTATCCGATAGCATTTTCTCGAAACGAGTGTCGCAGCGTGCGTACAGCCATTCGCGTGGCGGCAGCAGGATGAGGGGCGCCAGCGCCACGGTCTCGGCAATTCCGGCGGTCCTTTCTTTCTGCCAGTCCTTCAGCGGACGTCCGGTCGACCGCACCACTTCCAGCGCCCGCGCGACCCGTGTCGTGTCGCCCGCCTGGAGTGTGGCGGCGGCCTCCGGATCCTCGCGCGTCAGCGCAGCATGCGCGGCCTCGACCGCCAGGGCGCGCACCTTCGCCCGAACCGCCAAATCGATCGCCGGCACGGGTGCGATCCCGTCGAGCAGCGTGCGGATATAGAGCCCCGTCCCGCCGACCAGGATCGGCAGCTTGTGCGCGGCGTGCGCTTCGCCGATCGCCGCCTTGGCGTCCTGGGCCCAATCGGCCGCCGAGCAGGTCTCCGAAGCGTCGCGATAGCCGTAGAGACGATGCGGCGCCCGCGCCTCCTCCTCCGGGCTGGGGCGCGCGGTGACGATGCGAAGGTCGCGATAGACCTGAGCGCTGTCGGCATTGATGACGACGCCGTTGCAGCGCTCGGCAAGCGCCAGGGCGAGCGCAGACTTGCCGCTCGCGGTCGGCCCCGCGATAAGCGCCACCTTAGGCTTGTCCGGCGGCAGCGAAGAGGCGGATATGTTCATCGCCACCCTGATAGCAGCCCGGCGGCTGTCGAGCGGCGATATTTCCGCCGCCGAGGACGCGTTGCGCAGTGCCGGGATCGAGCCGATGGGGCGCAGCTGGGTCGAGCCCGACACGGCGTGCGATCTGCTCTTCTCCGCCAGCCCCGCGACCGCCAGGCTAGCTCTCGACGGAGTCACGCCCGGCATCGATTTCATCGTGCAGGGCGAGGCCGGACGGCGCAAGCGGCTGCTGGTCGCGGACATGGATTCGACGATGATCGGAGTCGAGTGCATCGACGAGCTCGCCGATTATGCCGGGATCAAGGCGGAGGTCGCTGCGATCACGGAGCGGGCGATGCGAGGCGAGCTGGACTTCGAGGCTGCGCTGCGCGAACGGGTCGCCTTGCTCGCCGGACTCGAGGAGGCGGCGATCGAGCGCTGCTTTGTGGAGCGCGTGCGGGTCACGCCGGGCGCGAAGGCGCTGGTTCGCACGATGCGGAGGGAAGGGGGCTATTGCCTGCTGGTCTCCGGCGGCTTTTCGCACTTCGCCAACCGGGTCGCCGGCGATATCGGCTTCGACCGGGCGATTTCGAACGCACTAGGAATAAAGAAGGGGCTGCTCAGCGGGGATGTCGATCGTCCGATCGTCGGTTCGGAGGCCAAGCGCAAAGCTCTTTTGGACGAGGCGGCGACGCGCGGCGTGGATCTCGCCGAGAGCTTGGCCGTCGGTGACGGGGCCAACGACATTCCAATGCTCGAGGCGGCCGGCCTGGGCGTGGCCTATCATGCCAAGCCGAAGGTCGCCGAAGCCGCCGATGCCAGGATCGACTATGGCGACCTGGGGGCATTGCTGTTCGCGCAGGGCTATCCGTGCAGCGACTGGGAGAAGGATTAGGCCGGCCGGCTCATGTCGGCGCCGATGGCGGCAAGGGCGAAGGCGACCGAATGCTCGCCGCAGACGAAGCCGATGGCGATGCCGTCATGGGCGAGCGAGCTGACGACGCCGGCGATCGAGCCCGCCTCCGGATGGTGCAGCTCGACGCCGCTGCCGAGCGGCGGGCGGGCGTTGGTCTCCAGGAAAGCGCCGGTCGCGGACACTTCGCGAAGCCCCGCCGGCACCGGCATGTCGGTGATCAGCACGCATAGGCGCCGCCTGCGCCAGCGCGAAGCCATGGCCGAGGCACCTACCATCTTCCGCCGTGCGGCCATGCTGCGCCCCCTGCGATCCCGGGCCGCAAGATACGGATGGCGCACAAAAAAAGCGTTAAGGGGACCGAGCCCTTTTGGAGACGGCTAAGGTGCCACGGGGAAGCAGGCCTGCCCGGCCGCCTTGGCCGCCGCGCAAAGCTTGTCGGCGGCGGCGCGGTTGGCGACCGGCCCCACCCGGAGCCGGGTGAGCTTGCCGGCGGGCTCATAGGAAGGCTGGAGTCCCCTCAGCGATCCGATCTTCTTGCTGAGCGTCGCCCATTGCCCCTGTGCGGCCGCGGCCGTGCCGTAGGCGCCGAGCTGGACCCGCCACTTGCCGCCCGGCGCGGCCTTTGCCGCCTGAACCGCGGGCTTTGCAGCCGGCTTGGCGGCAGCTTTCGGGCCAGGCGGCGCCTTGGCCGGAGCGGCCTTGGCGGGAGGGGCCTTGGCAGGGGAGGCTTTGGCGGGAGGAGCCTTGGGAGCGGTGACGCCGCCGGCGATGCGCGGGGCCTTCGAAGCCAAAGCGGAACCGCGCTCCATCTGCCGGGCGAGCGCGATCCCTTTCTGCCGGTCGGGGAGCGGGACGAACGTGTCCATCTTGGTGAGGCTTTTCGCCGCCGCCGGCATCCCTTGGGCGGCGGCGCGAGTCATCAGCGCATAGGCGCGCGGGAAATCCGCGGCGACCAGCTCGCCATTGGTAAGCTCGACCGCCAGCGCATATTGCGCGCGCGGGTCGCCGCGGTCGGCGGCCTTCTTGATCCACGGCAGCGCCGCTGCGCGATTGCCGGTGTCGTAGAGGGTGAGGCCGTAATTGGTCTGGGCCGGCTCATGCCCCTGGGCGGCCGCCTTCTGAAACCAGCTGCCCGCGATCTTGAGGTCGGCGGGAACGCCGCGGCCGAGGCGATAGGCCTGGCCCATATTGAATTGCGCGTCCGCATCCCCCTTCTCGGCAAGCGGGCGCCATTCCCGGATCGCTGCGCCATAATTGCCGGCATGCCAGGCATCGACCCCGGCTTTGACGTCAGCATGGGCTGGAACCGAGCTCAACGCCGCCAACAAGGCAGCGGCCAAAATATGCCGATCCTGGATACGCATTCAATCCCTCCCCCCACAGGGCCGCAAGTCGCGCCCTGCCGCTTAGCCCTGAGCAGTTAATGCGGTGTTTACAACACTATCAGCGGCTTCGCCAAGGCCGCGCTTCCCGCACCCGAAGTTAACCAGATTTTAGCAGCATGGAGTGCATCGCAGAGGCTCTGGGTTCGTGAGCCAAGGGGAAAACATGCGCGTTTTGGCACTGTCGTCGCAGAAAGGCGGGTCGGGCAAGACCACCCTGTCCGGCCATTTGGCCGTGCAGGCGCAGCTTGCCGGGGCCGGCCCCGTCTGCCTTATCGACATCGATCCTCAGGGTTCGCTCGCGGACTGGTGGAACGAGCGCGAGTCGGAAATGCCGGCGTTCGCGCAGACCACTGTCGCTCGTCTCGGCGCCGACCTCGAGGTGCTCCGGCAGCAGGGCTTCCGGCTGGCGGTGATCGACACGCCGCCGGCGATCACGATGGCGATCCAAAGCGTCATCCAGGTCGCCGAGCTGGTGGTTATTCCGACCCGGCCCAGCCCGCACGACCTTCGCGCCGTCGGTGCCACGGTCGATCTGTGCGAGCGCGCCGGCAAGCCGCTCCTGTTCGTCGTGAACGGCGCGACGCCCAAGGCCAAGATCACCTATGAAGCCGCGGTTGCCCTGTCGCAGCATGGCACGGTAGCTCCGGTCACCCTTCATCACCGTACCGACTTCGCCGCCTCGATGATCGACGGACGCACCGTGATGGAGGTCGACCCCCGCGGCAAATCCGCCCAGGAAGTGACCGAGCTGTGGGACTATGTGTCCGACCGGCTCGAAAAGAACTTCCGCCGCACCGTGTTCGCCGCCCCCGGCGGAGCGCAGCTCCATGCTTCGGCACCCAGACCCGCGGGCGGCTTCGGCCGCCGCGTGGTGGGCCAGTAAGTGGAGGGGCGGGCGATGAGCGAAGCCAAGCCTTTCGCATCCCTTTCGTCCGGATTGCTCGCCCGCAAGGGCGCGGCCAAGCCGGCCATGCGCCCGCAGGGCTTCAACCAGATGGGCATGGGCCTTGAGGATCTGGGCTGGAACGACATGGGCCATGCCCCGCCGTCGCCGGCTTTGGTTCCCACTGCGGAGGATGGGCCGCGCGACCATGTGCCGAGCTCGATCGCGGCGCTGACGCCCGCGCCGCGGCCGCAGGCCGTGCCCGAGGTTGAGGACCCTTGCGAGGACGAGGTCCAGGAACAGCCCGGCGATTGCGCCGGGGAAGGCGAACTTCAGGAAGCTCCTCAGCCGGTGCTCGACCAACATCGCGCGATTGAGGCGCGGTTCGCCGACTTCGGCGCCGAACCCGCGCCTGACCGCAATCCTGCGCGCGCAGCCGACGTCGTCGCGCTGCCGCCGCGGCCGCGCCAGCAGGCCGGGAGCAAGGCGAAGGCCGCCTTCACCTTGCGCCTCGACGAGCAGCGCCATCTGAAGCTGCGGCTCGCCTGCGCGGTGATGCGCCGGTCGGCCCAGCAACTGGTGAGCGAGGCGCTCGACGACTTTCTCGCCGGCGTGCCCGAGTTGGACAGGCTGGCGGAGCATGTGCCCGCCAAGCTGGGCAAGCGCAATTAGGTCATTCGTGAAAGGCAATGGGGTGGACAAGATGAAAAAGAGTGTCGCAATGAAGTTGGCGGCGTCGACTCTGGTCCTCGGCGTCACCACCATGGGCTGCAAGGCCGCGTCGGACAACCGGGTGACCAACGTCTCGGCCCGGGCTCCGCGGTCGGAAGCCGATGCGGTCAAGCTCTATGCAAGCGCGCAACAGGCGATGCAGCAGGGCCAGCTCGCCGTCGCGCTCTCCCACACCGAACGGGCCGTCGAACTGGCGCCCCGCGATGTCGGCTATCGCATGCTGCTCGGCGACCTCTACCTGAAGAGCGGACGCTTCCGGGCGGCCGAAACGAGCTTCGCCGACGTGCTGACGCTCGATCCCGGTAACCAGCGGGCCTCGCTCAGCGTTGCCCTCGCGCAGATCGCATTGGGCAAGACCGCCCAGGCCACCGTCCAGCTGGAGCAGCTCGCTTTGACCGCCGCTCCGGCCGACGTCGGGCTCGCCTTCGCACTGGCGGGGCAGCCGCAGCGCGCGGTCGAAATGATCGAGCCGGCCGCTCGCGCCGCCGATGCGAACGGCCGGGTGCGCCAGAATCTGGCCCTCGCCTACGCTTTGGCCGGCGATTGGCAGAAAGCCCGGGTGACCGCGGCTCAGGACGTATCGCCCGCCGACCTCAATGGCAGGCTCCAGCAATGGGCCGCCTTCGCGCAGCCCAAGGCAAGCTGGGACCAGGTTGCGAGCCTGCTCGGCGTGACCCCGGCCGAAGATCCGGGTCAGCCGGTCCGGCTTGCGCTTGCCCCGCCGACGCCGGCCCAGGGCCAGTTCGCCGCGGCCGTGGCCGTCAAGCCGATTGAGGCGGCGCCCGCCGAGCCTGCCACCATCGCCTTCGCGGCTGCCGCTGAGCCGGACCAGCCGATCGAATCGGTGCCGCAGCCGGTGCCGACCGAGGAAACACGATTCGCGGAAGCGGCGCAGTCGCTGGTGTCGGCGCCGGTCATCCGCGCGTCCGCGCCGGCGGTTGTGGCGACGACGCAAGTTGCAGCCTTCGAGCCTGGGGAAAAGCCGCGCATCGCCGGCCCGAGCGAGCGCGCATTCGAGGCAAAGGTGGCGCGGCGCCGGCAAGGAAGATTCGTGGTCCAGATCGGCGCGTTCGCCTCGCCGGAGGGCGTCGAGCGGGCCTGGGCCCAGGCCAGCCAGCGTTATCCCTTCACCGACGAGCGCGAGCCGCTCAGCACGACCGTGACCCTGCCCGGCAAAGGGACATTCCACCGTCTATCGGTGTCCGGTTTCGGAACGCATCTGGAGGCGTCGCGACTGTGCGGAGCCATTCGCTCGAAGGGCGGCGCCTGCTTCGTGCGCACCACCGCGGGCGATTCGCCGGTGCAGTGGGCGTCACGCTATTCCCGCCGCGGCTGAATTGCGGTAAAAAGTTCCCTCGGAGGGGCGGCGACCAGGCCAAGGGTCGCCGCCCTTCTTCCTTTTCAGCCGCTGCGGCGCCGGCGGGTGAGGAGGTCGAGGCAAGCCATGCGGACGGCGAGGCCGAGCTCGACCTGCTGCTGAATGACCGAGCGTTCCGGATCGTCGGCGATGTCGCCGTCAATTTCCACCCCCCGATTCATCGGCGCCGGATGCATCACGATGGCGTGAGGCGCCGCGAGCCGAAGGCGTTCGCGAGTAAGGCCGTAGCGGGCGTGATAGCCGCATAGCCCTTCGGCCACCGCCGCCTCCATGCGTTCGCGCTGGATGCGGAGCATCATCACCACGTCCGCCCCGTCAATTGCCTGCTCCACCTCGGTAAAGGCCCGCACTCCGATCGGCACGCGATCGGGAAGAAGCGGCTGCGGACCCGCCACCCGAACCTCGGCTCCCAGCGCGGGCAGCGACCACATGTTGGATCCGGCCACCCGGCTGTGGCGGACATCGCCGCAGATCGCGACCTTCAGCCCCTCGATCCTGCCAAAACGGCGGCGGATCGTCAGCGCGTCGAGCAAAGCCTGGGTCGGGTGCTCGCCGGTCCCGTCCCCGGCGTTGATCACGGCGCAGTCCACGACCTCCGCGACCTCGTGCGCCGCACCCGTCTCACCATGGCGGATAACCAGGAGGTCGGGACGCATGGCGTCAAGGGTAAGGGCGGTGTCGATCAGGCTCTCGCCCTTCTGCACGCTCGATTGCGCCGCATGCATATTCACCACCTGCGCGCCGAGCCTCTTGCCGGCGATGTCGAATGACACCAGCGTGCGAGTGCTGTTCTCGAAGAAGGCGTTGACCTGCGTGAGCCCCGCCAGCCGATCGTCCTGCCTGCGCGGCTGGCGGTTGAAGGCGATCCAGGGTTCGGCCTCGTCGAGGATCAGCCGCATGTCGTCCGGCGAGAGGCCGGCGATGCCGAGCAGATGACGGTGCGGGAAGGGGGGCATCGCGCTCCGCTTAGCCCCGCCCTTCATCCGTCTCAAGCGTCAGCTGGCGCCTTTCAGATGCCGGTCGAGGAACTTCAGATAGGCTTCCGAAGCGTCCACGCGGTTCTGCTTCCTCAGGAAGCCGTGACCCTCGTCCGGGAAAACCAGATATTCGACCGGGACGCCATTGGCCTTGACCGCGGCGACGATCTCGTCGCTCTCGATCTGAAGTACGCGCGGATCGTTGGCGCCCTGGACGACCAGCATCGGCTTGACGATATTCTTGGCGTGGAACAGCGGCGAGATCGCCCGGTGCCGGTCGGCGTCGGTCTTGGGGTCGCCCATCTCGTCGTAGAGCGATTCGCGGAATGCGGCCCAATAAGGCGGGATCGACTGCAGCGTCCGCACCCAGTTGGTCACGCCGAAGATGTTGACGCCGACGTCGAAGACTTCCGGCTGGAAGGCGAGCGCGGCGGCGACCATGTAGCCGCCATAGGATCCGCCCATGATGCCGATCCGATCCCCGTCGACCCAGTCCTGCGACTGCAGGAAGGCCTTCGAAGCGACGACGTCCTTGAGGTCGACGTCGCCATGCTTCCTGTCGTCCATGTGGAAGAAGGTCTTGCCGTAGCCGGACGAGCCGCGGTTGTTGATCGCGTAGACGGCATAGCCGTTATTGACGAGGTGCTGGATCGTGGCCGAATAGCCGCGCCGGCTCTGCCCGCCGGGTCCGCCATGCACGAAGACGATTGCCGGCACCTTGTTGGAGGCGCTCGCCTCCCGCGGCCGATAGAGGATGCCGGGAACTTCAAGCCCGTCATAGCTCTTGAAGCGGGCGACGCTGGCTTCGACCAGCTGGTCCTCGTCGATGGCGGGATTGAGCGCCTTGGTCAGCCGCCGCGCCTGGCCCGTGGCCAGGTCGGCCACGAAGATGTCGGCGGGCGAGGTATCCGAGGCGACGGTGAACGCCACCATGGATTCGTCGCGGCTGAAGCGGACGCCGCCGACGTCGCCATCCGGCACCCCGCTCAGCCTGACCGCCCGGCCGCGGCGGTCGGTGATGGTGAGGTCGGTCGAACCGTCGTTGTTGAGCGCATGGACTCGATAGCGGCCGGACGGCGAGTAAGAGACGTACATTACGTCCCAGTCCGCCGCGATCATCGGCTTTTTGGCGCCGCCGGCCAGATCGTAGCTCCACGCCTGGTTATGCTCGCCGGCCTCGTTGGTGGCGTAGACCAGCTCGCGGCTGTCAGGCGTGAAATCGTAGACGCCGTAGCTGACATTGCCCTGGTGCCGGCTGATCAGCGTGGGCGCCGCTTTGGCGCGAAGGTCGGCAAGATAGAGGTTGTTGTCGGCGCTGGTCCGTTCCTTGACCAGGGCGACGTAGCGGCCGTCGGGGGAGACCGCGCCGACATTGTAGCCGTCGTTGGTGAAGATCAGGCGGCGCTTGTAGCTGTCGGCGTCATAGGCATAGACGTCGAACATCTCCGGATCGCGCTCGTTGCTGGTCAGCCAGAAGGTCTTGCCGTCGGCGCTCCAGCCAAGGAAATCGGCCTTTACCTTGTCGCCCGGAGTGAGGTCCCGCACGGTGCCGTCGCGCTCGCGCACATAGACGTGGTTGAGCTCATTGCCGCCCTTGTCAGCCGTGAACAGCACGCGGTCGTCGCTCGGAAAGAAGCTTTGGGCGAAGGTGGCGTTGTCGGGCGAGCTGCTGATCGGAACGGCCTCGCCGCCGGCGACCGGCAGGGCATAGGCGTTGAACACGCCCGATTTGTCGCTGCTGATCAGGAGCGAGCGGCCGTCGGCCGAGAAACCGAAACCCGACGGCGCCGCCATGGCGTAGCTGGTGGTGTCGAAGAATGTCCGTGCCGAGTAGCGCACCGGCGCGGGGGCAGGGGCCGGAGCCGGGGCGGCGGCCGCGACGGGCCGGTCGGCGGTGGCGGTCTCGCTCATCGCGCAGGCGCCGAGCGCCAGTGCCGAGGCGCCAAGCAGGAATGTAATACGGGCATGGATCATCAATTCCCTCCAGGTGTGTTAGTATGCTATAACACCGGTTCGGCGTGTGTGGCTAGAGCCTATCGAACGTCCGCCGCGCGAAATCCCGCAGGCTGCTAGCCGCCGATCAGGAAGTTGGCCGCCTCAAGGGTCTCGCCGGCAGCCTCGTGGAGCACGAGCAGGATCTTGCCGTCGTGGCGGAGGACGAGGTCGTCGCCGCGCTCGTCGAAAGCCGCCGCCAGATCGTGGCGATTGGCCCGTCCGTCGCCGGTGATGTCGCCGATCGCGTCGAGCCAATCGGAGTCGATCCGGATCCGGTCGCCGGCGCGGCCGGCCTCGAAATCGAGGATGGTGTCGCGGCCGCACGTGCCGGGCGCGCCGATCAGGAACGTGTCGCGGCCGTCGCCGCCGTCGAGGACGTCGCTGCCGCCGTCACCGCTGAGGAAGTCGTCGCCGTCGCCGCCGAACAGCAGGTCGATACCGCTGCCACCGCCGATCTTGTCGTTGCCGTCGCCGCCATAAGCCGCGTCCGCGCCCGAGCCGGCCGCCAGATGGTCGTCGCCGCCGCGCCCGAGCAGCAGGTCGCTTCCGCCGCGTCCGAGCAGCAGATCGGCGTCGCTCGAGCCCCTGAGGAAATCGGTGCCGCCGTCGCCGGCGCGGACCTTGAGCTCGCCGGTCAGCTCGGACGACCAGCCGGTCCAGACGCTGCCGGGCAGCAGGTGTCCGCCGACCGCGCCGAGATGGTTCTCGATGTAGCGCATCGTCGAATCGCCGACTTCCGTCGAGGCTTCGAAAAAGAAGATGTCGTCCGGCTCCAGCCGATAGGACCAGCCGATATTATATTCTGCCGGGGCCTTGGTGATGGTGCCGCCGATCCGCGCGTCGCCGGTCTCGGTGCCGGCGAGCAATGCCCGCGCGTGCGCAATCTGATCGGGATCGGTAAGCCGCACTACGAACGTCTCGTTCGATGAATCGGTGAACGTGAAGTACGGCATCGGTCCCCCCTGAAGTCACTTGGCAGAACCACTTTTTACGACTTCTATCGGCCTTGCGGCAAGCACGAAAAAGTCGAGCTGGCGAAGCGCCGGTTGCGGGCGTCTCCGTCGTCGGCGATGCTGCCATGAAAGGACAAGGGAAAGGTCATGACAATCGTGCTTCGACTGCTTCGTGCGTCGCTGGGCCGCGCCGGCCTCGGCTTATTGGCGGTGATCGGAGCCGACGCCCATGGTGCGCCCCAGCCGCCCGAACAGACCGAATCCGACGGATATACTCGCTACGAGCTGCTGGCACCCGGGTCAGGCAAGTTCCGCATCCTCTACGACGTCACGGCGACCGCGCCGGGCGCTATCTTTTATTTCAACCCGATCCGGCCCGGGAGCATCGCCACTGACGAGCGCGTGATCGATCGGGCCACGGGCAAGCCGCTGCATTGGGATATCGTCGATGCCGCCGCGGCCGCCGCCGGCGGGGTGCGGGGCGCCGAGCCGGGCATGAAGTTCATCAGGGTGAAGCTCGCCCGTCCGGTCCCACCCGGCGGCGGCGAGGCTCGCCTGCTCATCGACAAGACCTATCAGGACGCGAAGAGCTACTTCGCCGAAGGGGAGGCGATCGTCTTCGACCGTTCCCTGGGAGTGAAGCGCAACTCCGTCCTGCTGCCCCTGGGCTACGAGCTGGTCTCTTCCAATTATCCTGCCCAGATATTGCAGGAGCCCGACGGCCGGATGCTGGTCAGCTTCTGGAATGTGACCCCGGCGCCGGCGCCGGTGCGGATCGAGGCTCGTCCGGCCCCGGCCCCCCGCCTGCGCTCGGTGCGGCGCGAGGAGGAGCAGGAGCGGGCGAAGCAAAGCCGCGAAATCACCTACTATCTGAACGCGCCGGAGACCCACTCTTTCCGCCTCGCCCATGATTACACTGAAACCCGTCCAGGAACCGCGACCTACCTCAACATCGTCCGGCCTGGCAGCACCGTGTCCGAGCCTTCGGCGCGGAACCTCGACACCGGTGAGACCCTGCAATGGGAAATCATCCGGGGTGCAAAGCTACTGGAGCTTGAACCGGGCGCCACCGGCATCGGTCCCGGCAGCGAGGCGGTGCTGTTCCGCTTCCCGCCGGTCCGCCCTGGTGAAAGCGTACGCCTGCGGATCACGGAGACTTACACTGACGACGCGGGGTACAAGCTGTTGCCCGACGGGAGCCTCCTCTGGGAGCGCAGCCTGAGCCGCCCCGACAATGCGGTCGTCCTGCCGCACGGATGGATGCTGGCGGGCAGCACCATGCCATGCACGGTGGGCCGCACAGACGATGGTCGCATCAGGCTCCAGTTTCTCAATCCCCGCCCGGACGAGTTGGCCGTTCGCATCGTCGCGCGACGTCGCAACCGATCCCGCTAGCGGGGCTGCGGGCCCGGATGCGTCAGTGCGTCGATCGCGCCCTGGAGGATGTAGGCGGCAGCCATTTTGTCCACCAGCTCGGCGCGGCGGGCGCGGCTGGCCTCGGCATCGATCAGGGTGCGGGTCACCGCCTGGGTCGACCAGCGCTCGTCCCACAGCAGGATCGGCAGTCCCAGCGGTTCGAGGTTGCGGGCGAAGGCCCGGGTGGATTGGCTGCGCGGGCTCTCCGACCCATCGAGGTTGAGCGGCAGGCCAATCACGATGCCCGCCACTTGGTGCACGCTTGTCAGCACCTTGAGGCGTTCCAGATCGGCCGAAAATTTGCCGCGCCTGATCAGCTCGGCGGCGGTGGCGATCGTCCAGCCGGCGTCGCACAGGGCGACACCGATCGTTCTGGTGCCGACATCCAGGCCGAGCAGCCGGCCGCCATATGGCAGCGCGTCCCGAAAAGGGGTGGCGCGGGCCGTGATCATCGCGCGAGGAAGCTCCGCAGCCGGGCTTCGGCGTCGGCGCGGACATTCGCCCAGAACAAAGCGTAATCGAACACATGGTAATTGTTGCCGGGCAGGACGTAGGGCGGGAAGTCGGGCAATTTCTCGCCGAGCAGCAGGAAACCGCCGACGTCGCAGCGGGCGGGCACCAGGCCGGGCCTCAACTCGCCTTCGGTGAGCGTCGCATTGGGGATAAGCGTGCCAAGATTGGCATCGGCAGGCGCCTCGCCGCCTCTGGCGCCGGTCAGCGGATTGACGCACAGCATCGGGGATCCCGTCCGGCGCTTGCCGTTCGGCGCGACCGACGCGTCGTAAACGTCGGTCACCATCTGCGGATCGGCCGGCTCCCCGAAACTCTGCCACGACAGGATGCAGCCGGGCTGGGCCGCGGTCTCGCAGGCGGGAAGGCCGAGCAACTCCAGGTCGGCGGTGGTCGAGACCGGCCAGCCGACGACATAGGCTGCGGCAATGCGCCGAGCGAGCGGCGAACCCGCGACGCGGTCGCGCAGCAGGCGGGTGAGGTGGAGGCTGCCCTGGCTGTGCGCCGCCAGGATGACCGGCCGGTCCTTCGGCGCCTGCACCAGGAAGGCGTCGAACGCGGCCAGCACGTCGCGATAGGCGAAGTCGAGCGCTTTCTGCGCATCGGCCTTGGTGGTGAGGAAGGCGCCGAACGTCGCCTGCCGGTATTTGGGCGCCCAGATCGCCGCGACATGGTTGAACGGGCTGGCCTGGTGCCGCACGAACAGCCGGGCCCGTTGCTGCGATTCCTCGTCGTCGACGGGCGCATTCCATTGCGAGCCGTCGAGATAGGATGTCGGG